>CAZHDF010000157.1:0-8147 GCA_964531525.1 uncultured Alphaproteobacteria bacterium | reverse complement strand
TCGTCGTCTTCTGGATCATCAAGGACGCGGGCAAGTTCCTGTTCAACATCCGCGCCCCCGAGGAGACCGTGAAGGCGGTGGCCGAGAGCGTCATGCGCGAGGTCGTCGGCAAGACCAACATCGCCTTCGTGCTCGCCGAGGGCCGGAGCCAGGTCGAGACCCAGACCCTCGATCTCATGCAGAAGGTTCTCGACGAATACGGCGCGGGCATTCAGGTTACCCAGGTCCAGCTCCAGAAGGTCGACCCCCCCGAGGCGGTGATCGCGTCCTTCCGCGACGTCCAGGCGGCGCGCGCCGACCGCGAGCGCGCGATCAACGAGGCCCAGGCCTACTCCAACTCGATCATCCCGCGCGCCCGCGGCGAAGCGGCGCAGATCGTCCAGCAGGCCCAGGCCTATCGCGAGCAGATCGTCGCCGAGGCCGAAGGCGAGGCCAAGCGCTTCATCTCGGTCTATGACGCCTACCGCCAGGCCAAGGACGTGACGGTCAAGCGCATGTACCTCGACGCCATGCAAGATATCCTCAAGGGAATGAACAAGGTGATCGTCGACAGCAAGGGCGTTGGCACCCAGGGCGTGCTGCCCTATCTCCCGCTGCCCGAGCTCAAGACCGGGAACAAGGGGAAGAGCCAATGAACCGCGGGATTCTGATCGGCCTCGTCGTGGTCGTCGTCGCGCTCGTGGTGGTCGGGTTGAGCGCAACGTTCACCGTTCATCAGGCGGCCCAGGCGCTGGTCCTTCAGTTCGGCGAACCGCGCCGGGTGGTGACCGAGCCTGGGCTCCATTTCAAGATTCCGTTCATTCAGAACGTAACCCTGTTCGACCGCCGGGTGCTCGATTACGACGTGCCCAAGGAGGAGGTGATCGCCTCCGACCAGAAGCGCCTGGTCGTCGATTCCTTCGCTCGTTACAAGATCACCGATCCGTTGCGCTTCTTCCAGGCGGTGGGCAACGAGGCGGTGGTGCGCACGCGGCTCGCCTCGATCATCAACGGCAGCGTGCGCCGGGCGCTCGGCAACGTGCCGTTGGCGCAGATCGTCTCGGGCGAGCGCGCCATGCTGATGACCCAGATCCGCGACATGGTCAACGTCGAGACCAAGAGCTTCGGCATCGATGTCATCGACGTGCGCATCAAGCGCACCGACCTGCCCGAGGAGAACAGCCAGGCGATCTATCGTCGGATGCAGACCGAGCGCGATCGCGAGGCCAAGGAGCTGCGCGCCCAGGGCGCGGAGGAGGGGCAGAAAATCCGCGCCAAGGCCGATCGCGACAAGATCGTGCTGCTCGCCGAGGCGCGCAAGACCGGCCAGATCGCCCGAGGCGAGGGCGACGCCAAGGCGGTGCGCATCTTCGCCGACGCCTTCGGCCGCGATATCTCTTTCTTCGAGTTCTACCGCTCGATGCAGGCCTATCGCGAGGCGCTCAATGCCGACGATACGACGCTTGTCATCTCGCCCGACAGCGAGTTCTTCCGCTTCTTCGGCACCACCGAGGGCGTGACCGGAACGGCAAAGGCCCCGGCCGGCGAATAGCGCCGGCGCGGGCGGCGGGGGAACCGACGGACCGCGCGCGGGCTCGGGCGGGACGCGATGATCGAGCTGTTGACCGCGCTCTGCCTCGTTCTCGTGATCGAGGGTCTGCTCTACGCCCTGTTTCCCGACGCCATGCGGCGCGCGATGGCCCAGGTTCTCGCGCTGCCGGCCTCGACGCTGCGCACCGCGGGCCTTGCCGCGGCGTCGCTCGGCGTCGCGCTTCTGTGGCTGCTGCGTCAGTGAGCGTTATCTTGGGCGCGCATTCGGGTAACGGGCGGTTCCGAGCGGTGGTCTGGGACGTCGACGGGGTGCTGATCGACAGCGAACCCCTGCATTTCGAAAGCCTGACCGTCGTTTGCGCGCGCCACGGCCACGTTTTCGGCGACGCCGACAACAAGCGTTGGCTGGGCAAGAGCTTTCCCGAGATGTGGGCGGGCATTCCGGCGCTGCGCGCACTCGGGCCGAGCTTCGAGGGGCTGCGCGCCGAACTCATCGACTATTACGTCGCCCGGGTCCATGGCGGCATGGCGCGCGCGCCCGCGCCCGCGATCGTCGCCGCGCTCGCGGCGCGCGGCGTGCCTCAGGCGGCGGCCTCGTCGAGCCCGCGCCCGATCGTCGAGGCCAATGTCGCCGCGGTCGGCGCCAAGCGTCATTTCGCGGCGGCGCTCGCGGTCGACGATGTCGCCGCCGGCAAGCCCGCGCCCGATCTCTACCTCGCCGCCGCCGCGCGCCTCGGCGTGCCGCCCGCGTCTTGTCTCGCGATCGAGGATACCTCGACCGGCATCGCCGCGGCCAAGGCGGCGGGGTTCTCGGTGATCGCCTGGCCCCATCCCATGACCGCGGCCATGGACTTCTCGGCCGCCGATTTCCGCCTGCGCGCGCTCGACGATTTCGACTGGGAGGCGAGGGTCGGCGCTTAGGTCGCGCTTGCCAACGACCCCGTGAACCAGGTTCACGGGGTCGTTGGAGTCACCCCAGAATCTCGTCCGACCGGTAGCCCTGGAGATAGAGCAGCGCCGTGAGGTCGCCGTGGTCGATGCGCGCTGGCGCCACGGCGGCCGCCGCCGGCTTGGCGCGGTAGGCGACGCCGAGGCCGGCGGCCGACAGCATGTCGATGTCGTTGGCGCCGTCGCCGACGGCCAGGGTTTCGGCGATCGGAATCGCGCGCTCGGCGGCGAGGCGATCGAGGTGGGTTCGCTTGGCCGCCCGGTCGAGGATCGGCCCGTCGAGCCGGCCCACGAGCCGGCCGCCGGCGGTGGCCAGGCGGTTGGCGAACTGGACGTCGAAGCCGAGCAGGTCGCGGACCCGGCGCGTGAACACGTCGAACCCTCCCGAGACCAGCGCCGCATAGGCGCCGTTCGCCCGCATGGTCCGCACCAGCGCCGCCGCCCCCGGGGTCACGGCGAGCCCCGCGTAGACCCGGTCGAACAGCTCGGTCGAGAGCCCCTCGAGCAGCGCGACGCGCTCGCGAAGCGCGGCGGCGAACTCGATCTCTCCGGCCACGGCGCGCCGGGTGATGGCGGCGACCGCCGCGCCGATGCCCGCGGCCTCGGCGAGCTCGTCGACGAACTCGTTGGCGATCATGGTCGATTCCATGTCGGCGACGAGCAGCCGCTTGCGCCGCCCCGCGAGGGGTTGGGCGACCAGGTCGATCGGCGCGCCGCCGAGCGCGCGCGCCGCCGCGATCCGCGCCGCCTCGGGCGAAAGCCCCGCGAATACGATGTCGCAGGCGGTTCCGGGGGCGAGCCAGTCGGGGGCGCGCGCCTCGGCCCCGGCGGCGACGAGCGCCTCGCGCGCGGCCTCGGCCGTGCTATCGTCGAGCGGCGGGCCGCCGCCGCCCGCGATGATCGTGAGCACGTTGGACATGGGCGCGCAAACCTACGGAGAGAATCGACCCCTGGCAAGCGGGCCGGTGGGAAAAGGGGTGGTGGTCGTCGCCGGGCCGACCGCGAGCGGCAAGTCGGCGCTCGCCCTAGACCTCGCCGAAGCCCATGGCGGCGAAATCATCAACGCCGATTCGATGCAGGTCTATCGCGACTTGCGGGTGCTGACCGCGCGTCCCGACGCCGCCGCCGAGGCGCGCGCGCCGCATCGGCTCTACGGCGTGCTCGACGCGGCGGAAGCCTGCTCGGCCGCGCGCTGGCGGACGATGGCGTTGGATGCGATCGCGGCGGCGCGGGCGTCGGGGCGGCTACCGATCCTGGTCGGCGGCACCGGGCTTTACATCGAGGCGCTGCTCGACGGGATCGCGGCGGTGCCCGACATTCCGCCGGAGCTGCGCGCCGCCACGCGCGCGCTTCACGCCGAGCTCGGCGGGGCGGCGTTTCGCGCCCTGCTGGCGGCGCGCGACGCCGAGATGGCCGCGCGCCTCGATCCCGGCGACGGCCAGCGCCTGGTCCGCGCCTTCGAGGTGGTCGAGGCGACCGGCGTCTCGCTCGCCGAATGGCGCCGCCGCCCCACGGCCGAGCCCGGGCTCGCGGGGCCGGTTCTGCGGATTCTGCTTCAGCCCGAGCGCGCGGCGCTCTATGCCGCCTGCGACGCCCGCGTGCCGGCGATGGTCGCCGCCGGCGCGCTCGACGAGGTCGCGGCGCTCGTCGCCCGGGGGCTCGCGCCCGACCTGCCGGCGATGAAGGCGCTGGGGGTGCGGCCCTTCGCTCGCCACCTCGCGGGCGAGATCGATCTCGACGCCGCCGTTGCTGCGGTGCGGCAAGAAACCCGCCGCTACGCCAAGCGGCAGTCGACGTGGTTCCGCCACCGCTTCGCCGGCGCGCGAGTCGAAACCCAAGCCTATGACCCCGATATGGGGCGGCGCATGGTCGAGGAAACGGCTCGGTTCCTGTTGACCGTCTCCCGGCGAGCGTCTAGTTTGCCAAGTTCGTGAGGCGCCCGCTGCGGGCGTCAACGCTTGTTTGCACCGCAATATCGCCGGCTGCAACATCGCCGGCGCGGAGACGTGCGGGCGGGCGAGGGGGCGAGGTCCCCTCCCGGCGAAGGCATGCGCGGCGCGGACGGCGCGTGAGACGGAGGACTCGACCGGTGGCCAGCGAGGAACTGAGCGGCGCTGAGATCGTCATCAAGGCGCTTGTCGATCAGGGTGTCGATACCATTTTCGGCTATCCCGGCGGCGCTGTCCTTCCGATCTACGACGCGATCTTCAAGCAGAACAGCCTGCGCCATATTCTCGTGCGCCAGGAGCCGGCGGCGGTCCATGCGGCCGAGGGTTACGCGCGCTCGACCGGCAAGGTCGGCGTGGTGCTGGTCACCTCGGGGCCGGGGGCGACCAACTGCGTCACCGGGCTGACGGACGCGATGATGGACAGCATTCCCATCGTCTGCATGACCGGGCAGGTGCCCACCCATCTGATCGGCAACGACGCCTTTCAGGAAGCCGACACGGTCGGCATCACGCGGTCCTGCACCAAGCATAATTACCTCGTGAAGCGGACCGAGGATCTCGGCCGCATTCTGCACGAGGCGTTTCATGTCGCGCGCAGCGGCCGGCCGGGGCCGGTGGTGGTCGATATCCCGAAGGACGTGGCGGTGGCGACGACGACCGCCTATCGCGCGCCCAAGGACATGGCGCCGCCCAAGTACAACCCCCCGGTCAAGGGCGATCCGGTCGCGATCGAGGAGGCGATCGAGCTGCTCGCCAAGGCCAAGCGCCCGGTGATCTACGCCGGCGGCGGGGTCGTCAACTCGGGACCGGCGGCGGCGCAGCTTCTCGCCAATCTCGCTCATGCCACGGGCTATCCGGTCACGCTGACGCTGATGGGGCTGGGCGCGTTCCCCGCGTCCGATCCCCAGTTCCTGGGCATGCTGGGCATGCACGGTACCTTCGAGGCCAACATGGCGATGGCCGAATGCGACGTGATGCTCGCGGTCGGCGCCCGCTTCGACGACCGGGTGACCGGGCGGGTCGACGCCTTCTCCACCGGCTCGACCAAGATCCAGATCGACATCGACCCGTCCTCGATCAACAAGAACGTAGCGGTCGACGTGCCGATCGTGGGCGATTGCGCCTATGTGCTCGAGGATCTCGTCAAGCTCTGGAAATCGAAGCTCTGCCACGCCGACGCCAAGGCGATGGAGGCCTGGTGGAAGCGGATCGAGGGCTGGCGCAAGCGCGACTGCCTGCGATTCCGCAACTCGAAGAAGCTCATCAAGCCGCAATACGCGCTCCAACGCCTTTACGCGCAGACCAAGGATCGCGACGACGTCTACTTCACCACCGAGGTCGGCCAGCACCAGATGTGGGCGGCGCAGTTCCTGCGCTTCGACAAGCCCAACCACTGGATGACCTCGGGCGGGCTCGGCACCATGGGCTACGGGTTGCCGGCGGCGATGGGCGTGCAGATCGCGCACCCGGACGCGCTGGTCATCGACGTCGCCGGCGAATCCTCGATCTTGATGAACATCCAGGAAATGTCGACGCTCGCCCAGTACCGGCTGCCGGTGAAGCTGTTCATCCTCAACAACCAGTACATGGGGATGGTGCGCCAGTGGCAGGAACTGTTCCACGGCGGCCGCTACGCCGAGAGCTACATGGATTCGCTGCCCGATTTCGTGGCGCTGGCCGAATCCTTCGGCGCCAAGGGGCTGCGGGTGACCAAGCCGGACGAGGTCGACGCCGCGATCGAGGAGATGATCGCGTCCGACAAGGCGGTGATCGTCGACGTCCGGGTCGATCCGGCCGAGAACGTCTATCCGATGATTCCCGCCGGAGCGGCGCATTACGACATGAAGCTGGGACCCGACGAGGAGATCGAGCCCCGAACCGAGGACGGCATGGTCCTGGTCTGAGAGCACCGCCCGGAAAGCGCGCCATCGCCGCCGCGCGGGGCGTTCCGCCGCGCCGGCCTTGCCATGGGATAGCAACGTGACGAACGACGTGACGAAGGAAATCAGGCAGCACACCATCGCGGTGCTCGTCGATAACGAGGCGGGCGTTCTTGCCCGGGTCATCGGGCTGTTTTCGGCCCGGGGCTACAATATCGATAGCCTCACGGTCGCCGAGATCGACCCGCGGGCGACGCTTTCGCGGATCACCGTCGTCACCTCGGGCTCGCCCATGGTGATCGAGCAGATCAAGGCCCAGCTCGGCCGCCTGGTGCCGGTCCACAAGGTGAGCGACCTCACCATCGAGGGACCGAGCGTCGAGCGCGAGCTGGCGCTGATCAAGGTCGCGGGCAGCGGCGAGAAGCGCGTCGAATCGCTGCGCATCGCCGACATCTTTCGCGCCCGCGTGGTCGACAGCACGAACGAATCCTTCGTATTCGAGATGACCGGCAAGCCCGAAAAACTCAACGCCTTCATCAAGCTGATGGCGCCCTTGGGGCTGGTCGACGTCTCGCGCACGGGCGTCGTCGCGATTTCGCGCGGCGCCGATGCAATCTAGGGTATGAAGCCTTTTCAATGAATCGGCGCCGATCCGCCCGAACGCATCATGCTCTAGCGCACCGCCGTTTCGGTTCAGTTCAGCAGCCCGTAAGGGACGGGGAGGAAACCATGCGTGTCTATTACGATCGCGATGCCGATCTCAACCTCATAAAGTCGAAGAAGGTGGCCGTCATCGGCTACGGCAGTCAGGGCCATGCCCATGCCATGAACCTGCGCGATTCGGGCGTCGCCGAAGTGATCGTCGCGTTGCGCGAGGGCTCGCCGACCCGGGCCAAGGCCGAGGGCGCGGGCTTCAAGGTCATGACGGCGGCCGAGGCGGCGGCCTGGGCCGACGTGGTGATGGTTCTGTCGCCCGACGAGCACCAGGGGACGCTCTATCGCGACGAGCTCGTCGGCAACCTGCGCGAGAACGCGGCGATCGCCTTCGCCCACGGGCTTTCGATCCACTTCAACCTGATCGAGCCGCGCCCCGACCTCGACGTTTTCATGGTCGCGCCCAAGGGGCCGGGCCATACGGTGCGTTCGGAATACGCGCGCGGCGGCGGCGTGCCCTGCCTGCTCGCGGTCCAGCAGGACGCCACCGGCAACGCCCAGGAGATCGGCCTGTCCTACGCCGTGGCGATCGGTGGCGGGCGCGCGGGCGTGATCGAAACCACTTTCCGCGAGGAATGCGAAACCGACCTGTTCGGCGAGCAGGTGGTGCTTTGCGGCGGGCTGACCTCGCTTATCCAGGCGGGCTTCGAGACCCTGGTCGAGGCCGGCTATGCCCCCGAAATGGCCTATTTCGAGTGTCTGCACGAGGTCAAGCTGATCGTCGACCTGATCTACGAGGGCGGCATCGCCAACATGCGCTACTCGATCTCGAACACCGCCGAATACGGCGATTATACGCGCGGCCCCCGGATCATCGACGACAAGGTGCGCGCCGAGATGAAGCGGGTTCTCGACGACATCCAGTCGGGGCGCTTCGCCCGCGAATGGGTGCTCGAAAACCTGGCCAGCCAGGCGAGCTTCAAGGCCATGCGCCGGCGCGCCGCCGAGCACCCGATCGAGGAGGTCGGCGCGCGGCTGCGCGGCATGATGCCCTGGATCGGCGAGAACCGCCTGGTCGACAAGAGCAAGAACTAGCGGATGTCTTTTTCGAAATGAATCGGCACCGGCCCGCTCCCCCGCCCGGCCACCCATATCCTACGATCCCGTGGGTGGCCGGGCGGGGGAG
>CAZHDF010000156.1:0-8164 GCA_964531525.1 uncultured Alphaproteobacteria bacterium | reverse complement strand
CGACGTCGGCGGAATGGGAGACGATCACGATTCCGACGTTGCGGCTCATGACGCCTCACCGAGGGCGCTGCAAATCGCGCCGATCATCAGGCTGCTCGACCGCGCGCCGGGATCGACATGGCCGATGCTGCGCTCCCCCAGGAAGGAAGCGCGGCCGCGTTCGGCCTTCATGTCGCGGGTGGCTTCGGCGGCGTCGTCAGCGACCTTGCGGAGCTTCGCGGTCAAACCGGCCAAATCCTCGTCCTCGCCTTCGCGTAAGGCGTCGAGCACCGGGATCAGCACGTCAAGCATGGTTTTTTGGCCGCGATCCGACTTTCCGCGCGCTTTCACCGCATCGATCCCGGCGGCGAAGCTCGCCGAGATCGTGGCGCGATCCATCCGGCCCCCGTCGTTCCAGGCCTTTCCCATCCCGAGAAGCAGACTGCCGTAAAGCGGCCCCGAGGCCCCGCCGACCTTCATCACCAAGGCCATGCCGATCGCCTTGAGCGCTTCGGGCGTCGGCTTGGCGGCGATCTCGTCGATCGTGGCGAGCACGGCCTCGGCGCCGCGTTTCATATTGATGCCGTGATCGCCATCGCCGATCGCCTGATCGAGATCGGTGAGTTCGTCGGCGTGGGCGACGATCGTTTCGGCCGCGGCGCGGACCACGGGCTTCAGGCTTTGAGAGGAACTGACCATTCGGCCTCTCCGTTCAAGGTGTCATCGATGCGACGACGGTTATCGCCAATGCGGTTCCCTTCGCTGTCGAAAAACAGCGGGGCGAGGAAAGCGACCACGACCTCGTCGCCTGGCGCGAAGGGGCTGTCGGGGGAGACCAGCGTGACCAGCCGGTGCTCGCCAATCATCAGGTGAAGGTGGCTTTGGTCGCCGAAATGCTCGACCCGCGCCACGCGCGCCGTCGCTTCCGCCATCGCCCCTTGGGCGTCGTCTTGCGCGCTGGCGATGCGAAGATGTTCGGTCCGGGCGCCGATAGTCGCGGTTGCGGGCGGCGCGTCCGCGAGCGTGACCGCATCGGCCGGCAGCAGGTTGATCCGCGGCGTGCCGAGACGGCTGGCGACGTAGATGCTGTTGGGTTGCTCGTAGACCTCCCGGGGCGGGCCGATCTGAACCAGACGGCCCTCGCGCAGGATGCCGATCCGGTCGGCCATGGTCATCGCCTCGATTTGATCGTGGGTGACGTAGAGAAGCGTCGCCCCGAGCTCGGCATGGATGCGCTTGAGCTCTAATCGAAGCTCTGCGCGCAGCTTGGCGTCGAGCGAGGAGAGCGGCTCGTCCATCAGGTAGATCGCCGGCTTGCGGACGAGCGCGCGTCCGATGGCGACCCGTTGCATCTCGCCGCCCGAAAGCGCGGTCGCGCGGTTGTCGAGCTTGTTCTCTATGTGCAAAAGACGGGCGATCTCGTTGACCCGGGCGCGGACCTTGTCCTCGGCCAAGCGGCGGCTTGGCGAGCGCAGAGGAAAAGCGAGGTTGTCGTAAACGGAAAGATGCGGGTAAAGCGAATATTGCTGAAAGACGAAGGCGACGTCGCGCTCGGCTGGGGAGGCGCGGGTGGCGTCGCAGCCGCCGATCAGGATGCGGCCCTCGTCCGCGTTCTCGAGACCGGCGATCAGGCGCAGGGTCGTGGTCTTGCCCGCTCCCGTCGGCCCAAGAAGCACCACGAACTCTCCGTCGCGCACGGTGAGCGAGAGCCTGTCGACGGCGGTCGTTGCGCCGAACCGTTTGGTGACGGACTCGAGACGGACTTCAGCCACCGACCCCCTCCTTGCGGGCGTCTCGCCAAGCGTCGCTGTCGAGCGCCCGGCCGCTGCGGCCGTCAAAAACCACGAGGCGGTCAGTAAGAAAGCTGACCCCCACGGCCTCCCCTTCGCGCAGCGCCTGGTCCGCATCCAGCCGCGCTTTGATCTGGCCTTCGGGAGTGTCCAGAGTGACGATCTGGGTCGTTCCCATGAACTCAACGCCGTAGATGCGCGCCCGGATAGGGCCCTGATCGTGGAGACGGATATGCTCGGGACGGACGCCGAGCACGGCGCCGTCTTGCGCAGTCCCTTCACGCAAGCGGGGAATGCGAAGTTCGGAATCGCCGAACCGGACCGCGGCGTCTCCCGGTGAAAGCCGCGCCCGAAGACGGATCAGATTCATCGGCGGGCTGCCGATGAAATCAGCCACAAACAGCGACCGCGGCCGGTTGTAGATCTCGAACGGCGGGCCGATCTGCTCGATGACGCCGTCGTTCATCACCGCGATCCTGTCGGCCATCGCCATGGCTTCGAGCTGGTCGTGGGTGACATACACCGTGGTCGCCTCGATCCGCTCGTGGAGAGTGCGCAGCTCGTCGCACATGAGCTCGCGGAACTCGGCGTCCAGCGCCCCCAGCGGCTCGTCCATAAGAAAGGCCTTGGGGCGACGCACGATGGCGCGCCCGAGCGCGACCCTTTGGCGGTCGCCTCCCGAAAGGCCCGAGGTCTTGCGGTCAAGCAGGTGGTCGATTCGCAGCATCCGCGCGACCTCGGTCACGCGCTCCTTGACCTGGCTTCTCGGCATTCCCTGGGACTTGAGGGGAAAGGCCAGATTCTGGCGGACGTTCATGTGCGGATAGAGGGCGAAGAGCTGGAACACGAAGGCGATGTCGCGCTTGGCAGCGCGCAAGCCGGTGACATCCTCGCCGTCGAGGTAGATTTTCCCCGCGCTCGGCATCTCGAGCCCGGCGATCATGCGCAGCGTCGTCGTCTTGCCGCAGCCCGACGGCCCGAGAAGGACGAAGAAGTCGCCGTCGCGAATCGTCAGGGTCGAATCCTTGACCGCGACGAAATCGCCGAAGCGCTTGTGCAGGTTCTCTATCCGGATCTCGGCCATCGTGCTAATCCGGGAAATGGCTGACGATCACATAGCCGAGCGTGCCGACCAGGATCACGGAAAACGAATAGCCGAAAAGCGCCAGCGAGAACGGCTGCATCAACATGAACACGCCGATCGCGATCAGGGCGGTCGCGGTGTTCTCCCACGGCCCGCGCCGGAACAGGCGCCGCGCCAGGCCGCCGCCGCGTGCGTCCCGGCTCATTTGCGCACCGCGCCGAAGGTGATCCCGCGCAGCAGGTGCCTGCGCAGGATAATGGTGAAAAAGACGATCGGCAGCAGGAACAACGTCGTTCCCGCGCCCACCGCCGGCCAGTCGAGCCCGCCCTCGCCGATGATGATCGGGATGAAGGGCGGCGCCGTCTGCGCCACGCCGCTGGTGAGCAGCAGGGCGAAGGCGTATTCGTTCCAGGCGAAGATCAGGCAGAAGATGGCGGTCGCCGCGATCCCGGTGACCGACTGCGGCAGCACCACCTTGAAGAAGGCCTGGATGCGCGTGTAGCCGTCGATCATCGCCGCTTCCTCGTACTCGCGCGGGATCTCGTCCATGAAGCCCTTGAGCAGCCAGACCGAGAGGCTGAGGTTGACCGCGGTGTAAAGCAGGATCATCCCGAGATGGGTGTCGCTGAGGCCGAGCGTCCGATACATCAGATAGATCGGAATGGCGACCGCGATCGGCGGCATCATGCGCGTCGACAGGATGAAGAACAGCAGATCCTCCTTGATCGGCACGCGGAAGCGCGAGAACGCATAGGCCGCGAGCGTGCCGAGAAAGACCGCGAGGAAGGTCGAGCCGAAGCCGATGATCAGCGAGTTCATGAACCGCCCCGCGAAGCGCGACGGTCCGGTGATCACCATGTTCCGCTTGCGCACCAGGGCGTCGTACCAGGTCGTGGGCGGCGGCAGGCTCGCCATGTACTCGGGCGTCTGGCGCGAGCGGTTGGTGAACAGGTTGATGTAGCCTTCGAGCGAGGGCTCGAACAGAACCTTGGGCGGATAGGCGATGGCGTCGGGCGGGGTCTTGAACCCCGTGACGACGATCCAGGCCAGCGGGATCATCGTCACCAACGCATAGGTAATGACCAGGACCGCCGCGATCCGACGGCTCCAGGTCCCGGGCTCGACGACCGAATGGGCGCTGGATCCGGAGCCGCTCATCGCTGCTTCACCTTGTTCAGGAACTTGACGTAGATGTTCGCCGCGCCGAAAACCGTGACGAACAGGATCACGGCGAAGGCCGAGCTGTAGCCGGTTCGCCACTTCTCGAACGCCTCGCGCTTGAGGTTGATCGAGGCGAGCTCGGTGACCGACCCCGGACCGCCCGAGGTGAGCTCGACCACCATGTCGAACATCTTGAAGTTCTCGATCGCCCGAAACAGCACGGCGAGCAGCAGAAACGGCATCACCATCGGCACCGTGATGGTCCAGAACTGGCGCCAGGGCGAGGCGCGATCGACCTCGGCGGCCTCGTAGATGTAATCGGGGATCGAACGCAGCCCGGCGAGGCAGATCAGCATGACATAGGGCGTCCACATCCAGGTATCGACCAGGACGATCGACCAGGGCGCGAGATCGACGTCGCCGATCATGGTGAAGTCGCCCGCGTCGATGAAGAAATTGATGATGTAATTGAAGATCCCGGCCTGCGGTTGGTAGATGTAGGTCCAAAAGACCCCGACCACCGCCGGCGAGAGCATCATCGGCAGCAGGATCAGCGTGGTCCAGGTGGCGTGCCCCTTGAAGCGCTTGTTGATGAGGTAGGCGAGGCCGAAGCCGAGCGTGACCTGGAAAAACATCGACCAGCCGACGAAATGCGCCGTCGCCTGGAGATAGCCCCAGATGTCCTCGTCGCTAAGCAGCCGTTCGTAGTTCCTGAGCCCGACCCATTTGACCACCCGGCCGGGCTGGTTGGCGCGGTAGTTGGTGAACGACAGATAAACCGTCCAGATCAACGGAAAGATGTTGATCGCCAGAAGAAGGAGAAGCGTGGGCGCGATGAACCAGGCGGCGACGGCCCGGTCCGACAGACCGCGCCTTGCGCCCGGATCGGCGTCAGCTTCTCGTTTGAAGGACCAAGCCACGGCTCGATACCGCCATAGAATTCAATCGCGTTGGTGAAGCGAAGCGGCGGGGACGGCGAGCGTCGCCGTCCCCGCGGCGAGCGCGGCGACTACAGCTTGCCGTCGTCCTCGAAGGTCTGCGTCCAGTCCTTGATCAGCTTGTCGAGCGCCTCCTTGGCCGTGCCCTTGTCGGCGACGACGTAATCGTGAATGCGCTTCTGCATGGACTGCAACAGCTCGGCGTAGGTCGGCTCCTGCCAGAAGTCCTTGACGTTGCTCATGGCCTTCAGGAATTCGCCGGCGAAGGGCGAGCTGTCGGGATACGCCGGGTCCAGCATGACCGACTTGGCGGCCGAGGACCCGCCGAGCGCCTGCCACTTCTTCTGCACCTCGGGACGGGCGAACCACTTGATGTAGCGGAGCGCCATGTCCTTCTTGTCCGAGTAGGTGACGACCGAGATGCCTTGGCCGCCGAGCGTCGAGGCCTCGACCTTTTGCGGCGGGTTGACGAAGAAGCCCGAGCGATCGCCGCCGACGTCCTCGTCCTTGACGATGCCGGGCATGAAGGCGAACCAGTTCATCTGCATCGCCACCTGCCCCGACTTGTAGGCGTCGAGATTGGCGACCATGTAGGCGTCCGAATGCCCCGGAGGCGTGCAGCACTTGTAAAGCGCCTTGTAGAACTCGAGCGCCTCGACCGCGTCGGGGCTGTTGACGAAGCCTTCCATGTGATAGGGGTTCTTCGGGTCCTCGTACTGGAAGCCCCAGGCGTAGAGCGCCGAGGTCACGCCCATGGTGATCCCTTCCGAGCCGCGCTCGGTGTAGATCGCCATGCCGTAGACCTTCTTGCCGTCGATCACGCGGCCTTGGAAGAACTTGCCGATGTCCATGAGCTGGTTCCAGTTCTTCGGCACGCCCAGCTCGTAGCCGTACTTCGCCTTGAACGCGGAGCGGATCTCGGGGCGCGAGAACCAGTCCTTGCGGTAGATCCAGCCGAGCGCGTCGGCCATCGCCGGCAACGCCCAGTAATTCGGCGACCCCTTCGGCCAGGTCGAGTAGGCGTAGACCGTGGCCGGCAGGAAGGCATCCATCGAAATGCCTTCCTTCTCGAAGAAGTCGTTCAACTTGACGTAGTGGCCGTAGGTGGCCGAACCGCCGATCCACTGGCTGTCGCCGATCAGCAGATCGCACAGCTTGCCCTTGGAATTGAGCTCGTTGAGAAAGCGGTCGGCGAAGCTCGTCCAGGGGACGAACTCGAAATTCATCTTGATGCCGGTTTCGGCCGTGAAATCCTTGGACAGCTCGCGCAAGGCATTGGCCGGATCCCAAGCCGCCCAACAGAGCGTCAGGCTTTTTTCCTGCGCGACCGCCGGCGTGGCGGCGGTCGTCGCGACCACGCCCATGGCCGCAACGGCTCCCAGAAAACTCAAAATGGTCCGTTTCATGGTCACCTCCCGATGCGATGGACCTCGGCGCGAAGCCACGAGCGGCATCGCGCGGCAATAAACCTTGCCCGCTTCAGAGAGCGCCGTTGCCCGCTCGGACGGCGGATCGCGGAAACGCCGACAACGCCTCGGAATCCCGGACGATTCGTCAACGAAAGTCTCCCTGCGGGTCTCTTAACGGCGGCGCCCGCGCCGCCGGTGTTGTTTATTGTTTATGTTTAGTAAATTATGTTTACTAAACATAAGCTGTCAAGCGGTTTTGCGGCGGTGATCGCGCGGCGGCCGAGAAGGATGTCGTTGATGCGCGAGCGCGTAGGCGCTAACGCCCATCGGGCGCGAAAAACGCCTCGCGCAGGATCGTCCCTGGATGAGGCGGCGCAATCCGCCTGCCGCGGCCACTCACGGCCTGTTACTCTTCCTCGAAGCCGTGGCTGTCGAACTTCAAGGTCCGGCTGTTCTCGGTGACGATGCGGACGACCTGGTCGGGAACGCCGGAAGGCGCCGTCGCCTCGATCTCCAGCGCCACCGTGACCTTGGCGCCGACGAGACCGGCCAAATGCGCAATGACCTCATCGGCGATCCGCCCGGCATCGCGCCCCACCTGCGTGGGATTCAGCGTAGCGGTTCCGTGGAAGCGTTTGAAGGCGCGCGGCTGCGGGGAGGATTCCGCTCTGTCGCTTGGCCGATCAGGGTGGCGATGCGCCCGGTGTCGTACTGGGAGAAGCGCTCGACGATCGCCTCGACCCCGCGTTGGCCAACGCCCTGAAACAGATCGAGCCCCTCATCGCCCGACCCGGTCTCCATCAACAGCCGACCGCATGGCGGGACCACGAAGCGGCGTCCTCGTCAATGTTCCTCAGCCGGTGCGCTACGCGATTCACAAGCTCATCGTCGCGACGCGGCGTATCCCTTCGGCGGCAGCCAAGGCAAGAAAGGATATCGAGCAAGCCGCCGCACTCATTCGCGTGCTTGCGAAAGACCGTCTCGACGGGCTGGGGAAGGTTTTGTGGAAGCACAGAATCGCGGACCGTCATGGCGAGAGCACATCGACAAAGGTGTGCGGCGCCTGCTTCTGACGCGCGCAGCGCACTCATGGGTGCGGTCAAGGAAACGGCCGAGGAATAATTCTCAGATTAATTGTACTTCGACTTGAGAGCGAATCACGACGGTTGGTGCGTGCGGCACCAACCCCCGTGCGCGGAGCTTGATCCCGTCTTCACTTCCTGCCGACGAACCAGTTCCAGAGCGTAGGCCGTTTACGTTCCGATGCGCGAGGACCGCTGCTCCCACCCGGCTCCTTCGCTCAGTTCGAGGCCAACTGGAACCTACAACGGTAGTTCGCTGCCTTCTGGCCCCAGACGATCGCCTCGCCATCGATCCCGAAAAACTCTCTGAGTCGCTGGTTCAGAGCCTGCTCCCGCTTCTTGCTCTCGCGCCGCGCGCTGCCGAGGCATCCCAGGTCATTTGGCCGCGCCCCTCGGCCAAGTCACGGAGAAGTTTCCACTGAACGTCCGGATTTCCGTTCCGGCGGTCGACCATGCCCATCTGCGTGTAGTTGAACACCCCCGAAGCAGTTTTGCATCGGAGCGAAACCGTATGGCCATCGACGAACTGGATGACGATGTCTCCCCAAGTCGCATCCGCGGGAGTCGGGAAAACGCCCCTCCATGAACTGGAGCACTACGAGAGACGGCGGATAATAAGACCTTGATTCGAAACCAGAATGCGACGCTAGCCGCATCGTCTCAAACCGGTGCGCGACCGCGTGGCGTGTAAGCAATTGATTTAATTGTGGTACGCGAAACG
>CAZHDF010000155.1:0-8181 GCA_964531525.1 uncultured Alphaproteobacteria bacterium | reverse complement strand
AACCTGTAACCCATGTTTCCGGGCTAAACCGTCACCCATGTTTTCGGTTGCGCAGAGCGCGGTCCGGGGATACGAGAAGCGCCGATTCCATCAAAAATGTATGGCCCGCCCCCGGTCCGCAAGCGGTTTCGCTTTGATGGCTTGAAGCGGTCTGCCTCAATGTATCCGGCCTTCCACTGGAACCGTGAGTTCCTGGCCACGATGGGTATCCGCGCGTCCTGGTCCTCATAAAACCGTCGGCCTGGGCGGCCATTTTTTGAACCAGGTTTCCAAGACGCCGGTTCGACCGTTCATCCATCGCTGCGATGGTGCTCGCAGACAAGAGTTGTTCCGTTTCGTCTCCTCCCTTCTCTGGCGCCGTCGAGGTCAGGCGTTGGCCGACGCTTCATAGCGGCGGTTCCCGGCGAGCACCGCCCAGGCGATCCGGGCCAGCTTGTTGGCCAGCGCCACGACGACTACATTGCGGTGGGCGCGCGCAAGAAGCGACCGCAACCAGGAACCCAGGGCATCGGACCGCGCTGCCAAGTACGGCAAGGCCGCACGGGCGCCGTGGATCAGAAGGGTGCGCAGGTACTTGTTCCCGCGTTTGCTGATGCCAAGCAGGCGCTGCTTGCCACCCGTCGAATGCTGGCGCGGTACGAGCCCCAGCCAAGCCGCCATGTCGCGGCCTTTGTCGAAAGCGGCGACGTTGCCCACGGCGGCCACCAGCGCCGTTGCATTCAGCACGCCGATCCCGGGGATCTTGCAGAGCCGACGACAGGCGTCGTCTTCCCTGGCTGTGGTGGTCAGCTCGGCATTGAATGCGTCGATCCGTGCATCCAGTTCGCGCCATTCCGCCCGCATGTCCTCGATCAAGTGGCGGATACGCGGCGACAACCCAGCCTGCTCGTCCGCGAGGATCGCCGGAAGCCGCGCCTCCAGGACCCGCCGCCGCTGGGGAACCGTGATCCCACGTTCGAGCAGGATTGCCCGCAGCTGATTGATCAACGCCGTACGACGGCCCACCAGCCGCTGCCGTACGCGATGGACCGTCTGAAGGTCCAGCTGAGCCTCGCTCTTCAGCGGCACGAACCGCATGGTCGGCCGTTGAACCGCCTCGGCGTTGGCCTCGGCATCCCGGTAGTCATTCTTGTTCGACTTGACGAACGGCTTCACGTATTGCGGCGGCATCAGGCGCGGCGTATGTCCCTGCGCTTCCAGCGCCCGCCCCAGATGATGGGCGCCGCAGCACGCTTCCATGCCGATCAGGCAGGCCGCCATGTTGCCCGTCTGCGACAATAGCCGCTCCCTCCTGACACGGCGACGCAGGACGATCCGTCCGCCCTCATCGAAACCCACCATGTGAACCCCGTTCTTGCCGAGGTCCAATCCGAGCGTCACGATTGCCATGGTCCGTCTCCTCCTTAGCTTCGAGTGCAGAACCATCCTGGCTCCCAAGGAGGGGGCGGGCCATCCCATAAAACATCCCGCGCCAAGGCATGTTCCGTCCGGTCGACGGCCGGCCCGGCGAGCGTCCCGGGTGGGAGCCGCCGGGCCGTAATCGGCGTGTCGTCGGGAGCCGGGTGGTTGGTTTAGCGCGGACCCGGCTTGCTTCCGCCCAGGCTCGCCTGGCTTCCGCTCGTGCTCGGCGTGGTGCCGCCGCCCGGCGCGCCGCCGGTTTGGGCCGGCTTGATCGACGAAACCTTGGTCTCGGCGCTCGGCTTGTCCTCGAGCCGGCGGCAATGGCCCTCGACCACCGCGCCTTCCTCGATCGACAGGGTGCGATACATGATATCGCCGTTGACCTTGGCGGTCTTGGCGATCGTCACCCGCGCGGCCTTGACCTCGCCGGTGACCGTGCCGCAGACGCGGATTGCGTCGGCGAACAGCGAGCCGTTGATCTTGGCATCCTCGCCCACGGTGAGCGAGCGGCTGTTGATGTCGCCCTCGACCGTGCCATCGATCTGAAGGTCGCCCCCGCTTTGCAGGTTGCCGATGATCTTGAGATCGGCGCTGATGACCGAGGGCTTGCCGCTGTCCTTGACGGGCGCGGGCGCCGGGGTGCTCGGTGCGCCCGGGGCCGGGTTGGCCGCGGGCTCGGTCGTCGGCCGCTCGGGGCCTTTGTCGGGTTTTCCAAACATCGCTTTACCACCTCCTCTGAGACGACGGCGGCCGCCGGGGCGATCCGCATGCCTTTCCTTAAGATACCGATCCGTCGAGCCGTGCCAAGCGCGAAACGGATCGCCGCGGAACCGACGTCTACGGCTTTCGCCCGTCGGCCAGTAACGGTTCCCCCCACGGCCTGCGGCCATCGAGGAAATTGGGCGGACGCCACGGCCTGCGGCCGTCGACGGTCGCGCCGGGTTCGATGGTCAAGGTGTTGTGGGTGACGTTGCCCAACACATGCGCGCCGCGCGTGATCGTCACGCACATCGCCTCGACCGGGCCTTCGACCGTGCCCTCGATCCGGAGAAACTCGGCGAAGATCGAGCCCGAGACGTACCCGCCCTCGACCACCGAAACGCGCGCGGCGACGATGCTGCCGCGAACTTCTCCCTCGATGCGGATCTCGCCGTTGCCGCCGATATCGCCCGAGATGCTCGTGTCCGCCGCGATCACCGACAGGGATGACCGCGCGCCGGCGGGCATGGACGACGGCGCGTCCGTTCTGCCGTGTCCCCTTGCGCGCGGGTCGGTATCTCGCTTCAGGCGTGAGAACATGCTTGGTCCCGATACGGCGTGGTTCTCCCGATCTCGCCCGCCGCCGGGTTTGAGAGAAGCTCGGCCCGGCGCGCGTTGCTATACTAGTGGTCGGGACGAGCGTCGCCAACCATGCAATCGGTATTTCGCGCGCCGGCCCGTATCGTTTTTGCAGGACCCGTGCAAGGAGGACCGCGAGCGTGATCGTCGAACAGATCTGGACCGGCAACGCATACCGTAACTTCAATTACCTCATCGCCTGCGAGGAAACCGGCGAGGCGCTCGCGGTCGACCCCCTCGACCACCGGAAATGCCTGGCCGCGGCCAAGGCCAAGGGCTGGGACGTCACGCTGGTGGTCAACACCCACGAGCACGGCGACCATATCGGCGGCAACGGACCCGTCATCGCGGCGACCGGGGCCAAGCTGCTCGCGCACGCGAACGCCAAGGGTCGCATTCCCGGCATCGACCGAGGGCTGGCGGCGGGCGACGTGATCAAGGTGGGGCGCAGGGTCGAACTCGAGGTGCTCGACACTCCCGGCCACACCATGTGCCACGTCTGTCTGTTGTCGCACACCGACACCCCGGCGCTGATCTGCGGCGACACCCTGTTCAACGCGGGCGCGGGGAACTGCCACAACGGCGGCCATCCGACCGAGCTTTATCACACCTTCGCCGAGCAGCTCGCGCGCCTGCCCGACCATACCGAGGTCTACCCCGGCCACGACTACTTCGCCAACAACCTGCGCTTCACCCTCGACCGCGAGCCCGACAACGGCCGCGCGCGCGAACTCCTCGCCGAGATCGAGACCCAGGACCCGGCGACGGCGGTCTCGACGCTTGGCCTCGAGAAGGAGATCAACACCTTCTTCCGGCTCCACAGCCCGTCGGTGATCGCGCGCCTGCGCGAGGCCTTCCCCGACCTCCCCGACGAGCCGGACCCGATGACCGTGTTCCTCAAGCTCCGCGAGCTCAGGAATAGCTGGTAGGGGGAGGGACGCGATGACCACGAAATCCCGGCCCGGCGGTCTCAGGCCGGCACGGGCTCCTCGTCGACGCCGAACCGGGCAAGCTCGGCGGAGAACGCGGCCCGCCAGCGGGCGGCCTCGTCGTCGGGGAGCCAGCGGGTCATGTCGGGAAAGATGGTCCGGTAAAGGCTGAGGATCGCCGGCTCCCAAGGCAGGGTCTCGGCGGCGCGCGCCTCGTCGAGGATGCGGCGGAGGCGGGCGCGAACCTTGTCGGGATCGGGCCGCCAGCGGGGCGGGACGGGTTCGGCGAAAAGGTCGGCTTGCTGCATCGGTCGGGTTCCGCCCCTGCCTCGGGGAATCATTGCTCCTACCACGAAATATAGCAGGGTGCGCCTCGGCGCCATACCGGAAATTGTGTGAGACGGGGAATTTCAGGTCCGCTCGGGGAAGGCCTTGCGCCAAGCCTCGTCGATGCGCTCCATCCGTTCGATGGTGAAGGCGAGGGCGTCGGCGATCCTCCCCAAATGCGTGATCTCGTCGAGGGAAAGTTTCCGGCCCTTGCGCGATTTCAGATACTTGTCGAGCACTTGGTAGCCGCCGATACGGAACGCCCAGACCGGGGCCGGGACGGGCGCGAAATGCTGGTTCTTGTTGATCCAGACGGCTTCCTCCTTCGAGGAGTACCGCACTTTCTCGACGACGTGATCGCCCGTGCCGTGATAGGCGGCGAGGCCGCGCTTCGGCGCATTGCGCAGCAGATGGGCCTCGATGAGCGACCAGCCGAGGCGCGAGAGCGCCTCGAAATCCCCGGCGCGCTCCGGAAACGGGATGCGCGGGAAGTCGATGCGCAGGAACTCGGCATAGCGCTTCCGGTACGCCGGACAATGGAGAACGGCATAGATGTAGCCGAGGATTTCCTCGGGACTGTAGTGGTGCTCGTAACGGGCATTGAGCCAGCGGCGGAAGTCGGGGGAGAAGTTTTCGGTGCGGATACTGTTTTCTGAAATGATAAATAATGGAAATATAAATCCATTATTAGATGTCTTTGGCGACATGCAGATAACTTCTGTAATTTTATCAGTAATTTGAACATGCCGGAAATCTTCACCTTTCGTAAGGCGCGAGGTGATGAGTGCAAGATTTCCCGACCTCAACAGATGGCGCATGACACCGCTGCGAGGCCGGCAAATGAACCCGCGCGAATGGCCAGTGTAATACGTCCAGCGTCCGTCGAAGGGCCGATATGAAACAGGAACCGCAAACGACTCGTCGGGGCCGTTATTGGTCAGGTCTTGCTGCGCCCATTCCACGCGCCAGTCCTGAACGTCTCGACCGAGTCCATATTTCTCGCGCGCGATTTCAGGATCAAGCGCTGCGAAGTCACGCACGGTCTGCATCAGCTCATCCTTGGTGAAATGGATCGTGAGCCGGTCGCGCGCGGTGACGATGCCGACGCTGTTCACGGGGAAGATGTCGGGAACGGAAAAACCCGAGTCATACTCCTCGCGGCGCCGCTGATCCTGCCAGGCGAAGAGACAAAACGGCGTCCTCGGCTCGACTTTCTTCCACGGCAGCGAGACCATGGTTTCGGCGGCGAGGCGCCCGTATTTCTCGATGCGCTTGCCCCACAGATCACCATGCCAGACGCCACGCTTGAGCCCGGGCTTCTTGACGAAAAGGCTGATGGCGACCCCCTGCTCGATGTCGAAGACATTCTCGTCCTTGCCGCCGTCGGGGGTCCTCTCCTTCTTCTTGGTGTTGCCGTGAAGGTCGAGCACATAAATCTGGTCGAAGGTGCGCATGAGCGACTGGCGCATGCCGCGGAAGGTGGGGTTATCGATCCAGGAATGATTGGTGATGACGCCGACGACGCCCTCCTCGACCGCGTCCATCTTCCACTGGGCGAAGCGGAGGAACTTGACATAGTCGTCCTGGAGCCATTTCGGGTTCTTCTCGCCGAGAGGCTTCTTGACCTCGCGCCCCTTGTCGTCGATCTCCCAGACGAACTTGTATTCGGCGACGGCCTTCGTGATCCACTCGCCCTTGTTCTTCGAGTGGCCGGAATAGGGCGGGTTGCCGAGGATGACGAGGATCGGCTTGTCCTTGACCTCCTGGGCCTTCTCGACCTCCTCGCTGACGGCGGGGAGGAGCAGGTTCGTCTGCGGCTCGACCGGCTCCAAGGTATTGGTGAGATAGACGCCGAGGCGCTCGTCGCCTTCTAGCGGGTGGCCCTTGTCGGCGAGATACTGCGACAGCTTCAAATGCGCGATGGTGTAGGGGGCGATGAGATACTCGAAGCCGTAGATATTCCGGAGCATGTGCTCGCGGACCACATGCCCGGCAACGCCCGCTTCCGGCCCGCCGATATTCTCGAAAATGCGCTCGAAGGTCTCGAGCAGGAATGTGCCGGTGCCGCAGGCGAAGTCGAGCACGGTGACGCGCTCGTGTCCGGCGAGCCCCTCGGCGATGCCGAAGTCGCGCTTCAGGATGTCATCGACGGCGCGGACGATGAAGTTCACCACCGGCACGGGCGTGTAGTAGACGCCCCGGCTCTTGCGCATCGCCTTGTCGTAGGCGGCGAGGTAGTCCTCGTAGAAATACATGAAGGGGTCGCGCTCGAAGAGCCGGTGCTCCTCCTCGTCGCGGGCGCGCAGGCCCCGGTCTATGGCGCGGCGTTGGCGGAAGGAGAGATCCTCGTGAATGGCCGCGAGATCGAGGCCGTTGACGATGGAGAGGATCTCCTCGACGATCCAGCGCGTGGCGTCGTATTCGGGCTTCTCAAGCTCTTCGAGGAAATCGACGAGCTCGCGGATCAGGCGAAAAGAGCCGGGGATGTGGTTGCGGGCGTTGCGGAGCGTGACGACGGTCTCCGCCGGCGCGTTGAGACGGGCAAGGAAAAGCCCGTAGGCGAGCATCTGGGCGAAGGCGTCGGCAAATTCCTGTAGCGTCAGCTCATGGAACACCTGATCGCGGAAGACGGCGTAGAGCCCGTAGAGCTTGCCCTCGCGATGCTCCTTCTCCTGGCGGATCAGCTCGCGGGTGAGCTCGTCGCGCAGCAGCCGCGAGCGGGTGGCGAGCGCCTGGGCCAAGTCGCGAGAGCTACCAATGCCCTCGGGCGCCACCGAGAGGAAGCCTTGGAGCAGGCTTGCGACGGCCTCGGCGCGCTCGGGCCGAACATGGATGCGGCGTGTTTCGAGATCGGTGGGGAAGGCAACGATCTCGCGGGCGGCGGCGTCGCCCTCGCGGAGCCAGACGAATTCGAGATAGTTGGTGACAAGGAGGTTGCCGGAGAGTTCGACGTAACGCTCGATTTGCTCCGACTTCAACACCGGGTCGAGGGACGCGCCGATCGGCTTGACCTCGACATAGCCGAGAATTCGGCCTTGGTGGCGGATGGCGAAATCGGGGGCTCCCTTATCCTTCTGCCGGCCGGGCTCGTGCTGGACGCCGACCTTCCGGCCGCCGGCCTCGCCGGCGAAGTCTTCGAGGAGGTCTTGGAGAGCGCCGCGGCCGGTGAGCTCGGTGTGCTGTGCGACGGGTGTGCGGGTGAGTTCCTCGAGATAGGCCTCAAACCTCGTCTGCATGCCTGCCCGCCTGTTCCCTGTCGCCCCGGCCGGCTCCCATTTCGCTCGACCGGGCGGGAGGCGTCAACCGATTACGTGATAAATGGCGACCGCGAAAACGCGATCGACCGCCAAGGCACGCGGGGGAGGGGGCTCAGCGCAGGCCGTCCTCGCCCTTCACCTGGTCGGTCGTGAGGCCGCCGACGCGCGGCAGCGGGCGGCCCGAATCGGTGACCGCGACGGCGACCACGATCTCGCCCGCGCGCGGGGCGTCGTTGATGCGCAGCTCGATCGCGTCGAAATGGCTGCGCACATAGGCCGCGTCCTTGTGGCCGAGCGGCACGTCGATCGGCGTGCCGAGCCCGCCCATCTTCTTGGCCGAGGGAACCAGCGCCGCGCCGCGCTCGACCGCCGCGCGCAAGGGCTTGCCGAGGCGCGGATGGAGGATGGCGGCGGCGTGCTCCCACTCGCCCGCCTCGCCGACGATCGCCGCCTTGCCGTAGCTCTCGATCGCCGACGGCGCGACGCCGAGCGCGGCGACCGCACGTTCGCCGAGCAGGCCGCCGAGCTCCTCGCCGATTTGCATCAGCTCCTCGAGATCCTCGACGAAGCGCCCGGCGAAGGGGTTCTCGATCACCGCGGCGGCGACCGCCTTGCGCGTCGGCGGGTCGATCTCGCGGCCCATCTCGCGGTCGATCTCCTCGACCAGGGTGACGATCTTGCGAATTTTGGCGATGCTCATGGGTTCCTTTTCTCGAAGCGTATGGCCGATCGGATATGGATCATCACCGCTCGGCCGGGTTCCTACGCCCTTGCCATAGTAGCGTTCGATGCGCGCTTGGATCAGCGCGAACACAAAAGAGATGATCTAATAAATGATCGCGGCGGTAAACAGCATCTCCACGATGCGGAACTTGGCGCGCTACCAGCCGCCGCCGCCGCCACCACCTCCGCCGCCGCCCGAGGAGCCG
>CAZHDF010000154.1:0-8191 GCA_964531525.1 uncultured Alphaproteobacteria bacterium | reverse complement strand
ATCTCGCCTCCAACACCCCATTTCGCAGAGGTCTCCATCGAGGGGGAGGGCTTTTCGTCTGGAGCCGCCCCATGATTCCCCCTCCCTTGGTGGGAGGGAGCCAGGGGGAGGGGGAGATCTCGATTGAACGGATCAGGCTCTAATCCGGGTTGACGTCGAGGCGTTCGAGGTTGGTTTGGGCGGCGCGGGCGGCGGGGGTGTTGGGCGCCAGGGTCACGACCTTGAGCCAGTCGGCGCGCGCGCCCGCGCCGTCGCCTTGCAGGCGGCGGACGATCCCGCGTTCGAGCAGCGCCACCGGGTCGTCGGGCGCGAGCGCCAGCGCGCGCTCGACGTCGACCTGGGCGAGCTCGAGCGTGTCGAGATAGCGGTACGCGCTCGCGCGGTAGGTGTAGATGTCGGCGCGGTCGGGCGCGAGATCGGCGGCGGCGTTGAGGTCGTCGACCGCCTCCCAGTACGCCCCCTGGGCGGCGTAGGCGAGCGCCCGGTCGATCCGGTACTCGACGTTGTCGGGCCGGGCCTCGACCGCGCCGGTGAACGAGGCGATCGCGTTGCGGGGCTTTTGCGCGCGCAGCCAGGCCTGGCCCGCCTGGTCGAGCACCGCGGGGCGCAGGCGCAGGTTCTTCTTGCCGAGCACGCCGGCGAGGGCATCGAGTTCGGTCGCCGCGTCGGCGAACTTGCCCATGCGGATCAGCGCCAGCGCCAAGCAATGGCGCGCCGGCGCGCCGCCACCCTCGTCGCGCCACTGGACCGCGTCCTCGAGCGCGCTTTCGGGGTCCCGGTCGGCGAGCGTCGTGCAGGCTTGATAGCGCGCCTGGCCCGTCGGCCCGCTCTGCGCCCTCGCCGCCGTCGCCGCGAGGGCGACGGCGGCGGCGAGCGCCAGCGCCCGCATGAGACGCGCCTCAGCCATGGCCCGCGACGGCGCGAAGCGCGTCGTCGAAGCGGTCGAGGAAGGCGTCGCAGACCGCCTCGTCATGGGCGAGCGAGAGGTAGAGCTTGGTCCCCATCGGGTTGAGGAACACGCCGCGCGCGAACAGCGCCAGCATCAGCGCGCGCCCGCGCGCCGCGTCGCCCGCCCGCGTGTCGCGGTAGTCGCGCACCGCCCGGTCGGTGAAGACCACCTGGGCGAGCGGCCCGTCGCCGATGACTTGCGCGCTCTCGCCCCGGTCGGCGAGCACCCGGGCGAGGCGATCGCGCAAGTACGCGCCGAGCCCGTGGAGACGGTCGTAGCTTCCCGGCCGGGCGAGCACCGAGAGCGCGGCGCGCGCGGCGGCGGTCGAGATCGGGTTGCCGCCGAGCGACGAGGCCATCCAGACATAGCCGTCGCGGCCCAGCCGGTCCTCGCGGACCAGCGCCATCGCGTCCGCCCGGCCGCCGAAGGCGCCGATCGGATAGCCGCCGCCGAGCGCCTTGCCGTAGGCCACCAGATCGGGGACCACGCCGTAGTATTCCTGCGCGCCGCCGTAGGCGAGCCGGAAGCCGGTCACCACCTCGTCGAACAGCAGCAGGATGTCGTGTTCGTCGCACAGCGCGCGCAGGCCCTCGAGGAAGCCCGGAACCGGCGGGGTGCAGCGTTGCAGGGGCTCGACGATCACGGCGGCGATTTCGGATGCATGCTTGGCAATGATGCGCGCCGTCGTCTCGATGTCGTTGAACGGCGCCACCAGCACCTGCTCGCCCACTGGCGGATCGATCCCGGCGCTGGTCGGGTCGGGCTCGGGGAAGTCGCGCAGCCGGGACGGGAACAGGCTGGTCACGCCGACCTCGTGGGCGCCGTGATAGGCGCCCTCGAACTTGACGATCCGGTCGCGCCCGGTGAACGCGCGGGCGAGGCGCAGGCAGTACATGGTCGCTTCCGTGCCCGAGGCGCAGAAGCGGACCTGCGCGCAGGCCGGGCTCAGGCGCAGGATCTCCTCGGCGAGCAGCAGGGCGTTCTCGTTCACATGGGCGAAGTTCGCGCCCAGCGGCGCCTGGCGGACGGCGGCCTCGACGACCTCGGGGCGCGCGTGTCCCACCAGCGCCGAGCCCCAGCCCATGGAGAAGTCGAGGAACTCGCGCCCCTCGCTGTCCCACAGCCGGCAGCCCTCGCCCCGGGCGATGACGATCGCGAGCGCGGCCGGCAGGTCGAACTCGCCGTTCGAGCCGGCGGGGAAGGCCGCCCACGCCCGTTCCGTCATCGATGCCATGGCGTTTCCATCGCGGTTTTGCGAAGCCCCCCTGCAAGGCATAATGTGCCAGCTTGACGTCCCGAAGCCAATCGCCGCGCGCGGACCCCGCCATGACCAAACCTTCCCCGCCCCGCTCCCTGTTCTGCTTCGGCCTCGGCTACACCGCGCGTCGCCTGGCCGAGGCCTTGCGCGCCGAGGGCTGGCGCGTCGCCGGCACGGCGCGCGAGCCGGGCGCGGGCGGGAACGAAATTCCGGTCCGCCGCTTCGACCGCGACCATCCGCTGGCCGACGCGCATGCGGCGCTCGCGGGCGTCACCCATCTTCTGATCTCGATCCCCCCCGACGCGGACGGCGACCCGGTGCTCGACGCCCACGCCGACGCGATCGCCGCCGCCGACGCCCTCGAATGGATCGGCTATCTCTCGACCACGGCGGTCTACGGCGACCACGAAGGCGGCTGGGTCGACGAGGACACGCCGACCGCGCCCACGAGCCCGCGCGCCGAGCGCCGCGCCCGCGCCGAGCAACTCTGGCTGAATTACTGGTGGGGGCACGGGATTCCGGTGCAGATCTTCCGCCTCGCGGGCATCTACGGCCCCGGGCGCAGCGCGCTCGACCAGCTCCGCGCCGGCACCGCCAAGCGGATCGACAAGCCCGGCCAGCTGTTCTCGCGCATCCATGTGGACGATATCGCCGCCGTGCTGCGCGCCTCGATCGCCCGGCCCAACGGCGGCGCGATCTACAACGTCTGCGACGACCGCCCGGCCCCGCCCGGCGAGGTGGTCGCCTTCGCCGCCGCGCTGCTTGGCATCGACCCGCCGCCGCCGATTCCCTTCGAGACCGCCGAGCTCTCGCCCATGGCGCGCAGCTTCTACGCCGACAACAAGCGCGTCCGCAACGACCGCATCAAGCGCGAGCTCGGCGTCACGCTCCGCTACCCGGACTACGAGTCGGGGCTTAGGGCGATCTTGGAGGGGGAGGGGCGTTAGCGCGCCACCCGCGCCCAAAGCGCCTTGAGGGTTAGGCAGAGGCGGTCGAGGTCGGGCGGGTCGGAGAGGCGGTGGTCGGCGGATTTGACCAGCGTGACTTCCACGTCGCGCGATTCGAGGCGCTCGGCGATCGCGAGCGCCGTGCGCCAGGGGACGGCGGTATCGGCCATGCCCTGGATCAGCCGCACCGGGCAGCGGATCGGGATCGGCGCGCCGAGCAGCAGGTGGCGGCGGCCGTCCTCGATCAGCGCGCGGGTGATGGCGTAGGGCTCGTCGCCGTAGTCCGACGGCACGCGCACCAGCCCGTCGCGCATCAAGGCGGCGCGGGTCGGGGCGTCGAACTCCTCGTTCATCATGCGCTCGGTGAAGTCGGGGGCGGCGGCGATGCCGAGCAGGCCGACGACGCGCTCGGGCCGCTCGAGCGCCGCGTTCAGCATGATCCAGCCGCCCATGCTCGATCCCACCAGCACCACCGGGCCGTCGGTGAGCGCGTCGATCGCGGCGAGCGCGTCCTCGGTCCAGAGGCCGATGGTGCCGTCGGCGAACGCGCCCTCGGAGGCCCCGTGGCCGCGATAGTCGAAGCGCAGGTAGGCGCGGCCCCGCTCGCGGCAGAAGACTTCGAGCGCGGTCGCCTTGGTCCCGGTCATGTCCGACATGAAACCGCCCAGGAACACCGTCCAGGGGCCGCCCCCCGGGCTCCGGTGGTAGGCGAGCGCGGGCGCGCCCGCGCGCTCCAGGCGGTCCGGGGCGGCGTCGGCGATGGAACCGGGATCGGTCATGGGATATCCTCTAGGGTTCTATGACGAGCGAACCCGATCCTATCAACGGCGGCGGCGCGACGGAACGCCCGGCCGCGCCGCCGGCCGAAACGCCCAGCGTGCTTCAGGTTCTGCCGGCGCTCGAGACCGGCGGCGTCGAACGCGGCACGGTCGATATCGCGCGCGCGCTGGTCGAGGCCGGCGGGCGCGCCGTGGTCGCCTCGGCCGGCGGGATCATGGTGCGCGAGATCGAGCGCGCCGGGGCTCGGCATGTCGTCCTGCCGCTCGACGCCAAGGGGCCGTTTGCGATCCGCGCCAATATCGAGCGCCTGCGCGCCCTGATCGAGGCCGAGGGGATCGACCTGGTGCACGCCCGCTCGCGGGCGCCGGCCTGGAGCGCGCTTTACGCCGCGCGGCGGGCGGGGGTTCCCCTGGTCACCACCTTCCACGGCACCTACTCGATCGGCAACCCGCTCAAGCGGCTCTACAACGCGGTCATGACCCGGGGCGACCGGGTGATCGCGATCTCGGAGTTCATCGCCGGCCATATCCGCGAGAACTACTCCATCGACGAGGACCGGTTGCGCACGGTGCCGCGCGGCATCGACTTCGCGCTGTTCGACCCCGCCCGCGTGAGCGCCGAGCGCCTGATCGCGCTGTCGCGGCGCTGGCGGTTGGACGACGGGATGCAGGTGGTGATGCTGCCCGGGCGGCTGACCCGCTGGAAGGGGCACCGGGTGCTGATCGATGCATTGGCCGAGCTGGGCAGGCATGACCTCCGCTGCCTGTTCGTGGGCTCGGACCAGGGGCGCACGGGCTACCGGCGCGAGCTCGAGGAGCGGGCGCGGCGGCGCGGCGTCGACGGCGTGGTGCAGATCGTCGACGACTGCCGCGACATGCCGGCGGCCTACATGCTGGCCGACGCGGTGGTGTCGGCCTCGCTCGAGCCCGAGGCGTTCGGCCGGGTCGCGGTCGAGGCCCAGGCCATGGGCCGCCCGACGATCGCGAGCGACCACGGCGGCGCGCGCGAGACGGTGGCCGCGGACGAGACCGGCTGGCTGGTTCCGCCGGGCGACGCGCGGGCGCTGGCGGGGGCGCTCGATCACGTTCTGGCGCTCGACGGCGCGGCGCGCGAGCGGCTCGCCGGGCGCGCGATTGCTCGGGCGCGGGCGCGGTTCTCGCGCGAGGCGATGTGCGCGCGCACGCTCGCGATCTACCGCGAGCTGGCGTCGTCGTCGGCCGCGCATCGCGCGCGCGCCGCGCAGTAGGCCGGGGCGGGGGCTCCAGGCGGACCGATGCCCCCGGTGGAGCGGATTCTGGTCATCAAGCACGGCGCGCTCGGCGATTTTCTGCTGGCGACCGGCGCGTTCCAGGCGATCCGCCGCCATCACGCGGGCGCCGAAATTACCCTTCTCACCACCCGCGCTTACGCCGAGTTCGGCCGCGCGACGGGCTGGTTCGACCGGGTCTGGATCGACCCCAAGCCGCGCGCCTGGCAGCCCGGGGCCTGGCTCGGGCTCGTTCGTCGCCTGCGGGGCGCGGGCTTCGCGCGCGTCTACGACCTTCAGCATTCGGACCGCACGCATGCTTATTTCCGCCTGCTCGGCCGGGCGCGTCCCGAATGGTCGGGGATCGCGCCCGGCTGCTCGCATCCGCACGCCAACCCGGGGCGCGACGCCATGCACACGGTCGAGCGCGAGGCCGAGCAGCTCGCCATGGCGGGGATCGAGATGGTGCCGCCGCCCGACGTCTCCTGGCTGGATGCCGATGTCTCGCGCTTCGGCCTCGACGACGGTTTCGCACTGCTGGTGCCCGGCGGCTCGGCGCATCGGCCCGAGAAGCGCTGGCCCGCCGTGAACTACGCCGCGCTCGCGCGCCGGCTGGCGGGGCGCGGGATTACGCCGGTGCTGATCGGCGCGGCGGCCGAGCGCGCCGAGATCGCGGCGATCGCCGCCGCCTGTCCGGAGGCGGTCGATCTGTGCGACGAGACGAGTCTCGCCGAGATCGCCGCGCTCGCGCGCCGCGCGGCGGTCGCGGTCGGCAACGACACGGGGCCGATGCATCTGATCGCGCTCGCCGGCGCGCCGGTGGTGGTGCTCTATTCGGCGGCGTCGGAGCCGGCCCAGACCGCGCCCCGGGGGCCGAGCGTCACGGTGCTTCGCCGTCCCTCGCTCGATGATTTGACGGTCGAGGCGGTGGCGGCGGCGCTGCCGCCCCTTCCCCCGCCACGCTCGCAATCATGAGCGCCGCGCCCAGCCAGGCGATGGCCAGCCACCAGTTCTGCCACGCGCCATAGCTGATGTTGCCGATCGCGAGATAGGTGACGGCGAGCCCGGTCGCGCATGCGCGGGCGGCGGGCGTCTTGCCCGCGCGCGCGCAGGCGGCGAGGATCAGCCAAACCAGCCAGGCGCCGAGACCGACGCCGACGGCGCCGGCCTCGAGCCAGATCTGCGCCCAGAGGTTGTGGGGGTGCAGCGGCAGCGCGGCGGTGCCGGGATAGGGGCCCGCCACGCCCCGGCCGATCGCGCGCGCGGCGTCGAGCCCCCAGCCGAGGATCGGGTGCTCGGCGATGCGCTCGAGCGCGAAGGCGAGAATGTAGAGCCGTTGAATCCAGCTCGTGCTGACGTCGAGGGCGAGCGCGCCGGCGTCGATCCGGGCGACGATCACGGGCGCGGCGACGAACAGCGCGAGATTGACGAGCGCGATCCCCGCGATCGCCAGCATCGCGCCCCGTCGTCCCCAGGCCCAGACCAGCGCGCCGACGACGATCCCGGCGGCGAAGGCGACGAAGGAGGCGAACATCGTCTGCGCCAGAAGAACGACGGTCATCGCGGCGACGAAGGCCGCGCCGATCCAGGGCGAGCGCCGGTAGAGCGCGAGCGCCGCCGGCCAAGCGAGGATCGCGAGCGCCGCCGAGGCCGGCCCCAGCAGGTTGGCGGGGGTCGGCATCGGGCTATGCCAGGGCGTCGCCCGGTTCCAGGTCGTGACCAGGGCGCGGGTGATCCAGCCGCCGGTCGCCGTCTCGACCGCGAAGAAGGCGGCGAAGGCGACCGCGCCGATGGCGACCAGGCGCGCCACGCGCGCGCCCTGGCTTGCGTCGAGCGCGCTCGACGCCGCGATCAGCGCGAGGCCCAGCCCGCTCATCACCGCGAGGCTCAGCCAGAGGCGCGCAGAGGTGCCGGGCTCGAGCGCCCAGATCGCCGTCGCCAGCAGCCAGGCGAGTCCGAGGCCGAGCGCCACGGGGAAGGCGCGCGCGGGGTGGCCGCGCAGGCGGCGCCGGATCGCGGGATCGAAAAGCACCACCACGCCCGCCGCCAGGAACAGCGCCGCGAGCCCCTTGGGCGCGGCGGCGCCGAGAATCGGATAGGCGAGGGCGACGACCGCCAGCACGACGCCGGCGAGCCGCGGTCCGATTTCGGTCGCGGCGCGTCCGGCGTCCGTTGGCGCGCCCGGTGGAATGGCCGGTGGAATGGAATGACGGCGTCTGGCCAATCGCGAAAGCCTTCGGGCGGGCGGGGACGGGGCGTCGGCGCGCGCGCCGTCCCGGGGTCTCGACGGAGGCGGTAACAAGCCCGACATCGCCGGGGCTGTCAAGGCGGCCGGGTGCGCCTTGACAGCGGGGCGAAACAGCCTACATTGCGCGCGCCTTGACGAAACTTTAACGGTCCCGGTGTGAAAAGCCCATCAATGGTGGCTCTTACTCTCCCCGACGGCAGCGTCCGGCGCTTCGAGCGCCCGGTGACGGGCGCCGACGTCGCCGCCGCGATCGGTCCCGGGCTCGCGAAGGCGGCGCTCGCGATCCGCGTCGACGGCGCGCTCCGCGACCTCTCGGCCGAGATCGACCGCGACGCCGAGGTCGCGATCGTCACCCGCAAGGACGACGACGCGCTTGAGCTTCTGCGCCACGACGCCGCCCATGTCATGGCCGAGGCGGTCAAGGAGCTCTACCCGGAGACCCAGGTCACCATCGGCCCGGCGATCGCCGAGGGCTTTTATTACGACTTCGCGCGGCCGACCCCGTTCACGCCCGAGGACATGGCGCGCATCGAGGAGCGCATGCGCGAGATCGTCGCCCGCGACGAGCCGATCGCGCGCGAGGTCTGGGACCGCGACGAGGCGGTCGCCTTCTTCGAAAAGCAGGGCGAGAAGTACAAGGCCGAGCTGATCGCGAGCATTCCGGCGGGCGAGCCGATCACGCTCTACCGCCAGGGCGGTTTCATCGATCTCTGCCGGGGGCCGCATCTGCCGTCGACCGGCAAGCTCGGCACCGCGTTCAAGC
>CAZHDF010000153.1:0-8225 GCA_964531525.1 uncultured Alphaproteobacteria bacterium | reverse complement strand
GCGGTGGCGTAGATCATCATCGCGGGCTCGGGCGTGCCCATCATCGGCGCGCCCGTCCGCATCGAGACCGTGGTCACGAAGTTGCCGTAGACCACCGGCGCGCCCGGGCGCAGGAGCTGGGCGAAGGCCATGCCCGCCACCGCCTCGGCGTTGAGCTGGGCGATCGCGCCCGCGGCGCTCGCCGGGCTCATAGCGCCGGCCATGATGAAGGGCGTGACCAGAACCGCCTGGCCGGCCCGGGCGTAGACCTTGAGCGCGGCGAGCATGGTCGCGTCCCAGACCAAGGGCGAGTTGCAGTTGACGACCGAGATCAGGACCGTGTTGCGGTCCACGAAGTCGTCGCCGAACAGAATGCGCGCCATGGCGACCGTGTCCTCGGCGCGCTCGCCGGCGGTGACCATGCCCATGAAGGGTTTGTCGGAGTAGCGGATGTGGCTGTAAACGATATCGAGATGGCGTTGCGGCACGGGCACGTCGACCGGCTCGCAGATCACCCCGCCCGAATGGTCGAGCACGGGCGCCATATAGGCGAGCTTGACGAAGTTTTGCAGGTCTTCGAGGGCGCCGTAGCGGCGCTCGTTGTCGAGGCCGCGCACGAAGGGCGAGCCGTAGGTCGGCGCGAACACCGTATGCTTCCCGCCGATGGTCACCGAACGTTCGGGGTTGCGCGCGCGCTGGGTGAATTCCGCCGGCGCCTTGGCGAGCAGCTCCATGGCGAGCGCGCGGGGGATGCGCACCCGCTCGCCCGCGACGCGCGCGCCCGCCCGCCGCCACAGGGCGAGCGCTTCCGCGTCGCGGAAGTCGATCCCGACCTCTTCGAGAATGGCCATCGAGGCGTCGTGAAGGCGCGCGATCCCTTCCGCCGAGACAAGCTCGTAGACCGGGATCTCGCGCAGAGTCCGGCGCGGCTGGACCCCCGGCGCCCGCGCCCGCAAGGCCCGGCGCGCCGCCCGGCCGCCGCTTCGCTTGCGCGGGTTCGCCATGGCGGATATTCCTCCCCGTTCCGCCGTTTTCGGCCGAGGGTAAGAAGGTTGCCGCGGGGCTGTCAAAGCCTAGTTTTCAGGGCGCAAAGCCGGAAAAGAACGCGATGTCGTTTTGGAGACAACTTTTGTCGTCGCGGTGTTAGCATGACGGGTCGCCGCAACTTAACTGGTAATTTTAGGGCCGAGTGCGGCCGCGGCATGGTTAACGGTCTTTGGGGTATAGGGCCATGGCTGACGAAGACGATATCGATCTCGCGTCGTTGAGCGACGAAGATCTCGTGCAGCAGATGCACGAAGACCTCTACGACGGTCTCGCCGAGGAGATCGAGGAAGGGGTCAACATCCTCCTCGAGCGCGGCTGGACGCCGTACAAGGTGCTCACCGAAGCGCTGGTCGAGGGCATGCGCATCGTCGGCATCGACTTCCGCGATGGCATCCTGTTCGTGCCCGAAGTGCTGCTCGCCGCCAACGCCATGAAGGCGGGGATGGCGATCCTGCGGCCGCTGCTCGCCGAGACCGGCGCGCCCAAGATCGGCAAGATGGTGATCGGCACCGTCAAGGGCGACATCCACGATATCGGCAAGAACCTCGTCGCGATGATGATGGAAGGCGCCGGGTTCGAGGTCATCAACATCGGGATCAACAACCCGGTCGAGAACTTCCTCGCCGCGATCGAGGAGCACCAGCCCGATATCGTCGGCATGTCCGCGCTTTTGACGACGACCATGCCGTATATGAAGGTCGTCATCGACGCCCTCAAGGAGAAGGGCATTCGCAACGACTACATCGTGCTGGTCGGCGGCGCGCCGCTCAACGAGGCCTTCGCCGAAAGCATCGGGGCCGACGCTTATTGCCGCGACGCCGCTGTGGCGGTCGAGACCGCCAAGGCGCTGATGGCCCGCCGCCAAGGCTCGGTGCAGTCGCAGATGGCCGCGGGCGGAGCATGACCGCTGATGGCGCGCCCGCCGACGACGCTGCTGATCGGATGCGGCGCGCTCGCGCGTGAGATCGCGCAGCTCGTGCGCGCGAACGGCTGGTCGCATATCGCGCTCACATGCGTGCCGGCGCACTACCACAACACGCCCGAGCGCATTCCGGACGCGGTGCGCGCCAAGATCCGCGCCGCGCGCGGCCGGTTCGAGCGCATCGTGGTGCTGTTCGCTGACTGCGGCACCGGGGGCGCGCTCGATCGCGTGCTCGCCGAGGAAGGAGTCGAGCGCATCCCCGGCCCGCACTGCTACTCCTTTTACGCCGGGGCGGCCGATTTCGACGCCTTGATGGAGGCCGAGCCGGGCTCGTTCTTCCTGACCGACTATTTGGTCCGGCACTTCGACCGGCTGATCATCGCGGGTCTCGGCCTCGACCGCCATCCCGAGCTGCTCGGCGACTACTTCGGCAACTACCGCCGGCTGGTCTACCTCGCCCAGAGCGAAGACCCCGCGTTGGTCGAGAAGGCGCGCGCGGCGGCCGCCCGCCTTGGCCTCGACTTCGAGCGCCGCTACACGGGCTTTGGCGAGCTCGGCCGATTCGTCGCCGCGCTCGGCGCGCCCGACGAGGACAGCGACGACCATGGCGCAGATCACCATCGTCTATTGGCGTGACATTCCCGCTCAGGTGATCGCCAAGGCGGGCCGCAAGACGGCGAAGCGGGTGCTCGCCGAGCGGTTCGAGAAGGCGATCGACCGCGCCGCCATGCGCTCCGGCGCGCGCGACACCGACGCCTATCTCGCCGAGTGGCGGCGCGGCGATCCCGCGCCCTGCGGCGACGACCTCGAGGCCGAGGCCGAGGCGCTCGCCGCCCGAATCGAGCGCGACTACGACGACGACCGCCTCGCCGCGCTGATCGCCGCCGGCGGCCGGGAGCCCGCCTAGATGAACGGCGAAGCGCCGGGCGCGCGCCGCTCCGACGGGCGGCTCGAAGCGGTCCTGCGCGGGGGCGGCTTCGCGCTGACCGCCGAGACCACGCCGCCCGATTCGGCCGACCCCGCCCGGGTGATCGCCCGCGTCGCGCCGCTCAGGGGCCTTGCCGACGCCGTCAACGTCACCGACGGGGCGGGCGCGCGGGCGCATATGTCGGCGCTCGCCTGCGCCGCGATCCTCGCCCGCGACGGCATCGAGCCCGTGCTCCAGATCACCGCGCGCGACCGCAATCGGCTGGCGTTGCAGGGCGACATCATCGGCGCCGCCGCGCTCGGCGTGCCCAACATTCTCTGTCTCCATGGCGACGACCCCAAGGCCGGCGACCAACCCGACGCCAAGCCGGTCTACGACCTCGACAGCCGGGGAATCCTGCGCACCGCGGCGGGCCTGCGCGCGGGCCGCATGCCCGGCGGCCGCGCGGTCGAGCCCGCGCCGCGGCTGTTCATCGGCGCCGCCGACGCCCCGCGCGATCCCGACGCCGATTGGCGGCCGGACGGCTTGCTCGCCAAGATCGAGGCCGGGGCCGACTTTTTCCAGACCCAGTACTGTTTCGACATGGGCGTGCTGCGTCGCTACATGGCGCGGCTGGTCGATCTCGGGATCGCCGAGCGCGCCTTCTTCCTGATCGGCATCGGGCCGCTCGCCTCGGCGCGTTCGGCGCGCTGGATGAACGAGAACCTGTTCGGCGTCCATGTGCCCGAAGCGGTGATCGCGCGCCTCGAAGGCGCGGCCGACCAGCGCGCCGAGGGGGTCCGGATCTGCGGCGAGATGCTGCAGGAGATGCAGGAGATCGAAGGCGTCGCCGGGGCGCATCTGATGGCGCCGCGCCAAGAGGCGGCGATCGCCTGGGTGATTGAGGAATCGGGGTTGCGGACCCGGCGGCGAGCGACCGCATAAGGCAAAGGCCATGTATGCTGTGCGACGGTGGTCGGTGCGTCACGCCGACTGGCTTGAAAGGCTGTGGAGCCTGTTCTCGAACCTGCTTCTCGGCCTCCATCCTCTGCTTGAGCGGATCGGCTACGAGCGCCTGGAAGGGCCGGTCGAGGCGGTCGAGCGGCGGATCAAGGGGTTCATGTTCGACTGCCGCATGTGCGGGCGCTGCGTGCTGAGTTCGACCGGCATGTCGTGCCCGATGAACTGCCCCAAGGGGTTGCGCAACGGCCCCTGCGGCGGGGTCCGTCCGAACGGGCATTGCGAGGTCCGGCCGGAGATGCGCTGCGTCTGGGTCGAAGCCTATGCGGGCGCGCTCAGGATGCGCGGCGGCGGCGCCATCGCGGCGGTTCAGGCCCCGGTCGACCATCGGCTGGCCGGCACCTCGTCCTGGCTGCGGGTGACCCGCGAGGAGGCGGCCGCCCGCGCCGCGCGCCACGCCGCGGAGGCCGCGCAATGACCCCCGCCGGCGTTCGCCGTCACGGCCCCGACGAGATCCCGCCGGGCCACAGCTCGGCCGGCCGGCTCGAGCGCGTGCTGCGCGCCGGCAAGTTCGCGGTCACCGCCGAGCTCAACCCGCCCGATTCGGCCGACCCGCGCGAGGTGTTCGAGCGCGCGCTCGTGCTCTCCGAGGTCTGCGACGCGATCAACGCGACCGACGCCTCGGGCGCGAACACGCATATGTCGAGCGTCGGGATCTGCGCGCTCCTGATCCAGGCGGGCTATGCGCCCGTGATGCAGATCTCGTGCCGCGACCGCAACCGCATCGCGATTCAGGGCGACGTTTTGGGCGCGGCGGCGATGGGGGTGTGCTCGATCCTGTGCCTCACCGGCGACGGGGTGCAGGCGGGCGACCAGCCGGGGGCGAAGCCGGTCTTCGACCTCGACAGCATCTCGCTTCTTCAGACCATCCGCACCATGCGCGACGAGGGGCGGTTCCTGTCGGGCCGCAAGATCACGGTGCCGCCCAAGGTCTTCCTCGGCGCGGCGTCGAACCCCTTCGCGCCGCCCTATGACTTCCGGCCCATGCGGCTCGCCAAGAAGATCGCCGCCGGGGCCCAGTTCGTGCAAACTCAGTACTGCTACGACATTCCGCTTCTCGAACGGTTCATGGCGCGGGTCCGCGACGAGGGGCTGCACGAGCGCTGCTTCATTCTGGTCGGCGTCGGCCCGCTCGCCTCGCCGCGAGCGGCGCGCTGGATTCGCGCCAACGTGCCGGGCGTCCATATCCCCGATGCGGTGATCGAGCGGCTCGAGCGCGCCGAAAAGCCCAAGCGCGAGGGGAAAAGGCTCTGCATCGAGCTTATCCAGCAGATCCGCGAAATCGAGGGTGTCGCCGGCGTCCATGTCATGGCATACCGCCAGGAGGAGCTGGTCTCCGAGATCATCACCGAATCCGGCGTGCTCGCGGGCCGCCGGCCGCAGCATCCGGCCCACCGCGGCCAGAGACGACAAAAAGTAGGAACCAGGCAATGACAGACACCGTGCTTTCGTCGGCGACCCGCGAGGTCGTCATCGGGTTCGACCGTCCCTTCGTGATCATCGGCGAGCGGATCAACCCCACCGGCCGCAAGCAGCTCGCAGCCGAAATGGCGGCCGGAGACTACAGCCGAGTCGAGGCGGATGCGATCGCCCAGGTCCAGGCCGGCGCGCAGATGCTCGACGTCAACGCCGGCATCCCGCTCGCCGACGAGCCGCGGATTCTCGCCGAGGCGATCCGTCTCGTGCAGTCGATCACCGACGTGCCGCTGTCGATCGATTCCTCGGTGGTCGCGGCGCTCGAGGCCGGGCTCGAGGCCTATCAGGGCAAGGCGCTGGTCAACTCGGTCACCGGCGAGGAGGAGCGGCTCGAGTCCGTCCTGCCCCTGGTTAAGAAGTACGGGGCCGCGGTGGTCGCGATCTCGAACGACGAGACCGGGATCTCAGAGGATCCGGACGTGCGCTTCGAGGTCGCGCGCAAGATCGTCGAGCGCGCCGAGGACCACGGCATCCCGCGCTGCGACGTGGTGGTGGACCCGCTGATCATGCCGGTGGGCGCGCTCAACGACGCCGGCGCGGCGGCGCTTCGCCTGATCCGCCGGCTGCGCGAGGAGCTCAAGGTCAACACGACCTGCGGGGCCTCGAACATCAGCTTCGGCCTGCCCAACCGCAACGGCCTCAACGCCGCTTTTCTTTCGATGGCGATCGGCGCCGGCATGACCTCGGCGATCGCCAATCCTTTGCACGAGGAGATCATCGCCGCGACCATGGGCGCCGACGTGATGATGGGCCACGATCCCGACTGCGCGCGCTGGATTCGCCGCTTCCGTCAAGCGCCGGCCGAAGGCGCCGAGAACGCGGGACGCCGGCGCGAAGGCCGCCGGCGGCGGCGGGGCTGAGGCCGAATCGGGACTGCGCGCATGGCCGACGACGCGCTCGTCGTTTTCACGCCTTCGGGGCGGCGCGGCCGCTTCGCGCTCGGCACGCCGCTGCTTGAGGCCGCGCGCGCGCTTGGCGTCGACATCGATTCGGTCTGCGGCGGCCGCGCCATCTGCGGGCGCTGCCAGGTCCAGGTCAGCGAGGGCGACTTCGCCAAGCTCGGCGTGAAATCGGCGGCCGAGCATTTGAGCCCCGCCGGCGCGGCCGAGGCGCGCTACGCCGAGAAGCGAAAGCTCGCCCCCGACCGCCGGCTGAGCTGCCAGGCCCGCATCGTCGGCGACGTGGTGGTCGACGTGCCGCCTGAAAGCCAGGTCCACCGCCAGCTCGTCCGCAAGCGGGCCGACGCCCGCAAGATCGAGGTCGATCCGGTCATTCGCCTTCACTACGTCGAGGTCTCTGAACCCGACATGCACGATCCGGCGAGCGATTTGCGCCGGCTCGAGGCGGCGCTCGCCGAGCAATGGGGCCTCGAAGGGCTGTCGACCGACCTCGGCGTGATCCAGGCGCTCCAGCCCGCGCTTCGCGCCGAAGGCTGGAAAGCGACGGTCGCGGTCCGCGAGGCGCGCGAGATCGTCGCCGTCTGGCCGGGGTTCCGCGATCGCGCGCTCGGGCTTGCGGTCGACGTGGGCTCGACCACCATCGCCGCCCATCTGACCGATCTCGCGACCGGCGAGGTCGTCGCCGCCGCGGGCGCGATGAACCCGCAGATCCGCTTCGGCGAAGACCTGATGAGCCGGGTCTCCTATGTGATGATGAACCCGGGCGGCGAGGCCGAGATGACCCGGGTCGTGCGTGAAGCGATCAACCGGCTCGCTGCCGAGGTGGCGGCCGAGGCCGGGGTGGGGACGGACGACATCCTCGAAGCGGCGTTCGTCGGCAACCCGATCATGCATCACCTGCTCTTAGGGATTAATCCGGTCGAGCTCGGCGGCGCGCCTTTCGCGCTCGCCACCGACCGTCCGCTCACGATCCGGGCGCGCGAGCTCGATCTTTCGCTGCACCCGAACGCGCGGACCTTCGTGCTGCCCTGCATCGCGGGCCATGTGGGGGCCGACACCGCGGGCGTGATCCTCGCCGAAGGACCGCATCTCGGCGACGAACTCATGCTGATCGTCGATGTCGGCACCAACGCCGAGATCGTGCTCGGCAACCGCGAACGTCTGCTCGCCGCCTCCAGCCCCACGGGACCGGCCTTCGAGGGCGCGCAGATCAGCGCCGGCCAGCGCGCCGCGCCGGGCGCGATCGAGCGCGTGCGCATCGATCGCGAGACCCTGGAGCCCCGGGTTCGGGTGATCGGTTGCGAGGCCTGGTCCGACGAGCCCGGCTTCGACGCCAAGGTCACCGGCATCTGCGGCTCAGGCATCATCGAAGCGGTGGCCGAGATGTTCCTCGCCGGCGTCATCACCGCCGACGGGGTGATCGACGGATCGCTCGCCGCCCGATCGCCGCGGATCGAAGCCGACGAACGCACCTTCTCCTACCGACTGTTCGACGGCCCGCCCGCCGTTCGCGTGACCCAGAACGACGTCCGCGCGATCCAGCTCGCCAAGGCGGCGCTCTACGCCGGCGCGCGGCTTCTGATGGACCGGGCGGGCGTCGAGACGGTCGATCGCATCGTGCTCACCGGCGCGTTCGGCAGCCACATCGACGTTCGCCACGCCATGGTGCTCGGCATGATTCCCGACTGCGACCTCGCCCATGTCGCCGCCGCCGGCAACGCGGCTGGGACGGGGGCGCGGATGGCGCTGGTCAACCGCCGGGCGCGGGCCGAGATCGAGGACGTGGTGCGCCGGGTCGAGAAGGTCGAGACCGCGGTCGAGCCCCGCTTCCAGGAGCACTTCGTCGAGGCGATGGCGATCCCCCACCGCACGGCCCCGTATCCGAACCTCGCCCGCGCCGTCGCGTTGCCCGAACGCGCTTCCGCCGCCGCGCCGGCGTCCGCGCGCGAGGCCCGCCGCCGCCGTCGCCGCCGTT
>CAZHDF010000152.1:0-8300 GCA_964531525.1 uncultured Alphaproteobacteria bacterium | reverse complement strand
ATTTTGTCCACAGCGCCTAGGACGCGACGACCGCAGGATCAGCAGATTGTGCTCTTAAATCGGGAAATCCTGGCTTCGGTCGTTCAGGCAACGCATGAAGAGGGCTGATTCGGTGAAGCTCGAGGATCTCAAGCCCAACGCTTCTATCCGCGGCATTCTGCCAAGCGGTCTGGTCACCGTCGTAAGCGTGCAGTGGCACGGCTCCGCAGCCATAGAGCTCACCTACAAGACCGCCGACGGCAAAGTCGCCAATGAGCTTCTCTATCGCCACGACGAATCACGCATAGAGCTTGTCGAGGAAGGACGGCCTTGGAGCTTCGATGGTGACGGTTCAGCCTTCCGTCTCGTCTCTGAGGCTCAACGCATCCGGCTCGCCCATCTCTTCGATCCTATACTCGCGATTCACACCTCGCTCGTCGATCCCCTGCCGCACCAGATTACTGCTGTCTATGACGCCATGCTTCCGCGCCAGCCGTTACGCTTCCTGCTGGCCGATGATCCCGGCGCCGGCAAGACGATCATGGCGGGGCTCTTGATGAAGGAACTGGTCGCACGGGGCGACCTGCAACGTTGCTTGGTGATCTGCCCCGGAAGCTTGGCCGAACAATGGCAGGACGAGCTTTACCGGCGGTTCCACCTACCCTTCGAGATTCTCACCAACGACAAGCTTGAAGCGGCCCGCATGGGGAACTGGTTTCTTGAAAACAACCTCGTCATCGCCCGGCTCGACAAGTTGTCCCGCAATGAGGATGTGCAAGACAAGCTGCGGGCCCCGGACTGCCGTTGGGACCTGGTGGTCGTTGACGAGGCGCACAAGCTGTCCGCGACCTTCTTCGGCGGCGAAGTCAAGTACACCAAGCGCTATCGTTTGGGACAGCTCGTCTCAGGCCTCACCCGGCATTTCCTTCTGATGACGGCAACGCCGCACAATGGCAAAGAAGAGGACTTCCAGCTCTTCATGGCGCTGCTTGACGGCGACCGTTTCGAAGGTCGTTTCCGCGACGGCGTGCATGCAGTCGATGTCTCCGACCTCATGCGACGCATGGTCAAAGAAGACCTGCTGAAGTTCGACGGCACCCCGCTTTTCCCCGAACGGATGGCCTATACCGTTCCCTATAGGCTTTCGGATCCAGAGGCGCGCCTCTACAAGGAAGTCACCGACTACGTGCGCGAGGAGTTCAACCGCGCCGAAGCGCTGGAAAACGACAAGCGAGCGGGCACCGTCGGATTCGCGCTTACGATCCTGCAACGCCGTCTCGCGTCCTCGCCGGAAGCCATTTACCAGTCGCTCCGTCGCCGTCGAGAACGCCTCGAAAGCCGTCTGCGCGAGCTTGAACTGCTGCAGCGGGGCGCTGCGGTTGCGCCGTCTTTCGATGCGGACATGCCTCTCCTGGAAGCCGAAGATGTCGAGGATCTCGAAGATGCTCCCGACGCCGAGATCGAGGCGGCCGAAGAAGAATTTCTCGATGCGGCGACCGCGGCCCGCAGCGTTGTCGAACTCAAGGCCGAGATCGAGACCCTCAAACGTCTCGAAGCCCTGGCTCTCGCCATCCGGCGCAGCGGTGAGGACAGGAAGTGGCGCGAGCTTGCAAACTTGCTATCCGAGATCCTGACCCCCGCCGCCATAGCCAACGAACTGGCCGAGGATCCGACGCCTTACGATGCGGGAGTGCCCGCCGTTCCACGACCGACGCCCTCGCCATCGCAGAAGCTCGTCATTTTCACCGAGCATCGCGACACCCTGAATTACCTCCAGCGGCGAATCGCCACGCTCCTGGGGCGTCGCGAGGCTATTGTCACCATCCATGGCGGCATGGGCCGCGAGGACCGCAAGAAGGCCGAAGAAGCTTTCAAACACGATCCTGAAGTGCGGATTCTTCTCGCCACCGACGCGGCCGGCGAAGGCATCAACCTTCAGCGCGCCCACCTGATGGTCAACTATGACCTTCCATGGAATCCGAACCGGATAGAACAGCGTTTCGGCCGCATCCACCGCATTGGCCAGACCGAGGTCTGCCATCTGTGGAACCTGGTGGCCGAGGAAACACGCGAGGGCGATGTCTACCTTCGCCTTCTTGAAAAGCTCGATCAGGCGCGCCAAGCGCTTGGCGGCCGGGTCTTCGACGTGCTCGGCAAGCTCCACTTCGAAGGACGTCCGCTGAGGGATTTGCTGATCGAGGCGATCCGCTACGGCGAACGGCCCGAGGTGCGAGCCCGGTTGACGCGCGCCGTGGAAGGCGCGCTCGACCGCGCGCATCTGCGGGATCTTCTGGAAGAACGGGCGCTCGCCCACGACGCCATGGACGCGAGCCGGGTGCAGCGCATCCGCGAGGACATGGAGCGCGCCGAAGCCCGCCGTCTGCAGCCGCACTACATCGAATCCTTCTTCCTTGAGGCCTTCAAGCGCCTGGGCGGCGCGGCGCGCCAACGCGAGGCGCGCCGTTACGAGGCCACGCATGTTCCGGCGCCGGTGCGCAACCGCGATCGCTTGATCGGCATCGGCGAACCGGTCTTGCCGCGCTACGAACGGATCACGTTCGAGAAGGATCTCATCGCCCCGCAAGGCCAGCCGATGGCCGCCTTTGTTTGCCCCGGCCACCCACTCCTCGATGCCGTCATCGACCTCACTCTGGAGCGCCACCGCGACCTTTTGCGCCGCGGCGCGGTGCTGGTGGACGAGCGCGACCCGAGCACGAGCCCACGAGTCATCTTCTATCTGGAGCACGCCCTCCAAGACGCCAGCACCACCCGCTCGGGCGAGCGGCGGGTCGTCTCCAAGCACATGATCTATATCGAGATCGATGAGACCGGAACCGCGCGCCATCTCTCCTATGCGCCCTACCTCGACTACCGTCCGCTTCGACAGGACGAGCCCGACATCGACGCCATTCTCGCCCGGCCCGAAGCGGCATGGATCGGCCGCAAACTCGAAGATCGTGCGCTCACCCACGCCATCGAACACGTCGTTCCCGCTCATCTCGAAGAGGTGCGCGCGCGCCGCTTAGAGCTCCTCGACAAAACGGAGGCCGCCGTCAAGGACCGGCTCACCAAGGAAATCTCCTACTGGGACCATCGGGCCGAAGAGCTCAGGCTGCAAGAACAGGCGGGCCGACCCAACGCGAAGCTCAACTCGGCCGAAGCCCGCAAGCGCGCCGATGATTTGCAGGCGCGGCTTGAAAAACGCATGGAAGAGATTCGCCTCGCCCGCCAGATCACGCCCTTGCCGCCTGTGGTCCAGGGCGGCTTTCTGGTGGTGCCGATGGGGCTCTTGACCGCAATGGCGGACCGTCCCGCGCCATCGCCGACAACATCGCCCGACACACAGGCCGCCGCCGCGCGGGCCCGGGAAATCGTGATGGAGGTCGAGCGCCGCCTCGGTTTCGATCCCGTCGACCGCGAATACGAGAAGCTCGGTTACGATATCGAGAGCCGGGTTCCGGGCACCGGACGCCTGCGCTTCATCGAGGTCAAAGGCCGGGTGAGCGGGGCCGACACCATCACGGTGACGCGGAACGAGATCCTCTATTCGCTCAACAAGCCTGAGGACTTCATCCTCGCCATCGTCGAGTTCATGGAGGACGGCGCCCACCGCGTCCACTACGTCCGCCGCCCCTTCCAGCGCGAGCCGGACTTCGGCGTGACCAGCGTGAACTACAGCTTTGCGGAGCTCATCGCGCGGGGAGAAGCGCCACGCTGACATACGCAATCGCGAATCGAGAGAAATTTATGTCGATTAATGCTCAAAATCGCTCACTGCCCGACTGGTTCACGAGAGTCCGTACACACCAGATTGCGCTCCCACGCTTCCAGCGTTTTGAAGCCTGGAGCCATGCGACCGTCGCGCAGTTATTCAACACGATCCTTCAGGAGCTCCCCATCGGCGCCTTCCTCGTCCTTCAGATCGGAAACGATGAGCCATTCATCTCTCGCGCTCTTGTCGGCGCACCCGAGACAGGCGAACGGGTTACCGAACACCTGCTCGATGGCCAACAACGGCTTACGGCGCTATGGCGGGGCCTACATAACAATTACGACGATCGGACCTATTTCCTTTATCTCAAGCCGGATGAAGAAACGGGTATGCCCTATTACGTGCAGTCGATCGCGCGTTGGAAAAAGCCGGGTGACACCGAACTCCGTCCGTTTTGGGCCAATCGACCCCGAGAGCAGTGGGAGCGGCGCGCTATTCCCTTGAACCTGTGTGCTCCCGGCGACGAGAGCCTCGAACACTACAACGAGTGGGCGAGGGAAGCGATCGAAGACGCGGACGAACGAGGAAGAATTAACGACCAAATTTGGAAGATCCGCCAGAAATTCGCAACAACCAATCTTCCTTATCTTTCTTTGCCTGTTACGATAGATCCGAACACCGCCCTGGACGTATTCATCAAGATGAATACGTCGGCAGTGTCGCTTTCCACTTACGATATTGTGGTCGCCCAAGTCGAAGCGCGTATAGGCACATCTCTGCATGACCTTGTTGCAAATACGCGCACGGAGTGCCCGGCGATCGCCGAATATTACGCACCCGAAGAGCTGGCTCTCGCTACAAGTGCGCTGTTGCAAGGCCGCCCGCCAAACAACGCCAGCTATCTGACGAAGAAATTTGGCGCACAGCTCATCGGAAATTGGGAGAGGTATAAGAAGGGTGTGGTCCGAGCAGCTGCTTTTCTCGAAGAAGAGCGCATTTTCGATGCCGCGCGCCTTCCCACGGATATCGTCGTTCCGATGCTCGTCGCGCTTTGGGCCGACGCGCCGGAGGGTCTGGACGCCGAAGGGCGTGCGCGCGCGATCCTGCGAAAATATCTTTGGCGTTCTTTCTTTACGGGTCGCTACGAAAAGGCAACGGCCACCCGCTCTTTGGTCGATTTCAACGAGCTGAAATCGTTCCTGGCCAAACCTTCAGCGCCACGGCCAACGATTTTCGACGAGAGGCAGTATCCATTGCCAGAGCAAAACGAATTGATTTTCGCCGGCTGGCCCAAGAACAAGGACAGGCTGGCCCGAGCGATTCTCGCTCTGGCGCTCCGATATGGCGGCATCGATTTGGCCGATGGCAGTACGGTCAGCCGGACCAATCTCCGCCGCCGGGAATACCATCATCTTTTCCCTGTCGCGTACCTCAGGCGCAAGGACGAAAACATGTCCGACAGCGCGGCTTACCGTTCGCTCAACTGCGCTCTGGTGACATGGCGCACCAACCGGAACATCTCGGACAAGGAACCCGAGCGCTATTTGGCCGAGCGCCGTTCCGAGGGCGACCCGGGAGACGAGGAAATCCGCCGTCGCCTCGCCAGCCACCTCATTCCCTATGACGAGATGGTCGCCGGCGATTACGATGCCTTTCTCGCCAAGCGGGCCGAGCTCGTCCACGCCGCCATGACGAAGCTCTGCGATGGCGGAGCCTCAATGGCCGACGCGGCCGTGAGCCCTCCGATCACGTAGTGAACCCAAATTCAGCGGGAGCTGAGGCGATGGACGCCTCCAAGATCGCACAAATGACCGACAGAGCGGGTCTGCGAAATCTTATGGAAAACGCCCGCCGCCTGGGCCGCGACGATGTCTATTGGCAGGCGTTCAAACGATTGTGCTCGCTCGAGGGCATGAGCTACGACGATCCGCTCGAACGCGACTTCTATAACGTACTCAACGCCTACGAAGAGCTTCTGACACAGAAACACGGACGGACCACAAAGGCCACCCGGACTCGCCAGAAACTGGCGAACAAGGGGGTCGAGCAGTGCCTGATCGACTGGGCTCTCGGCCCGCCGACCGAAGGTTTCAAGCTGTTAATCGACCGTGGCCTGCCCGAGCTCACCTGCGAATATTTAGTGGTTAAATACGAAAAAAGGTTTCCCGCGAATGCCGTCGAGGCAGCCCGCCGGCGCCTTAAGACCCACGGTGTCGACTGAATCCGTGGCCGAGGTCAGGATGCAAAAGAGGCGCAAGTCGATGGCTCGATATTTCGCGAGACCCGGAATAACAGAGGGGCGGAAACGGATTGGCTCTCATGCCCGAACGCCAAGAGCACCACATCGAGGGAGCACTGTCGCTCGCGGCGATCAATTGGATTTGAGAGCACGAGAAACGATGCCGCGGGTCTATTCGCGTCATGGCGACTGAGGCAGCGAGGGCAAGTCAGCAGTGATATCGGCCGGCTTCAGCACGGCGAGCGTGGCGCTCCCGTCGACCGAGCTTTCGGCGCCAGCATGACGTCGGATCAATCATCGGCGCGTGATGGCGTAATGCGCCCTTGGCCACGCTCAGCTCTCGATGTCGATACCGGGGAGATCATGGCGACCCTGGAGCGCGGCTTCCCCGTCCGCCTGATCGGCACGCTCGATAAGCTCGTCACCTGCCGAGTCGAGGATCGCGTGGACGAGGTGGTGGATCGCGCCGACGCCCAGGATTTCGACCATTTACCGGTTACCGCCGACGGCAATAAGATCGTTGGACTCCTGAACCGCGGCGCCTTGGTTGCTGACGCGAGAGGTTCCGCAGCCCAGGTGCGCGAGGTATTTGATCCGCTCGACGAAACGAACATCATCGCGGCCGACGCCGGCATCCTCGTATTCCTGCTGAATGCGAAGGAGAGGCCTTGCCGGTTGATCCTTGCCGGCGATCAGATCAAGGGCATCGTCAGCAAGTCCGACTTGCAGAAACTGCCGGTGCGGGCCTTGCTTTTCCACATGGTGACGCACCTGGAACTGCTGATGGCAGCGTGGATACGCCAGCATTGCCCGGACGAATCGTCATGGCTTGCCATGCTATCTGATAAGCGCAGGAAATGTGTCGAGAAGCGCTACGAGAAGCTAACCGAATCCAACTTGGCGATCGACCGTCTCACGGCGACCCTGTTTGCCGACAAGCGCGCCATACTCCTCGAATTCGGCTCGTTCTCTAGTCGCCGCAAAGCCAAGAAGGAATTCGAGCGTATCGAGGAGCTTCGCAACAGCTTGGCTCATAGTGGGGATTACGCGCTCACCGAAAAGGATGCCGACCGGCTGATCGAAACGGTCGATATGACCCAGTCGTGGATCGAGTCTCTTCCAAAATTGCCGGAGCGCTCGAAGACATGATCGCGTGCTACAAAAACTCAACGAGGTATCGGCGTCCAGGAAGCCGATCGGACTGGCCCCCCTCACTGCTGCGTCCGGGAATGTGGTGAGCGCGCCTGACGTTCGCGAGCTAACGACATTTCTATGCGATCATGGTCAGGCGGAAAAGAGGAGAGGGAGAATGAGATTTCGCTACATAGTGGCTCTCTATGATCTTACCCCCGATCAATCGCACATCGCGGTTCCCGAGACTGCCGAGAAGATGCTTATGAAAATGAAGTGCGACCTTGTCGGCAGTGACGACCTCGTCGCGATCTATGTCCCCGAGAAGGTGAAGGAGCCGCACAGGCCCGCCAACAAGCGCGGCCGGGTGGTCGGCGGGGTGCGGCTCGTGCCGATGCCCGAAGGCCGCAGCATTCGCGACTATTTCTTTCCCGAGTGGGATCCCTCGCCACGCTGGCCGATCGGCTGGCCTTGTTGCGTCGCCTATGCCCCGACCATTGAGCAGTGCCCTATGCTGCGCTCGATCGTCGAACCTATCCACGGACCGGACAGTTTCCGACCCTACGCCCGCCGCTTACGAAACGGACCTGTCGAACTGGATCGCAAGGTTGCGGACCGGCTCGACGAATGGTTCGCGGATCTCCCCATTGCGCCCAATCGTTAGAAATCTTTTAGAAAGAATGCCGTGATCACCCACCGCAAAAAACTCATCGAAGTCGCGCTGCCGCTTGACGCCATCAACAAGGCGAGCGCGCGCGAGAAGTCGATCCGCCACGGCCATCCCTCGACCTTGCATCTGTGGTGGGCGCGCCGGCCGCTCGCGGCGGCGCGGGCGGTGATCTTCGCCCAGATGGTGGACGACCCCTCCGCCGCCCCCGATCTCTTTCCCGACGAAGACGCCCAGGAGCGCGAGCGCCAGCGCCTGTTCCGCCTCATCGCCGAGCTGGTCCAGTGGGAGAACACCACCAACGAAGAGGTTTTGGCCCGCGCCCGCGACGAGATCTGGAAAAGCTGGCGGCGCACATGCGCCGAAAACAAGGACCACCCCCGCGCGCGCGAACTGTTCGATCCCGACCGCCTGCCCGCCTTCCACGACCCCTTCGCCGGCGGCGGCGCGCTGCCGTTGGAGGCCCAGCGCCTCGGTCTCGAGGCTTACGCCTCCGACCTCAACCCCGTCGCGGTGCTCATCAACAAGGCGATGATCGAGATCCCGCCCCGGTTCGCAGGGCTCGCCCCGGT
>CAZHDF010000151.1:0-8312 GCA_964531525.1 uncultured Alphaproteobacteria bacterium | reverse complement strand
GGGAGCGGGCCGGTGCCGTCAAAACATGAAACGCTTTAGCTCGCGCGATGATCGAGAAGCTGGCGGTAGGCCTCGATCACCAGCTTGAAACGCTCCTCCGACGACTTGTTTCCCTGGTTGAGATCGGGGTGGTAGCGCTTGGCGAGCTCCTTGAAGCGGTCCTTGATTTCCTCGACCGTCGCCGCCGCGCTCAGGTTGAGGACCGCGAGCGCGTCGCGCTCCGAGGCCGAGAGCGCCGCCATCGGCTCGGTCGATGTCGCGCCGCCGTCGCGGCCGAGAAGGCCGAACAGGTCGGCAAGCTCGGGACTCGCCCAAAGTCGCCGGAAATGGCCGCCGAGTCCGACCGGCCAAGTCGGCTTGTGGCCGGTCACGTCGTCGCGGCGAAAGGCGTCGATCTCGTCCTCGCTCATGTCGGCGAAGAAGTCCCAGGCGGCGTTGTAGGCGCGCACGTGCTCGAGGCAGAACCAGTAATAGCGGCGCAGATCGTCGGGCGAGCGCGGCGCGCGATAGCTGCCCTCGGCGACGCAGTTGGGGTGGTCGCAGCGGCGGCCCTTGGCCGCGCCGTTGCCGTTCCTCGGCGGGAGTTCAACGGGGCGTTTCGACATGGCGAAAGTATGGCCTCGGCCCGGGGGCGAGGCAAGCCGCCGCACTCCGTTTTCGCACGCGCGGGGCCTTGGCGCGATCTATACAAATACGAGTATAAATGATATGTTTTACGCGTAAACGTATAAAGCCGACGCCGCCCCGGGGAGGGGCGGCCGCCGATCGACCCCGCGAGAGAGGTAAGCCAGGGATGCCGAGTAGCCTGATCAACCGAAACGTCGTTCTCAACGGCCGCCGCACGAGCGTCCGGCTCGAACCGCAGATGTGGGACGCCCTGACCGAGATCGCGCGCCGCGAGGGGCGCAGCGTTCACGAGATCTGCTCCGAGGTGGCGGCGCGGCGCGGGCAATCGACCTTCGCCGCCGGCTTGCGGGTTTATATTCTCTCCTACTACCGGGCGGCGGCGACCGCCGAGGGCCACGTCCGCGCCGGCCACGGCGACCGGCTCGAGTCTTTCAGGTTTTGACGGCGCCGGCCCGCTCCCCCGCCCGGCCACCCATATTCTACGATCCCGTGGGTGGCCGGGCGGGGGAGCGGGCCGGCGCGATTCCACTTAAGTGGAAAAGGCTCTCGCGCCCGGCATGATCGGCTGAACCGGTTTCGGCTATTCGCCCTCGTACCAGTCGGGATAATGTTCGCGCACCACCTCGCCGTCGCGGCGCAAGGCGTGGCAGCGGCCGAGATAGGCGGGCCGGGTGCGCTCGGCCGCGGCGGCCAAGTCCTCGCCCGAGCGGCGGCGCGCGGTCCAGACGGTCTGGTAGGCGACCGTGGCGATCGTGCGCAGCATTTCTACCAGATGAGTACAGCCCTTGACCCCGCCGAGGGTCCGGCGCACTTCGCGGCTCCAGCCGGGACCGATCGCCACTCCCTTCAGGAGAGCGAAGCGCGGCGTGATCGCGGGGCACACGGCGAACGGGCTTGCGTCGGTCACCGCCTCGATGTCGCGGATCACCATGCGGTCGTCGACGGTGACGCGCAGCGACATGTCGTGAAGCGGCTCGCCGGGCGCGATGTCGCCGCGAAAGGCGTTGGGAAAGACATAGGTCTTGGTGTCGGTGAGATGGGCCTCGATATCCCATAGACCGTCGTCGCGGCGGAAGCCGCGGCAGGTGATCTCGCGGGTGTGCAGCGCCTCGCGCGGCGCGGGGTCGGACAGCGGCATTCGAACTCCGGGGTGGTGGCGACGGGCTCCGACGGTACAGGCGGCCAGCGCGCCAATGCAAGGGGGCGTGTTTCCGTCCTTCAGGGCGTGGCGCCGCCGAGGACGAAGGCCATCAGGAGCGGCAGGGTCGCAAACGAGACCAGCGTCGACAGGACGATCGCGCTCGCCGCCTCGTCGGGGGCGCGGTCGTAGAGATGGGCGAACAGATAGGTGAATACCGCCACCGGCATGCTGCACTCGATGATCAGCACGCCGCGCGCGACCCCGGTCAGGCCGAGGACCTCGGCGAGGACGACGCCGACGGCGAACCCGAAGCCCAGGCGCAGGCTCGCGATCGCGGCGGCGCGCGGCAGCCGCGTGATCCGCATCCGCGCGAGCGACACGCCCAGCGCCACCAGCATCAGCGGGATCGTCATGTCGCCGAGAAGCCCGGTGGTGTTGAGGAGCCATTCGGGCGCTCCGCCGACGAGACGGAAAAGCCCCGCCGCCACCACCGCGTAGGGCAGTGGCGTGGTCAGCGCCGCCCGGGGCGAACCCGAGCCCGAGACCAGCCAGATCCCGAGCGTCATCATCACGATCGCGAAGACGCTGAAGAACACGACCGCGAGGCCGAGCCCTTCCTGGCCGAAGGCGAACAGGCTGAGCGGTAGGCCCATGTTGCCGGTGTTGGGAAACGCGATCAGCGGCAAATAGGTCGGGATCGAAAGCCGCGCGAGGCGCAGCACGATCGCGCCGACCACGAGAAAGGTCACGACCGCGACCACCGCCGCCGCCGCCATGCCGGTCAGCGCCTCGGGCGTGACCGACAGCTTCACCAGGCTCGAAAAGACCAGGGCCGGGGTCGCGATATAGGTGACCAGCCGGGTCACGACATGGGTGTCGAAGGGCCGTCCCAGCCGCGCCCAGCCCCAGCCCAGGCCGACGGCGATGAAGATCGGCGCGACGACCGGCAGCAGAACCGCGAACATCAGCCCCGGCCCCGCGAGATCCTCGGCGAGGGCCTCACCCGTCGCGCTCGGCGTCGCGCGCGGGGGGCGCCGGGCGGGCGGGCACGATTCGCAGCGAGGTCACCTGGTTGCGCTGGCGGGCCAGCACCTCGAAGCGGAAGCCGTGAAAGACGAAGCTCTGTCCGACCTCGGGAATCTGCTGCGCCTCGTGGATGACGAGCCCGGCGATGGTCGTCGCCTCGTCGTCGGGAAGCGACCAGTCGAACTCGCGGTTGAGATCGCGGATCGTCACCGTGCCGCTGACCGTGTAGCTGCCGTCGGGGTTGGCTCGCACCCCGGTGAAGGGCACGTCGTGCTCGTCGGTGATATCGCCGACGATCTCCTCGAGGATGTCCTCGAGCGTGACCATGCCCATCAGCGCGCCGTATTCGTCGACCACCAGGGCGAAATGGGACCGGCGGTGGCGGAACGCCTGGAGCTGGCGGCGGAGCGTCGTGGTTTCGGGCACGAACCAGGGCTCGGACGCCATCGCCGCGATGTCGAGCTTGTCGGGCCGTCCGCCGAGCGCGTGCATCGCTCGCAGCAGGTCCTTGGCGTGCAGCAGGCCGATGATGTTGTCGGCCTCGCCGCGCCACAGGGGGAAGCGGGTATAGGGGCTCGCCACCACCTGCTCGATGATCCGCGCGGGCGGCGCGTCGGCGTCGATCATCACCATGTTCTTGCGGTGGATCATGATCTCGCGCACCTCGACGTCGGCGAGATCGAGGATGCTGCCGAGCATGTCGCGCTCGTGCTTCACCCCCTCGCCCGAGCGGACGTAAAGGTCGATGGCGCCGCGCAGCTCGTCCTGGGCCGCCGACAGCGACGGTCCGCCCTTGACGTCGATCCCCGCCAGTCGCAATACCAACCGGACGATCGCCTGGACCGCGATCGTGATCGGCGACAGCGCGATCACGACGGCGCGCATCACCGGCGCGACCGCGAGCGCCACCCGGTCGGGGTCGCGCAGCGCATAGGTCTTGGGCAGCACCTCGGCGAAAATCAGCACCAGAAGCGTCATGCCGACCGTCGCGTAGGCGACGCCGGTATCGCCGTACCAGCCGATCAGGATGCTGGTGGCAAGCGCCGAGGCGAGAATATTGACCAGATTGTTGCCGAGCAGGATCGCCCCGATCAGCCGGTCCTTCTCCTCTGCCAGTCGGTTGACCAGCCGGGCGCGGCGGTCGCCCTCGCGCTCCAGGTGATGGAGGCGCGGCCGCGAGGCGGCGGTGAGCGCCGTCTCGGAGCCCGAGAAGAAGGCCGAGACGACGATCAGCACGACGATCGCCAGGGCGACGATCCAAAGCGCCGAATCCATGTCTCAGATGCCTCTCAGATTCCTCTCGGGCGTGGGCCCGTCGGGCGCATGCGTTCCTCGGAATGGGTCGAGTCCCGCCGTTTATGGGGGCGCGGCCGGCGGGCGTCAAGCCCGGGCGCGCGGTGACGCGCGCCGCCGGGCCTCACGCGTCCTCGGCGAGGGCCTCGTCGAGAAAGGCGCGCAAGGTCTCCGTTTCCACCTCGCGCGAGAGAAAGGCGCGCCCGATGCCGCGCGCCAGCACGAAGGCGGCGCGCCCGTCCGCGACCTTCTTGTCCTGGGCCATATGGGCGACGAGCCGCGCCCCGCCGTCGCGCCCGACCAGCCCGGCGGGGCGCACCGGCAGGCCGACCGCGGCGAGATGCTCGCGCAACCGCGCCGCGTCCCCGGCGGGGCACAGGCCGAGCCGGACCGAAAGCTCGAAGGCGAGCACCATGCCGATCGCGACCGCCTCGCCGTGGCGCAGCGCGTCGCCGTAGCCGACCTCGACCTCGAGGGCGTGGGCGAAGGTATGGCCGAGGTTGAGCAGCGCGCGCGCCCCCGTTTCGCGTTCGTCGGCGGCGACGATCCGCGCCTTGGCCGCGCAGCTCGTCACCACCGCGCGGGTCCTTGCGGCGCGGTCGCCGGCCACGACCGCCGCGCCGTTTCGCTCCAGCCAGTCGAAGAAGGCGGGATCGTCGATCGCGCCGTATTTCACGACCTCGGCGTAGCCCGCGAGAAGCTCGCGCCGGGGCAGGGTTTCGAGCGCGGCGATGTCGGCGAGCACCAGGCGCGGCTGGTGAAAGCTGCCGACCAGGTTCTTGCCATGGCGGGTGTTGATGCCGGTCTTGCCGCCGACCGCGCTGTCGACCTGGGCGAGCAGGGTGGTCGGCACCTGCACGCAGGCGACCCCGCGCCGCAGGATGCTGGCGGCGAAGCCGGCGAGATCGCCGACCACCCCGCCGCCGAGCGCGATCACCGCGTCGCCGCGCTCGATCCGGGCGTCGAGAAGCGCGTCCACGAGCCGTTCGAGCCCGGCGAAGGACTTGCTCGCCTCGCCCGGCGGCACCCGGATCTCGCAATGACCGATCCCGGCGGCGTCGAGCGCCGCGACCAGCGCCGGCAAATGACGCGCGGCGACGGTTTCGTCGCTGACGACGGCGACCCGACGGTTCGGCAGGACGGCCGCGATCTCGGCGCCCGCGGTCGCGATCACGTCCGCGCCGACGACGATGTCGTAGCCGCGCGCGCCAAGCTCGACGCGGACCCGGGCGGGCGGAGCGTCCGGAGCTTCGGGCCTCGCGGGCGCGGTCACGGGTCGGTCCGGGCGCTTTCGCGCGGGGGCAGGACCGCGAGCGCCGCGACGATGCGCTCGACGACCTCCTCGTGGGGGCCGTTCACGCTGTCGACCACGATATCGGCCTCGGCATAGGTCGGGTAGCGTTCCTCGATCAGGGTGGACAGGATGGCGCGCGCATCCCCGCCTTCGAGCAGGGGGCGGTTGCGCTTGCGCGAGCAGCGCTCGACGAGCACGTCGAGATCGGCGCGCAGCCAGACCGAGACCGCGCCTTCGGCGATTCGGGCGCGGGTTTCGGCATCCATGAAGGCGCCGCCGCCGGTCGCCAGAACCTGCGGGCCGCCGTCGAGCAGGCGGGCGATCACCCGACGCTCGCCGTCGCGGAAGGCGGCCTCGCCGTGGCGCTCGAAGATCTCGGGAATCGGACAGCCGGCGGCGGCCTCGATCTCGCTGTCGGCGTCGACGAACTTGACGCCGAGACGCGCGGCGAGACGCCGGCCGATCGAGGATTTGCCGGCGCCCATCAGCCCGACGAGCACCACCGGGCGGTCGACCAAGGGGGGCTTGACGCTCACGGTCGCGCGCGCCGCCGGGCGCAAGGACGCGGGTGGACGGACACCCCGTTGCGGCCGCCGAAACAAGGCGTCGCGCGTGGGCGTTGAATCCCCGCCGTCAAGCCGATAAACTGCCGCAAAATCGCCATTAATTCAGCTTAGCATAAAGCGCATAGACGACGCATCCCCAGCGGTTCCGTGGACTTCGGCGGACCCGCCGTCGTTTTCGCCGTTGCCGCAGACGCCCCGCCATTGACCCTTTCTTAAACGAGACCTGCATTGATGTCGCGACTGTCCCGAGCGCTGGCCATCCTGATCCTCGTCGCCGTCGCAGGCGGAGCCATCTTTCTGATGACCTGGGACATCCCGCCTCCGACCGCGCAGATCGAGAGGGTGATCCCGAATGACTCGTTCCCGCAATAGCGGCGACCGCGTCGTGCCGCGTCTTCCGGTCCTGACCCTGGCCCTTGTTTCGGCGCTGATCGGACTGTCGGGCGCGGCGGGGGCGCAGACCGCGGCGCCGCTCGACATTCTGCCGTCGGCGCAGCCGGCCCCGACGACTCCCGCCGCGCCGCCCGCCGAGGCCGCGCCCGAGGCGCCCGCGCCGGTCCAGCCGGCGCCCGGGCCATCGTTTCTGAAGCTGCCCGACCGTCTCAAGCCCAAGATTTCCGAGGGTGCCGCGCCGACCGTTTCGCCCGGGGCCCCGGCGTCCGAACCGGCCGCGCCCGCCGTCGTCAAGCCGACGGTCGAGATCGCCCGGGTCGCGGCCCCCGATCCCGAGGCGATCGGCCTGATCGAGGAGGCCGACGGCGGCTTTCCCTACGACATGTGGCGCGACACGCCGCGCGCGCTGGTCGAGACCCTGTTGCCGCGCTTGCCCGCGGGCGTCGCCTCGCCGGCGATCAACCGCCTCGCGCGTCGCCTTCTGCTATCGACCGCCGCGCCGCCCGAGGGGCCGCGCGGGCGCGACCTCGTCTCGCTCCGGATCGAGCGCCTCTGGGCGATGGGCGCGGGGGCCGAGGCCAACCGGCTTCTCAGACGCGCCCCCGGCGACGCGGACGACCAGGCGCTCGCCCGGGTGCGGCTCGACGGCCTGCTGCTGACCGCCGACAACGTGGGCGCCTGCGCGCTCGCCCGCGACTTGGTTCGGCGCGGCGACGTGCCCTATTGGGACATGGTGCTGATCTTCTGCCAGGCGCTCTCGGGCCGCCACGACGCCGCCGCGCTCGGGGTCGACCTGCTGCGCGAGCGCGGCACCGAACCCGACGGAACCTTTCTGGCCCTACTTCGCGCCATGGCGGGGGAGACCGATATCGAGATTCCCGCGCCGAGCGCGCCGACGGCGCTGCATCTTTCCATGTTGGCGGCCGCGCGCCTGCCGGTGCCCGAGGCGATGATCGACGCCGCCGGGCCGACGCTGGCGCGGGCGATCGCGTTGTCGGCGGCGACCCCGCTCGATCGCCGCCTGCGCGCCGCCGAGCGCGCCGAGGCCATGGGCGTGCTGCCGGTCGCCATGCTCGCCGATCTTTACCGCAGCGCGGCCTTCACCGCCGAGGATCTCGCCAACCCCCTGAGCCGCGCCAAGGCCGATCCGGGACCGCTCGCCCGGGCGTTGCTTTTTCAGTCGCTCGATCGTCAGGTCGTGCCGGCGGCCCGCGCCGAGGTGCTGCGCGCCCTCTGGGAAGCGGGCCGGGCGAGTGACGGCTGGCAGGGCTTCGCGACCGCGGCCCGGGTTTCGCTCGCCGCCCTGGCATCGCTCGCGCCCGCGCCCGAGCTGGTCTGGATCGCCGGCGACGCGACCCGCGCGCTGCTCGCCGCCGGCGAGCCGGTCGCGGCGCTCGGCTGGTACGAACTCGCCCGCTCGCAGGCGAGCGTGAACGCCGAGGCGGCGGCGACCAGCGCCGAGCTTTGGCCGCTCGTCAAGATCGCCGACGCGAGCGGCGCGATCCCCTGGGACGACGCGCGCCTCGAAGCCTGGTGGCAAGCCCGGGAAGGCGTGCCCGAGGCCGACCGGCGACGCGATGCGACGCTTCTTTACGCGCTGCTCGCGGCGCTCGGCGAGCCGGTGCCGGTCGCCGCCGAGGCGGCGGTGTTCGGCGACCGGATCGAGCAATGGACGCGCACCCTGGTGCCGGCCCTGTGGCTGCGCCTCGACCGCGCCTCGACCGCCGGGCGACAGGGCGAGACCGCGCTGCTCGCGCTGGTCGCGATCGACCCCGCCCGCGCCGGCGCGACCGGATCGTTGACGCTCGCCCAGACGGTGGCGGCGCTCGCGCGCGCGGGCCTCGGCGACGACGCCCGCGCGATCGCGCTCGAGGCGGTGCTGGCGCGTGACCTCTAGAGTCCTTACGTGGGATCGCTCCGGCCCGCTCCCCCGCCCGGCCACCCAACGGGATCGTACGCTGTGGGTGGCCGG
>CAZHDF010000150.1:0-8367 GCA_964531525.1 uncultured Alphaproteobacteria bacterium | reverse complement strand
CCCCGCCCGGCGGCGCGGCGCGGGAACCGGCGGGCCCGTGAAACTGTCGGGATATTTTACAATCGAAAGAATCGGGGCTTACTCCATAACAAACTGATTTTCATTGGAAAATCCCGAGAAGGAGTCGGCCGGAAGCCATCGAGGGCCACGGAACCCCCGATATGGTTAAGACCGGAGCTACTCCAAGCTTCCGACCAGAGACTTGTTCGAGAAAGAAACAAACGGGAATGCCGGACCGGAAAAACCCCTCGCGAGTCGGAAATCTTTACAGTTTCGAACCGAGGTGCCGCCGCGCCGTCGCCTAACCCCTTGAAACCCCGCCGAAGGGAATCGCTGGCGCGATTCTTGCATGGTCCCCCTTGCAAGGCGCAGGATGATGCGGCGACCGACGAATACGTGGCGCTGCGTCGACAATGGGGGGCATGCGTTCCGCGACCGACCCGCGAACGGCGGAACGGCGATCGTCTCGTAGGGCGCCCCGCGTGGTAAGTAACTCGACAACCGGCTTACCGGTCGAAAGATCGGACGCCGGCACTGGCGATTCGAGTGTGACCATCGCGTGGGGAGCCGGGCTTTCCACGTGATTCAAGAAGCCTCCGGCGCCGCTCCGAGCGGGTCGGAGCAGTCCCGATCCGGCGCGTGCCGAAACCGGCCGAGAAAGCCGGACGGGATCGGGAACGGCGAGGAAAAGATCGAGTGATGCGGACGACATGGTAAGGATCTTCAGGCAATACGTCCCGATTTCGGTCTTACTGCTCGCCGCGGTCGAGTTCGCCATTCTGTTCACGGCGATCCTCGCCGGCATTCTCATTCGCTACGTCGGCGCCGGCGGCGCCGATTGGGAAAACGTCCGTTTTCTGCCCGAGGCCGCCACCTTCGTCGGCGTTTTCGGGCTAATCCTGTTTGCGTTCGGCCTCTACCAGCGCGAGTACCTGCACAACCTGCGCGCGGTCTTCGTCCGCCTGGCGACCGGCGCGGCCGTGGCGATCGTCGTCTATTCGCTGGTCTTCTATCTTTTCCCCAGCCTGCTGATCTGGCGCAGCGCGCTTCTGATCGCGGTCGTTTTCGCCACCGTCGGAATCGCGATAACCCGCCTGATCGCCATGCGGTTCGCTCATTTCGAGCGCTTCAAGCAACGCGTTCTGGTCGTCGGCGCGGGCCGCCGCGCGGCGCGGATCGAGCGGCTCGAAGCGGACAGGCACGCGAGCTTCACCGCGGTCGGCTATCTCGCGACCGGCGAGAAGGAGCATTGCGTCACGCCCGCGCGCGTGTTGTCGCATGTTCCGTGCCTGGCCGAGTTCGCGCGTCAAAGACAGGTCGATCAGATCGTCGTCGCGGTCGACGACTGCCGTTTCCACCTTCCGACCGAGGCGCTGCTCGCCTGCAAGCTCGACGGCCTCAACGTGGTTCAATATTCGACCTTCTGGGAACGCGAAACCGGCACGGTCGATCTCGATACGCTCAACCCGAGCTGGCTGATCTTCTCGGACGGCTTCGCCGACAGCGCGCTCAAGGCCGTGCTCAAGCGGTTTTGCGACATCACCGTCAGCATGGCGCTGCTGGTCTTCACCCTGCCGCTCCTGGTCGCCACCGCGATCGCCATCCGCATCGAGGACCCGGGGCCGATCTTCTACCGGCAGGAGCGCGTGGGGCGAGGCGGGCGCCGGTTTATGCTCTTGAAATTCCGCAGCATGCGCGTCGACGCCGAGGACGACGGCACGCCGCGCTGGGCGACGGCCGGGGACGATCGCGTTACCCGGGTCGGCGCCTTCATCCGCAAGACGCGGATCGACGAGATTCCGCAGGTGATCAACGTTCTCAAGGGCGACATGAGCTGCGTCGGGCCGCGGCCCGAGCGCCCCTATTTCGTCGAGAAGCTCGCCCGCGAGATCCCCTATTACATCGAGCGGTATCGCGCGAAGCCGGGAATCACGGGCTGGGCGCAAATCAAATATCCCTATGGGGCCTCGGTCGAGGATGCCCGGCGGAAGCTCGAATACGATCTATATTACATGAAGAATTACAATATCATGCTCGATCTTCTTATTCTCGTGCAGACGGCTCGCGTGGTGTTCTGGCCAAGCTCGGCCGGTCCCGCCGTCACCGAGCTGCCCGCCGACGTCCGCCCCGATCTCGACAAACGCCCGGCCAACAGCCGCCCCGCCGCCTGACGCCATTTCGGGGCCTTATCGTCCCCGACGATCCCCGCATGAGCGCATGAAGACGGCGGTGCCGGCGCGCCTCACGTCATGGCCAGCGCCGCGCCGTGGCGCAGGATCGCCTCGGCCGCGTCGGTATAGCCCCCGCCGTCGGCGTGGAGCGCCAGCCCCGGCATGAGCCGGAGCGGCGCGGCCGAGCCCTTGCGCGCCTGGACGATCACCCGCTTCGCCGGCCGGTCCGGGTCTCCGCCGCCCGGCCACAGGGGGACGACGACGATCCCCCCCGTCCGCGCCGCGAGCAGGCCGAGGAGCTCGGCCAGCCGGTCCGCGCGGTGGATGAAGGTCACGCTGCCGCCCGGGCAAAGCATGGCGTGGCAGAACGCGACCCAGTCGGCGAGGCTGCCCGAGCGCTCGACCGAGGCCCGGGCCCTGCCCGGTACCGGCGAGGGCGCGCCGCGCCCGGGCTCGAGATAGGGCGGGTTGGCCATCACGTGCTGGAAGCTGCCGGCGGCGAGCCTCGGCGGCGGGCTGGTGAGATCGCCGGTCATGATCGAGACCCGGCGGTCGAGGCCGTTCAGGCGCATGTTCTCGCCCGCAAGGCGAACCAGGTCGCGCTCGACCTCGATGCCGAAGATGCGGCAGCCGTCCAGCCGCGCGGCGAGGCAGAGCGAGGCGGCGCCGACGCCCGCGCCGACATCGAGCACGCTTTCGCCCGCGCTTGCGGGAACGGCGGCGGCCAGCAGCACCGAATCGATCGCCACGCGAAACCCCCGCGCCGGCTGGACGATCCGGACGCGGCCGTCGAGCAGCGCATCCTCGGTGGTCGCGGGGCGCGCGCCCGGCCCCTCGCCCGCCGGCGCGCCGGTCATCAGCCCTTCACCGCGGACGGCTCCAACCCGGCGTCGCCAAGCACGCGCCGCGCCTGGCCCGCATCGTCGTCGCCGACCATGACCCGACGCGGCAACACGCCGATGCTGCCTTCGAGGACGCTGGTATGGGCGTCGAGCACCACCGCCATGATCGCCGCGTCGGCGAGCAGCGCCATCGCCCAAGACAACTCGACCGGATCGTTCGTTCGCAGGATCTCGACCATCGGCAATCGGTTCTTTCTTAGCGGTCTCAGTCTGATAAACTGCGGAAACTCTTGCGCCCATGCTCGCGTCGCACGGCGGGTGCGTCAAGCGGTCGGCGAATTCGGGCCGTCCGCGCGAGGCGCGGGGAGCCAGGAGGCCGGGTTGCGATGCGCCGCGCGGCGCGCATCGAGGGGCGAGCGGCATCGAGCGCGCGGTCCGCGCGTGAAACGAGGGAGGAAACATTGGCGGTCGTCGTCGATTTCGAGCGCGAGCAACCGGCGGGAGCGCGCCCCACGCTCGACCGGCTCAACGCCCTGGTGGCCGACGAGCTGGCGCGGGTCAACCAGCTCATTCTCGAGCGCATGCAGTCTCCGGTCGCGCTGATTCCCCATCTCGCCGGCCATATCATCGCCTCGGGTGGCAAGCGGCTGCGGCCGATGCTGACGCTGGCGGCGGCGCATCTGTGCGGCTACGGCGGCGAGCGGCATATCGCGCTCGCGGCCTGCGTCGAGTTCATCCATACCGCCACGCTGCTTCACGACGACGTGGTCGACAAGAGCGATCTGCGGCGCGGCGCGGCGACCGCCAACGCGGTCTGGGGCAACAAGCCGAGCGTGCTGGTCGGCGACTTCCTGTTCAGCCGCTCGTTCCAACTCATGGTTTCCGACGGCTCGCTGCGGGTGCTCAAGATCCTGTCCGACGCCTCGGCCATCATCGCCGAGGGCGAGGTTCTCCAACTCGTCACCTCGAACGACACCGAGACCAGCGAAGCCGCCTATCTCGAGGTCATCAAGGCCAAGACCGCGACCCTGTTCGCGGCCGCGAGCCGCCTGGGCGCGGTGGTCGCCGAGCGCCCCTCGCTCGAGGAGGAGGCGCTCGAAAGCTACGGCATGAACCTCGGCATCGCCTTCCAGCTCATCGACGACGTGCTCGACTACTCGGCCCAGCAGGCGACGCTCGGCAAGACCGTGGGCGACGATTTCGAGGACGGCAAGATCACGCTCCCCGTGGTGCTCGCCTTCCGCCGCGGCGACGCCGAGGAACGCAGCTTCTGGCGGCGCACCCTCGAGGACGACGAACGCCGGCCGGGCGACCTCGAGCACGCCATCCGGCTCATGCAACGCCGGGGCGCGCTCCGCGACACGGTCGAGCGCGCGCGCCATTACGGCAAGGTCGCGCGCGACGCCCTCGACATCTTCCCGGAAAGCGAGAGTCGCTCGGTGCTGCGCGAGATCGTCGATTTCTGCATCGAGCGCGCCTATTAGATCCATTAAATCGTCGCCGGCCCGGGTCGGCGCCGACAACCTGTTATCATCAATTATTCGGGCGGCTTGCGGCCCGGCCGCGATGGCGCTATACGTTGCCCCGCGCGGCGTCGGAGTGTAGCTCAGCCTGGTAGAGCACCGTCTTCGGGAGGCGGGGGCCGGTGGTTCGAATCCACTCACTCCGACCATTTTTTCCCGGGTCGTTACCCCCGGGCGTTTTTCCATGATCCACGTCACCGACCAGATCGCGATCGATCCGCGCGAGATCGAGGTTCATTTCATCCGGGCCTCGGGGCCGGGCGGGCAGAACGTCAACAAGGTCGCGACCGCCGTGCAGCTCCGTTTCGACGTCGCGCGCTCGCCGGCGCTGCCCGACGCGGTGCGCGCCCGGCTGCGGCGTCTCGCCGGGCGGCGGATGAACGCCGAGGGCGTGCTGGTGATCGACGCCCGGCGTTTCCGCAGCCAGGAGCGCAACCGCGAGGACGCGATCGACCGGCTCGTCGCCCTGATCCGAAAAGCGGCCATCCCGCCTCGCCCCCGACGCCCGACCCGACCGAGCAGGGGAGCGCGCGAACGACGACTCGCCGCCAAGCACCGCCGCGCCGACGTGAAGCGCGGGCGCGGGCGCATCGACGGCGAAGATTAGGGCCAAAAGCCCGACACCCCTTCAGGCATCAAACTTCTCCGACCGGATAGACCAGCGGCGACATCTCCTCGGCCGCGCGCCCCGCCCAATCGCGCTCGGGCACCCGGGCGAGCGCCTCGGCCTGGGCTTCGGCGACCGTGTCGAGCGCGGCGTCGAGGTCGATGGCGAGCGGCACGCCGTCGCGCACCACTTGGCGACCGCCCACGTAGACGTCGCGCACCGCCCGGTCGGACGCCGAATGGATCAGGCTGCGGATCGGGTCGCGCACCGGGCGCATGGCGGGATGGGCGAGATCGACCAGCGCGAGATCGGCCTTGCAGCCCGGGGCGAGCCGGCCGATATCGTCGCGCCCCAGCGCCCGCGCGCCGCCCAAGGTCGCGGCGTCGAAGGCATCGGTCGTCGAGCAGGCGCGAAGGTCGCCCGCCACCATGCGCGCCGCGTGGCAGGCGGCGCGCATCTCGTCGATCATGTTGTGGGGGAAGGTGTCGGTGCCGAGGCCGACGGCGATCCCCGCCGCGACATAGCGCCCGAGCGTGTTGAGCCCGATCCCCCGGCGCACGAAGTTGACCGGGCAATGGGCGACCGACGCGCCCGACGCGGCGAGGCGAGCGAAATCCTCCGCATGGGGGTAGTGCAGCCAGGGATGGTCGTTGAGAAAGATGCCGTGGCCGATGATGACGTCGGGGCCGAGCAGGCCGATACGGTCGAGCCAGGCGATCGGCGTCATCCCGTGGCGGCGGACCATCTCGTTGAACTCGACGACGCTCTGCGCGGCGTGAAGCTGTAGGCGAATGCCGCGCTCGCGCGCCGCCGCGAGGCTCGCGCGCAGAAGCTCGGGCGTGCAGGTGTCGATCTGCGACGGCGCGAGCATGCCGCCGAGCCGCCCGCTCGGATGCGCCCGCGCCGCGTCCACGACCTCGATAGCCGCTTCGAGCCCGCGCCGCCCCGCCTCCTCGTCCCAGCTATAGCCGACCGAATGGCCGTCGGCGGTGTGCCAGGCGGCCGAGCGGTACATGGGCGCGAGCACCGCGCGGATGCCGGTCGCGGCGAGGGTGTCGGCCCAGCCGGGCCGCGCGCCCGAAAGATCGGCCACGCAGGTGACGCCGCTTTTCAGCATCTCGGCGAAGGCGACGCGGGTCGCGGCGTCGGCCGCCTCGGCCGGCAGGCGGAAGGCGGGCATGTACTCGTAAAGCCCGCTTTGCCCCAGCGCCGGCGTGCCCGTGTCCTCGAGGATGCCGCGATTGCCCGGCTCGGACGCCGGATGGCAGTGGATATTGACCAGCCCGGGCATGACCATGCGCCCGCGCCCGTCGATCTCGACCTCGGCGTCGCCGCCGTAGCCCCGCCCGACGAACAGGATCTCGCCGCCGCGAAAGACGACGTCGGCGCCCTTCAGATAGCGGTGCCCGCCCACGTCCGCGTCCCAGGCGACCACCCAATCGGCGTCGCGGATGACGGTTGTCGTCTCGGCCATGTCTCCTCCCCCTTTCCTCGTCGCGCTGCGATCGGACTTTTCGCTCCCCCGCCCCGCAGGATAGCGCCCGCGCGGCCCGATTGCGCGCACGGAATGCCGCGCCCATACTGGCGCGGGGGAAGCCTGGACAAGGGGAGAGCACATGGCCCAGGGAATGATCGTCGCGCCGCAGCCCGAGGCGGTCGAGGCCGGGGCGCTGGTCCTGAAGGCGGGCGGCAACTGCGTGGACGCGGCCATCGCCTGCGGCCTCGTCCAGGGCGTGGTCGACCCATTGATGGCGGGGATCGCGGGCTTCGGCAGCCTTCAGATCTTCCTGCCCAAGCGCGGCGTCCACCGCTTCATCGATTTCCACGGCCGGGTGCCGGCGGCGGCGACGCCCGAGATGTGGGCCGACCGGATCGAGGGCGAGGCGCGCGACGGCTTCGGCTTCATCCTCCAGGGCCGGGTCAACGATCTCGGCTATCAGTCGATCACCGTGCCGGGCAGCCTGCTCGCCTATTGGGAGGCGGTCGAGGAGTTCGGCGCCCTACCCTGGCGCGCGGTGGTCCAGCCGGCGATCGAATGGGCCGAGCGCGGCTACATGGTGCGCCCCCATGTCCACCACTTCTGGACCGAGGACGACGACATGGGTCGGGTGCCCAACGCCGAGCGGCTGCGCCTGACGGCGAGCGGCCGGCGGCTCTACTGCGACGCCGAGGGCGCGCCGCTCAAGCCCGGCAGCCGAATCGTCAACCGGGACCTCGCGCGCACCCTGCGCCGGATCGCCGAGGGTGGCGCCGAGGTGTTCTACCGGGGCGAGATCGCCGAGGCGATCGACGCCGACATGAAGCGCGGCGGCGGGCTGTTGAGCGGCGAGGATCTCGCCGCCTACCGCACCCGGCATTGCGAGCCCCTGTGGGGCGAGTACCGGGGCCTGCGCGTCGCCACCAACAACCCGCCCGGCGGCGGGATCATGCTGGTCGAGATGCTCAACATCCTCGAGAACTTCGACCTCGCCGCGCTCGGCCACAACTCGGCCGAGTACATCCGCGTCCTCTGCGAGGCGATGAAGCGCGCGACCGTCGACAAGGACGCCCATGTCGGCGATCCCGCCTTCGTCGAGGTTCCGGTCGCGCGCCTGATCGACAAGGCCTATGCCCAGGAAGCCGCCGACGCGATCCGCGCGGGCGAGGTCGTCCATGTGCCGCGCCTCGAGCGCGGCGCCGAGCAGCCCAACACCACCCATGTCTCGGTGATCGACCGGGACGGCGGCGCGGTATCGATGACGCACTCGCTCGGCATGCCGTCGGGGGTGATCACCGAGGGACTCGGCTTCATGTACAACGGCTGCATGGCGGTGTTCGATCCGCGCCCGGGCCGCACCGGCTCGATCGAACCGGGCAAGAGCCGCTTCAGCGCGATCGCGCCGACCATCGTCTTCGAGGGCGAGCGCCCGCATATCGTCATCGGCGCGCCGGGCGGCACCCAGATCACCATGGGCGTGTTGCAGGCGATCCTCAACGTGGTCGATTTCGGCATGTCGATGTCGGACGCGGTGGGCGCGCCGCGCTTCTCGGCGACGTCGGACGTGATCGACGTGTGCAACCGAATCCCGCGCTATGTCACCCGCGAGGTCGAGGCCCGGGGTTACCAAGTCGCGCGCAGCTATTTGAGCTATACCACCGCCGCCGTCCACGGGATCGCCGACCACGACGGCCGTCTCGTCGGCGGCGCCGATCCGGGCCGCGACGGCATGGCGCTCGCGGTGTAA
>CAZHDF010000149.1:0-8458 GCA_964531525.1 uncultured Alphaproteobacteria bacterium | reverse complement strand
AGTGCGGCGGCGGGTTGGCGACGACATAGGTCTTGGCGTCGGCGATCTTCACGGGCGGTCGCCTCGTCGGTCGCGCTCTCGATCCTCGCCCCGCATGGCGTTTCCCCTCTCCAAGTCCGGAACAGGGAATCACGCCGGAACCGCGAAGGCGAGAACTTTTTCGGCCGGCCGCGCGGACGCGCGGTCTCGCGTCGTCACGCCTTTCGGAGCCAGAACTGATACATGCCCATGAAGGTTTCGGGGTGGTCCTCCTCGAACCGGCGCCAGCGCCCGAGGTCGGTCAAGGTCTCGTCCTCGGGATTGGCGGCGCGGTAGGCGGCGACGGTCTCGGGGTCGCCGAGCTCGAATCCCAGGAAGCGAAGATCGAGTCGCGCGATCGCGGCGGCGATCTCGTCGAGATCGTAGGTATGGGCCTGAACGTGAAAAATCAGGTCGCGGCATGTGCTGGCGGCGTAGAAGTCGCGATTTTCCAACACCCGCCGTTCGATCCGATCGGACGGAAGGCGCGCGATGTCGTGGCGGAGTCGGCGGACGCCTTCGGGGGTCGGCGGATAGCTCCCGGCGGCCGCGAAGGCGGCGGCGGCCTCGACGTGGCGGCGGGCTTCGGTGCTGTAAAGCCCGATCTTCATAACGCCGTCCGGCGCCAGCAGGGCGGCGAGCCGCTCCCAAGCGGCAAGCGCGACCGCCTTGCCGCCGAGATGGTGAAGCACGCCCGTGCACTCGATGACGTGGAAGGGGCCGCTTTCGATGGGGATGTGCCGGAAATCGCCGCGGCGGAAGTCGATCTCCCGCGCGCCGAGCGCGCGCGCCATGCGCAGCCCATAGGCGAGACTCGCCCGCGACAGATCGACGGCGAGGACGCGGGCGTCGGCATAGCGCGTCGCCGCATCGATCGCTTGCTTGCCGGTACCGCACCCGGCGATCAGCACCCGCACCGGCCCGTCGCGCGCGTCGGGCGGTGTGAAATGAGGGAAAAGCTCCGCAAGTATGGCGAAGACGGGGCGCGGGGCGCGGCTTCCGGCGTTCAGCCATCGTGGATAGGGATTTTCCTCGTACATCGCTCGCACGCGAACCACGTCATCGCCATCGCCGTTACCGTCGACGAGCTCGGGAATGGCGGCGGCGAGACGGCGTTCTTCCGCCGGTGCGCGCAGGGCGCGATTGAGGAAGCGTCGGAACGCCGGGCTCCAGGCCGCGTCCGGCACCGCGAGAAGCGTCGCGCCCAGCGCGTCGAGCGGCCGGTACATGGCGAGCCGCGCGAGCGCCGCCTCATCGACCGGTTCCGCTTCCGTCAGCGACGCGGCGAGGCGCTCGGCCGCCGCCGTTTCGTCCGCCTCGGCCCAGAAGGCGAACTCGTTGATGAAAGATTGCTGCGCCAGCGCGACGACGACCGCGGAGGGAACGCCGCCGGGCGCGAGCAGCGCGGCGCGTCGCAGCCGGGTGAGCAATCGTTCCCAGTCGGGACGGACGACGAAACCGCTTTCGAGCGTCGCGAGGAACAGCGGGTCGCGCCATAGCGCCATGCAGGCGGAAAGGACGGTGTCGTCGTCGGCGTCGTTTTCGACCGCCGCCAGAGCCTTTGCGCCGGGGCCGTCGGCGAGCACGCCGAGCGCCGCCGGAATCAGCGTTTGGGTGTCGATCCCAGGCGTTTCGAGGCAGGCGATCACGGCTTCGCGAAGCTTCGGCGTCGACCGCTCGACGGCTCGGTTCTTGAGGCAGGAGGCGACATTGCGGCGAATGTCGACGATCTCGGATTTGCGCGAAAAGGCTTCGAGAAGCGCGGCCATCGCTTCATCGGCGCGTCCCAGCGAGCGAAGCGCGAGCCCAAGGTTGCTCCAGGCTTCGGCCGTTTCGGGGGCCATCGCCACCACGCGCCGCCAGCAATCGGCGGCCTCGGCGATCATGCCGCGTTCGTGAAGGGCGAGGCCCAGTCCGTTCCAGGCCGCGGGCGCGGTGGGAGCGAGCGCGAGAGCGCGGCGGTAGGCGGCCTCGGCCTCCTCGGGCGCGCCGCGCGCGCGCGCGAGGTCGCCGAGCCCGATCCAAGACGCGTCGAGCCGGGGGTCGATCGCCAGGGCCTTTTCGTAGACTCGCGCGGCCTCCTCGCCGCGTCCGGCCGCGCGCAGGCATTCGGCCAGGTTGTGGCGCAGGTCCGGGTTGTGGGTTTCGAGCGCGGCGGCGCGGCGCAGAAGATCGACGGCTTCGGCCAGGCGACCGCGATAGCGGGCGACGAGACCGCCGAGGTGAAGGACCGCCGGATGCCCCGGCGCCCGTTTCAGGAGCCGCCGCGCCAGACGATCGGCGGTGGCGAGATCGCCCGCGCCGAGAGCGGCGACGGTGCGGTCGAGATCGCGCGCGAGCGGATGGGATGCGGCGGGCATGAGCGATCGGCCTCTTTACGCGACCGGCACCCGGGTTTCGGCGGCGGCCATGTTAGCGCGATCGGTCCGGCGACGCGAAGTGCCCGACAACGCCCCGGATGACGAGGCCGACGTCCTCGCGCAACTGGCGCTCGTAGTCCTCGAAGGTTATCGTTTCGTCCGACAGGAACTCGATATAGAGCATGCCTTCCAGGCGGAACAAAACCCGGCCGAGCGCGCCGCAGTCGGTTTCGGCCGGGAGCCGGCCGCGGTCTCGCAGGACCTCGAGGAATCGGGTGAGCCGCTCGCGCAGCAGCCGGTTGACGTCGTGATAGCGCGCCCCCAGAAGCGAGTCGCCCTGGAGGATGGAGTGGGCCACGACATGCTGCCAGTTCTCCCGCCCCAGTTGGTCCCAGGACCGATGGGTCACGGTGCAGAAGATGCGCGTGATGCCCTCGACCGGGTCGTCGGGCGGGGTCGCGGTCAGGCGCTCGATATCGCTCGAGATGGCCAGGTCCGCTTCCAGGAACAGCTCCAGCAGAAGATCCGATTTGGTGCTGAAATAGTTGTAGACCGTCGCCACGGAGACGTCGGCCTCCTCGGCGATCGCCTCCATCCGGGCCTTGTCGAAGCCGGTTTCCCGAAAGATTTTCTTGGCCGCGCTCGCGATGCGCTTTCGGCGGCTCGATTTCTGCTTTTCGCGGAGTCCCATTCGCGGCGATCCGGGCATGAAGCGGTGTATTTAGAGTTGGCTCCAATTTTATTGACAACTCTAAATTTACTTGTAACATCGAGGGCTTGAAGCTGCAATACCAATATTGCGGCCGTTTCCGCGCGCAGCGGAACAATGATAATCAAGGGAAGGAGAATCACGATGCCTGGCGTTACATGTTGCATGAGTCTTCATGCAAGGGGATGGCTGGCCGGGACGATCTTGACGGCGTCGATGGCGCTCGCCTCGGGCCCCGCATTCGCGGCCGAGGAGTTGAACGCCCTCGTCTGGTGCGACCATACCGACCGGGCCCTGATCGAGCCGTTCGAGAAGGCCAACGGCGTCAAGGTCAATTTGAAGGATTACGAGGGCACCGGAACCGCCCTTTCCATCATCGAGCAGTCGCAGCCCGGCGATTGGGACGTGTTCGTGGTCGACGGCATCGACGTGCCGCGCGTCGTGGAGGCGGGGATTCTGGCGCCGTTGCCGGCCGACGAGCTGCCGACCGCCGATCTGTTCCCCGAGCTGGTCATGGCGAAGAACCACACCAAGGACGGCAAGACCTACGCCATTTCGGAAAAGTTCGGCTACAACACGATTTCATTCAATAAGGAGACCGTCGACCCGGCCGACATGGACGACATGACGGTCCTCTGGAGCGACAAGTACAAGGGCCGGATCGCGGTCTACGATTATTATCTTCCCGTGATGGGCCTGGTCGCCGTCGGCCTGGGCATCAAGACCGCCGATCTGAGCGAGGCCGACCTGCCGGCCATCAAGGAGACGCTGTTCCGGCTCAAGAAGGAGGCCAAGCAGGTCAGCGACGTGACGGCGAGCCAGACCGCGATCTCGACCGGCGAGGTCGATATCCTGGTCGGCGGCGGCGAGTGGGTGACGGCCGGCCTCACGGCGGAGAAGCCGAATCTCGATTGGGTGATTCCACGCCAGGGCGGGGTGCGCTGGTCGCAATCCATCGGCGTGTTCGCGACCTCGAAGAAAAAGGCGCTGGCGCTCAAGTTCGTCAAATACATCCTGAGCCCCGAAGGCCAGGCGCGCCTCGCGACGTCGTCGTGCTACTGGGCGATGCCCGCCAACAGGAAGGCCGGAGCGTATTTGACGGCGCAGCAAAAAGCGGCCCTGCGGTGGGACGACCAGAAGGATTATCTGGCCCGCGCGCAGCTCTACCCGGCGCCGAGCGCGGAGCTCGACGCCAAGATGCAGGACATCTGGACCGAGTTCTTGCAGCAATAGACGACGCGACGGTCGAAACGACCCGCGGCGGAAAGGGGCCATGGCGTTCATCGCAAGGCCGGAGGAGCGCGAACGCCTGAAGGCTTGGGCGTTCGTTCTCCCGACCCTACTGTGGACCGGCGCGTTTTTCGTCGTGCCGTTCGCCTTCATGGTGGCCATGAGCCTGTGGAAGCGGGTCGGCATGAAGATCGTGCGGAGTTGGGGGCTGGACAGCTATCTGGCCTTTTTCTCCAAGGCGCATTTCATCGACGGGCTGGTCAACAGCATCGAGATCACGCTCACGGTCACCGTGATCTCGGTGCTGTTGGCCTACCCGCTCGCCTGGATCATCGCCGAGCGGGTGCCGCGGCGTTGGCAGCGCCTGGCGTTGATCCTCGCGATCCTTCCTTTCTGGACCTCCTATGTGGTGCGGTCCTATTCCTGGCTTCTGGTGCTGGCGCATAACGGCATCGTCAACCAGACCCTCATGGGCATCGGCCTGATCGACGAGCCGCTCGCCCTGGTCTCGACGCGGACCGCCACGGTCATCGGCTTCGTCCATTTCTTCGTCATGCTGCTGACCCTGACGATCTATGCGAACCTCGTGCAGCTTTCGCCCAACTACCGGCGCGCGGCGGCCGACCTCGGCGCCAACGGGTTTCAGACCTTCGTTCACGTCATCCTGCCGCTGACGGTTCCCGGCATCATGGTCGGCGCGTTCCTGACGTTCGTTTTGGGCATCGGCGACTACATCACGCCGCAGATTCTCGGCGGCAACAACGAGTTGGTCCTACCCCAGATCATCATGTTGCAGATTGGCCGGCGCGCGGACTTCCCGACCGCCTCGGCGTTGTCGATCATCCTGATGGCGGTGGTGACGATCGTTTATCTGTTGTGCGCCAAGTGGCTGAGGCTGGAACGCGCGTGATGACGAGGCGGTTTCTCACGGTCGCCAGCGGGCTCTACGTGGTCGTCGCCTACGGGTTCATCTTTCTGCCCGTGGTGGTCCTGGTGCTGTTTTCCTTTCAGGGCGGGCGGCTTCCCATCCCGCCCTTCAACGGCCCGTCCCTCAAGTGGTACGAGGCCGTGTTGTCCGACGGCAAGCTTGTCGATGCCTTGATCAATTCGCTGGTGGTGGCGACGGTTTCCTCCACCGTTGCCAGCTTTCTGGGGTTCATCGCCGCCTACGGGCTGGCGCGCCACAGGCTGCCGGCGTCGGGCATGCTGCGAGCGTTGATCACGGCGCCCCTGACGGTGAGCTATCTGATTATCGCTGTGGGGCTTCTGATCATGTTCAACAATCTAGGCGTGCCGCGCTCCCTGTGGACCGTCGGGATCGGTCACGTGGTGATCAACACGCCCTTGTGCTTCGCCATCATCTACAGCCAGTTGGGGGATCATCAGATCAACATCGAGCGCGCGGCGCGCGACCTCGGCGCGCGCGAATGGCAGGTAATGACGCTGGTCACCGCGCCGATGCTGTTTCCGGCGATCATGGCCGGCTATTTCCTGTCGGTCACGTTTTCCTGGGACGAGTTCATCATCGCGTTCTTGCTCTCGCGGTTCGATGTCACGCTTCCGGTCGAGATCTGGAGCCTGTTGCGCTCGGGCCTCAATCCCAAGACCAACGCGGTCGGCAGCGTCGTGTTCTTGATTTCGATCGTCGCGTTCGTGGTGCTGGAGGTCGCCGTTTTCGGAAGGGCCAGGAAGGAATGACGGCAAGGATCGAAGTCCGCGGCGTGACCCACCGGTTCGGCGAGTTCACGGCCCTGAGCGGATTGAATCTGACGATCGAGGCCGCTCGCTTCGCGGTGCTTCTGGGGCCGTCGGGCTGCGGCAAGACCACCCTTCTGTCCATCCTGGGGGGGTTCCTGACCCCGACGGAAGGCAAGGTTCTGATCGGCGGCAAGGACGTGACCCTGCTGCCGCCGGCGAAGCGGGCGACGACGACGGTATTTCAGGATTACGCCTTGTTCCCGCATATGTCGCTCGGCGACAACGTCGGCTTCGGGCTGCGCATGCGCGGGATCGCCCGCGCCGAACGCGACGCCAGGGTGCGCGACCTGCTCGAGTTGGTCGGCCTGAAGGGCGCGTTCCGCAAGAAGCCGCATGAATTGTCGGGCGGCCAGCGGCAACGGGTCGCGCTGGCCCGCGCCCTTGCCGTGGAGCCCGACGTGCTCTTGCTCGACGAGCCGCTCGGCGCGCTCGATCTCAAGCTGCGCCGTCAGATGCAGGACGAGCTCAAGAGCATCCAAAAGCGGGTCGGCACGACCTTCGTGCATGTCACCCACGACCAGGAAGAGGCCATGGCGATCGCCGACGACATCATCGTCATGAACCAGGGCGTGATCGAGGACGTCGGGACGCCGGAAGCGATTTATCTGCGCCCGAAAAGCCTGTTCTCGGCCGGCTTCATGGGCGAGATCAATTTCATCGAGGGCACGATCGAGACCGCCGGCGGCGGCTCGCTCGGGATCGCGACCGCGTTCGGCGGCTTCGATCTGCCGCCGTCGGCCATGGGGGCGCGCGATCCGCGCCCGGGGACCAAGGTGCGGTTGGGCATCCGGCCCGAGCATATCCGTCCCGATCTCGCGGCGGCCGGAACGCTCGATCTCGGGCCGGCGCGGGTCGTCGACGAAGCCTTCTTCGGCACCTATCGCCGTTGCCACCTCGCGCTCGAGGCCGACCCCGAAATGGTCCTCACGGCCCATTTGCCGCAATCGATGAGAATAGGCGTGGGCGATGCGGTTTCCGTTCGCCTCGCGCCCGCCGACGTGGTCGTTCTGCCGGACGTGCGGCAAGCCGGGGAGGCATGACGGATTTGAACAGAGCGCGGGCCGAGGACTGGTACGAAATCAGGCGTGTCGGCGACGACGTCACCCGGATCGGCGAGCCCTTCGTCAAGGAGTTCTACCGCTGCAACATCTGGCATGTTCGCGGTCGCGATCGCGACCTGCTGGTCGACAGCGGCATGGGCGTCGTGAGCCTGCGCGAGCGGGTGCCGCTGGTGACCGAAAAGCCCTGTCTCGCGGTGGCGAGCCACACGCATTTCGACCATATCGGCTGCCATCACGAATTCGACGAGCGCCTCGTGCATCCGGCCGAGGCCGAGCTGCTCGCGCGCCCGACCCCCGCCGGGACCCTCTCGGATCGCTACGTGACCGACGATATTTTCACGGCCCTGCCGCCCGCGCCCTATACCTCGACGACCTATGCGGTGAAGGCGGCGCCGGCCACCCGGCTGGTCGAGGACGGCGATCTCATCGACCTCGGCGACCGCCGTTTCGAGGTCGTCCACACGCCGGGGCATTCGCCGGGCGGGATCGCGCTTTGGGAGGCCGCCACGGGGATCCTGTTCTCGGGCGATATCGTCTATGACGGGCCGCTCGTCGAGGACCTCTATCACTCCGACGCTGCGGACTACTACGCCAGCATGAAGCGGTTGCTCGATTTTCCGGTCCGGGTGGTCCACGGCGGACATTTCCCGAGCTATGGCGCGGCTCGACACGTGGCGATCATCCGCGCCTGGCTCGAAAAGGCGGAGCGCGGCTGAGCGAAGCCGCTCCGCCGCCCTCGAGGCGGCGAGACCTTACGAAGGGAGGCCCTAGACATGGCGCGCATCAAGCTTCTCGACGACGACGAGGTCGGCGGCCGCGCCGCCGCCACGCTGCGACGGTTCCGCCAATCCTGGTCGCGCGACTGGAACCTGCTGCGCGTCATGGCGCATTCGCCGGCCCTTCTCGAAACCTTCCATGGGCTGTGGCACGGCCTTCGGAAGACGAGCCTCGATGCCAAGGATCGCGAGGTGATCGATCTCTATCTCGCGGCGAGAAACGGCTGTCATTACTGCGTGCCGGCCCATATCGGCGGCGCGCGCGAGGCGGGGATCCCGGACGACGACATCCGCGCCATCATCGAGGATCGCGCGCCCGGCTGGGAGCGCGGCCGGCTGATCCTGGAGCTCACGCGCCGGCTCGTCGAGACCAAGGGCAAGCTCCCCGACGACGAGTTCGAGGCGTTCAAGCGGCGCGGCGCGAGCGAGCGCGAAATGCTCGAGGTGATCGGCGAGATCGCCCATTGCACGTTCACCAACTACCTCAACCGCCTCGCCGACACCGACATCGACGACTTCAACGCCGATATGAAGGTCTGACCGGTG
>CAZHDF010000148.1:0-8460 GCA_964531525.1 uncultured Alphaproteobacteria bacterium | reverse complement strand
CGGGCTGATCGACTTCTACTTCGCCTGCAACGACTTCTTCGCCTACGACCTGGCGGTCTGCCTGAACGCCTGGTGCTTCGAGCGGCGCGGCGAGTTCAACGTGACCAAGGCGCGCCGGCTTTTGTCGAGCTATCGCGCGCATCGCGCGTTGTCGCCGGTCGAGATCGCGGCGCTGCCGCTGCTCGCGCGCGGCGCGGCGCTGCGCTTTCTGCTCACCCGGCTCTATGACTGGCTCAACCAGGTCGAGGGCGCGCTGGTGCGGCCCAAGGACCCGCTCGAATACCTCCACAAGCTCCGCTTCCATCAGGGCGTCGACGGCCCCGCGGCCTACGGGCTCGCATGAGCGAAGCGGACCACGGGCCCAAGGGCGGCGCGGCCGACGGCGACGATCCGCCGGTCGATATCTATACCGACGGAGCCTGCTCGGGAAATCCGGGGCCGGGGGGCTGGGGCGCGGTGCTCTCCTGGCGCGGCGAGACGCGCGAGATCGAGGGCGGCGAGCCCGAGACCACCAACAACCGCATGGAGCTGACGGCCGCGATCCGGGCGCTCGAAACCCTCAGCCGTCCGGTCGCCGTGCGCCTTCATACCGACAGCGTCTATCTCAAGGACGGCATCACCCGCTGGATCCACCGCTGGAAGGCCAACGGTTGGAAGACGGCGGCCCGCAAGCCGGTCAAGAACGTCGATCTTTGGCAAAGGCTCGACGCGGCGCTCGCCCGTCACCGGGTCGAGTGGCGCTGGGTCAAGGGCCATGCGGGCGACGCCGGGAACGAGCGCGCCGACGCGCTCGCGCGGCGCGGCATGGCGCCCTATCTCAAGAACGGATGCGGCGCCGCCAAGAAGGAAAAGACGCGCGACCCCAAGGGCCGCGCGTCGTAGATTCGCCGGGGCCTACAGATCGCCCAGCAGGGTCTCGGCGTCGCTGGTTTCGAGCGCGCCGCTCGCGTCCAGGTGCAGCGCCTTGACCACGCCGTCCTCGACCAGCATCGAGTAGCGCTGCGAGCGCAGGCCGAATCCGCGCGCCGAGAGGTCGAGCTCGAGCCCGACGGCGCGCGTGAAGTCGCCGCTGCCGTCGGCGAGCAGCAGGACCTTGTCGCCGACCTTCTGGTCGCGGCCCCAGGCGCCCATGACGAAGGCGTCGTTGACCGAGACGCAGGCGATCGTATCGACGCCCTTCTCGGCGAGCCGGTCGGCCGCCGCGACATAGCCCGGCAGATGCTGGGCCGAGCAGGTCGGCGTGAACGCGCCCGGCAGCGCGAATAGCGCGACGCGCTTGTCCTTGAACAGCTCGTCCGAGGTCACGGGCGCGGGCCCGTCGTCGGTCATGCGATAGAACGTTACGGAGGGAACTCGGTCGCCTACCTTGATCGTCATGGTCTCGTCTTATCCTCCCGGTCGTGAAGCGCGGCCGTGGCCGCGGGGATCGTTTTCGTCTCTTCGATAGGTTAGGGCGCAAGCACGCGCAAGGCCAGGGGCCGTGCCTACGGCGCCTTCGCGAACCGAGTTCCGGCGCGCGCGAAGGCTTGAATCACGAGGTCCTCGGTCAGCAGCTCGGGCAGCGCCAGGCCGCGCGGCACCGCCGGCCCGTAGACCGCGTTGAACGGAATGCCGAAGCGATCGAAGGTTTCGAGATAGGCGGCGATCCGGTCGTCGGGCCGGGTCCAGTCGGCGCGCATGGCGACGACGTTCGCATCCCCCAGCCGATCGAGGATCGCCGCGCGGCTCAGCACCGTGGCCTCGTTGAACTTGCAGGTCAGGCACCATTCGGCGGTCACGTCGACGAACACGGTCTTGCCGCTCGCGACCAAAGCCGGGATCGCCTCGGGCTCGAAGGGCCGCCAGAACGCGGCCTCGGCGCCCGCGCCTTTCCGGGCGCTTCCCTCGGCGGCGAGCGCCGTCTCGCGCGCGACCAGCGAGGGGGCGGCGAAGGCGAGGACCGCCAGCGCCGCGAGTCCGGCCGCCAGCGCCGCGCGCGGGAGCCGCGCGCGCCCGGCCCAGAGAAGAACCGCCGCCGCGATCATGACCAGCCCGACGGCGAGCGCCGGCATGACGCCCGCCTGCGCGCCCAGAACCGTGATCAACCAGATCGCGGTGCCCGCGAGCAGGACGCCGAGAACCCGCTTCAGGGTCTCCATCCAGGGGCCGGGGCGAGGTAGCTTGTGGGCGAGGCCGGGGAAGGCCGCGACCGCGAGGAAAGGCGTCGCCATGCCGACCCCGAGCGCGGCGAACACGGCGACGATCTCGCCCGGCCCGCGGGCGAGCGCGAAGCTCACGGCGGTGCCGAGGAAGGGAGCCGAGCAGGGAGTCGCCAGCAGGGTCGCGAACGCGCCGCTCGCGAAATGGCCGAGGATGCCGTCGCCGCGCCCGCGCGCCGCGCGCGTCGCGATCGACGCCGGCAGCGGCACCTCGAACCAGCCCCAGAGGTTGCAGGCGAACAGCGTCAGCACGATCACCAGGGCGATCAGGAAGGCGGGTTCCTGGAACTGAATGCCCCAGCCGGCGGCGAGCCCCGCCGCCTTGAGCCCGACGGCGAGCCCGGCGAGCGCCAGGAACGAGACGACGATGCCCGCGGCGGTGGCGAGGAAGCGGAGCGCGATGCGCCGCCGCGCGACGCCCCCCTGTCCGACCACGCCCATCAGCTTGAGCGACAGTACCGGCAGCACGCAGGGCATGACGTTGAGGATCAATCCGCCGAGAAGCGCCAGCGCTAGCATCGTCGCGAGCGTCGCGAGGCGCGGCCCCTCGGCCGCTCCGGCGGTGGCGGTCAGGTTCTGCTCGACCGCGCGCCCGCCGTCGACCAGCGTCAGGGTGAGAGGCACGCCGACCAGCGGCTCTCGCTTGCGCCCCTCGGGCGCCGGCACGCGCAGGACGACGCGCGCGCCGCCGTCGGCGAGCTCGGCCTCGGAGGCGCCGAAGGCCCGCGCCTCGTCCCCCTCGACGAACAGGAGCGGCGCGGCGAAGGGCGGGGCGGCCCGCGCGCGGACCCGCAGGATCCGGTCGGCGCCGGTTCCCGCGACCTCGGCGCTTTCGATCGCGAGGCCGCCGCTTCCCTCGGCGCCCGGTACGCGCGCCTGGAAGCGCGCGATCAGCGGCGCGAACACGGTCGGCGCGGCCGCGCCCGCCGGCAGCTCGAAATCGAGCGTCGCGGTCATGGGCACGCAGATATCGGCGCAGGCCGCGTAATCGACGACCGCGCGCAGGCGCAGCGGCTTGCCGGGATCGCGGGCCTTGATCGCGAGGGGAAACACCACCTCGTCGGCATAGCCGTTGGTGACCAGATCGCCGAACTGGATGAAGCGGGTGGGCGCGGGCCAGGCCATTTCGGCGCTCTCGAGGTTTTCCGAGCCCTGCCAATCGATCGACGGCGGATAGCCCGCGTCGCCGGGCGAGCGCCAATAGACCTTCCAGTGCTCGGCCAGGCGAATCTGAAGGCCGAGGGTCGCCTGGCCGCTCGGCCCGAGTGCCCGTTGCGCCGAAATCAGGCGAACTTCGGTGGTCTCGGTTCGATCCCAGTTGCTCGCGCCGGCGCTCGCGCGCGCCGTGCCCACGGCCCCCGCGACGACCGCCAGGATCGCGAAGAAGGAAAGGATTGCGCGCCCGAGGGCGGGGACTGGGGCGGTCGCCATGACCTCTCCCGAAGGGATGGACCCGGCGGGGCGCGGCGGTCATGACTGGCGCCGGCCCCAGGGAGGTATATAGTTTCTTGATGAGCCCGTGTCACTTATATGAGATATTAGGACTCACAAGGAAGGCGGGATCCCCCGCGACGATCAGGAGATGAGCGAAACAGAACGCATGCAGAACGGACAGGCCGGTTATTTCGAAGGGCAGATGCTCGTCGCCATGCCCCAGATGTCCGATCCGCGGTTCGCCAAGTCCGTCATCTATCTCTGCGCCCACAGCTCGGAGGGCGCGATGGGGTTGGTCGTCAACAAGCTCGTCGATTCGATTACCTTCCCCGACCTTCTGCGCCAACTCAACATCGAGCCCGGCTCGGCCAGCGAGGCGATTCGGGTGCATTTCGGCGGACCGGTCGAATCGGGACGCGGCTTCGTGCTGCATTCCGACGACTACGTTCAGGACTCGACGCTGGTCATCAACGACGGCATCGCGCTGTCGGCGACCATCGACGTGCTGCGCGCGATCGCGACCGGCTCCGGTCCGCGCCGCAGCCTGCTCGCGCTCGGCTACGCCGGTTGGGCGCCCGGGCAGCTCGACGCCGAGATCCAGGCCAACGGCTGGCTCCACGTGCCGCCCGACGAGGAGCTGATCTTCGGCCCCGATCTCGAGGGCAAGTGGCGGCAGGCGATCCATAAGCTGGGCATCGATCCGTCGCTCCTGTCGGCGACCGCCGGCCGCGCCTAAGCCTCTCTCTTATCCGAGCCGGTCGAGGAGGGGCGCGTTGCGCGCGCTTTCCCGTTCACGCGGCGCGCGCGGAAATCGCTCGCCAGAAGCGCGAACAGAAGATGGTCGTGCCAACGGCCATTGATGCGCAGGTACGCGCGCGCGTAGCCTTCCTTCTCGAAGCCGAGTTTGTGGAGCAACGCCTGGCTCGCGAGGTTGTCGGGCAGGCAGGCGGCCTCCAGGCGGTGGAGACCGAGACTGTCGAACACGAACGGCAGAAGCCGGCCGAGCGCCTCGGTCATCACGCCTTGGCGGGCATGGCGCTCGCCGACCCAGTAGCCGACGCTGCACGACATGGCGATGCCGCGCTGGATATTGCTGAGCGTGATGCCGCCCAGCAGCGCGTGGTCGTCGTTTCGGAACAGGAAGAAGCCATGGCCGGTGCCGTCGCGCAGCTCGCGCGCTTGGCGCTGAAGGCGGTTGCGGAAGGCGGCGCGGCTCAGGGCGTCGCGAGGCCAGGTCGGCTCCCAGGGTTCGAGAAAGGCGCGCGAGGCGCCGCGCAGCTCGGCCCAGGCCTTCCAGTCCCCCGTCCGGGGCGCGCGGAGGTAAAGCCGCTCGGCCCGAAGCACGTCGGCGCCCGGCGTCTGCGACGGCGATTTCAGGAAGCCGAGCATGATCTTGGGCGACCTCAGGCGAAGCGGCCGGCGAGGCGGTCGTAGGGTTCGACCTCGGCGATCTGGCCGAGCGCGGTGAGCGTCGGCGGTCCGCCGCCGATTAGCCGCCGCGCGGTGCGGGCCAGGATCGGCGCGTCGACCGCGTCGATTCGCTCTATGATCTCACCGGGCGGCACCGGGCGGCCGAAGACCAGCATCTGGCGGCCGATCTGTTCGCAGCGCGCCGACGGGCTTTCGAGCGACATCAAGAGCGAGGCCTTGAGCTGCGCCCGCGCCCGGTCGAGCTCGGTCTCGGTGACCGTGTCGGCGATCTTGACGACCTCGTCGCAGATCACCGGGATGAGTTCGCGCACTTGGCGCCGCCCGGCCCCGGCGTAAACGCCGAACAGTCCGGTGTCGGTATAGGACGAGGCGAAGGCGAAAACCGAATAGGCGAGCCCGCGCTTCTCGCGCACCTCCTGGAACAGGCGCGACGACATGCCGCCGCCGAGCGCCGTGGCCAGCACCTGTTGGGCGTAGAAGTCGGGATCGTCGTAGGCGATGCCCTTGAGGCCGAGCACCAGATGCACCTGCTCGAGGGTCTGCTCGTGGCGTCGGTCGCCGCCGGCGTAGGTCGCGGGCGCGACCGGACCGGCCGGCAGATCGACGAGATCGGCGAAGGCCGTCGCGACCAGCTCGACCAGCGCCTCGTGATCGACATGCCCGGCGGCGACCACCACCATGCGCCCGGCGCTGTAGTGGCGCGTCATGTGGTCGATCAGCATCTCGCGCGAGAAACCGGCCACGGTCTCCTCGGTGCCGAGGATCGAGCGGCCGAGCGGCTGATCGGGAAAGGCGGTCTCCTGGAACAGGTCGAACACCAGATCGTCGGGGGTATCGTGGACCTGGGCGATCTCCTGGATCACGACCTCGCGCTCGCGTTCGAGCTCGTCCTCGGGCATGACCGAGTGCTGGAGAATGTCGGCGAGGATATCGACCGCGAGCGCCACGTCCTCCTTCAGCACCCGCGCCACGTAGGCGGTGCACTCGCGCGAGGTGTAGGCATTGACGTGGCCGCCGACCTGCTCGATCTCCTCGGCGATGGCGAGCGCGTCGCGGCGCTTCGTGCCTTTGAACGCCATGTGCTCGAGAAGATGGGCGATGCCGTTGGTCGCGGCGGTCTCGCAACGCGCGCCGGCGTTGACCCAGACTCCGACCGCCGCGGTCTCGAGCCCCGGCATGCGCGCGCTGACCACCCGCAGACCGTTGTCCAGCACCGTGACGGTGGGTGCTGTCATGCCAGGCCCGCCCGGGTCTTGTCCGCTTCGGGCCCGTCCGCGCCGCCGTTGTCGCTTTCCATGCCGCCGTCTCCTTTCTCGGTGATGTTCGTTTCGGCGATGCCCCTTTCGGCGATGCCCCTTTCGGCGATGCCCCTTTCGGCGATGAAAGCCTGCACCGCGGCGAGGCTGTTGGGCAAGCGCGTCACGCGCTCGGGGCGTCGGTCGAGATCCGCCAGTCGCTCGGGCAGGGCGGGACGAACGCCGGTGGCGCGCGCGACCGCGTCCGCGAACTTGGCCGGATGCGCGGTGGCGAGCGCGATCATGGGCGTGCGCGCCGCGCCGCGCCGTGCCCGCCCGGCGGCGATGCCGATCGCCGTGTGGGGGTCGATCAGCATGCCGCAGTCGCGATGGATCTCGCCGATCACCGCGAGCGTCGCGTCGTCGTCGAAGCGACAGGCCGCGAACAGCGCGCGCGCGGCCTCGATCCGCCCGGCCTCGACCGCGAAGCCGCCGTCGGCCTCGAGCGCCGCCATCAGCGCCGCGATCCTGGCGCCGTCGCGGTCGTAAAGGTCGAACAAAAGCCGCTCGAAATTGCTCGAAACCTGGATATCCATGCTCGGGCTCAGGGTCGGCACGACCCGGCCCCGGTCGTAGCGCCCGGTCTCGAGCAGGCGATAGAGGATGTCGTTGGCGTTGGTCCCGATCACGAGGCGCTCGATCGGCAGCCCCATGCGACGCGCGACATAGCCCGCGAACACGTCGCCGAAGTTGCCCGTCGGCACCGCGAAGGAGACCGCGCGCCCCGGCGCGCCCAGCGCGAGCGCGGCGGTGACGTAGTAGACCGTCTGCGCCATCACCCGCGCCCAGTTGATCGAGTTGACCGCCGAAAGCCGGAGCCGGTCGCGGAAATCGGCGTCGGCGAACATCGCCTTCACCATCGCCTGGCAGTCGTCGAAGCTGCCCTCGACCGCGATGTTGTGGACGTTGGCGGCCGTGACGGTCGTCATCTGGCGGCGCTGGACCTCCGAGACCCGGCCCTCGGGGTGGAGAATGAAGACCTCGACGTTGGCGCGGTCGCGGAGCGCCTCGATCGCCGCCGAACCGGTGTCGCCCGAGGTCGCGCCGACGATCGTCACCCGGCGCCCGCGCGCGGCGAGCACATGGTCGAACAACCGCCCGACGAGCTGAAGCGCATAGTCCTTGAAGGCGAGCGTCGGGCCGTGGAACAGCTCGAGCAGCCAGTCGTTGTCGCCGATTTGGCGCAAGGGCGCGACCGCCGGGTGGCCGAAGCCCGCGTAAGCGTCGGCGACCATGCGGGCGAAGGCGTCCGCCTCGATCCGGCCGGCGACGAAGGGCGCCATGACGCGGGTCGCGACCTCGGCGTAAGAAAGGCCGCCGAGCGCGTCGAGATCGAGTCGCGGCCAGCTCTCGGGAACGTACAGCCCGCCGTCGGGGGCGAGCCCCGCGAGCAACACGTCGTCGAAACCGAGAACCGGGGCCGCGCCCCGGGTGCTGACGTAGTTCAAAACCTCTCCTCTCCGCCGCGTTCGGCGCGGCGGGCCGTGGGGGCGACAGAGTACCGGCCCGCCCCCCGGGGAACAAGGGGTCGAACAAGGGATCGAACAAGGGGGGCGAAAAGGCGCGACGGCGTCCGCGCGCGTCAGCCGCGTCGGAAATGTCGCTTCGGCCGGTCTCGAAACCGATACAGGAACAGCGCCCCGAGGATCGCGCAATAGAGCCACAAAGGTGCCGAAAGCGCGGGCACGAACACGGCCGACCACAGCGCCGGCGAGATCGATTTCTCGACGAAGGCGCCGAAGCCGACCAGGCTGTTGGCGTCGAGCGACGCCCAGGCCTCGCCGAGCGCGAAAACCTCCCACATCCCGTCGCGCAGGGCGCGAAATACCTCGACCGCCGCGGCCGCGAAGGCGGCAACCAGGAACAGCCAGCCGAGAACGCGGCCCACGACCATAAGCGGTCCTCCGTCGTCGTGATCGAGCGGGCGGGTCGGACGCGCAAGCTTAGCGCATATCTCGCGCGAAATGAATCGGGCCGGGCCGTCCTTCGCCAGGCGGATTGCATCGCCCGGCGGCTGCGCTATAACTGGCGCGAAACATGCGCGATCGCGGAGGGGTGGCCGAGTGGCTTAAGGCGCACGCCTGGAAAGCGTGTTCACCGAA
>CAZHDF010000147.1:4506-8492 GCA_964531525.1 uncultured Alphaproteobacteria bacterium | reverse complement strand
CGCGCCTATTCGCCGATCAGCTTGACCAGACGGCCGGGGCGGAGCGCTTCGTTGGGCTTGAGCCCGTTGAGAATCCGGAACCGCTCGACCTTGTAATCGGCCACCGCCATGCGCGCCGCGAGCGTGGCGACCGTCTCGCCCGCCTTGACCTCGTGGATGCGCAGCCGGAGCGGCTTGACCTTGGCCGCCTCCTCGGCGCTCAGCGCGCGGAAGCTGTAGGTCATCCGGCGTAGGGCCTCGTCGAGCCCGGCGGTCGCCTCGGGGGGCGTGAGGATGAGAAAGCGGTAGACCTGGTTGCGGTCGAAGCGGATCGCGACGGCGCGCAGATCGCGCGGCCCCTGGCGGGTGTTCACCCGCGCCGCCGCGGTCGCCGCCGCCATCCCGTTGATCGCGATCGCCTCGACGTCGCGCCAGGCGAGCTTGGGGAACCACTGAACGGTGATGTGGTCGGTCATGGCGATGCCGGCGGGCACCCGCGCGCCGTCGAAGACGATCGCGGCCCCGTTCTTGGCCACCGCGACCACCGCCTTGGGCGTGTTGCGCATGCGGAACCCGGGCGGCACCTCGAAGCGGAAGCGGAGCTTGGGGTGGATGAACTCGCGCCCCCGCCTGATCCCCTGGTCGGGATCGTCGCCCCAGAGCGTGCCGTCGAGCCGCAGCAGATAGTAATCATGGCCGATCTTGCCGCCCGGCGCCCCGCCGGCGCGCGCCACCGCCTGGGTGATGCGCTGCGCGGTGCGCGGATGGCTCGCGAACAGGCTCGCCGCCGGGTCGCGTCCTTCCTTGCCGGCGATGCGCCGCGCGAGCTTGCTGTCGGCCTCGAGCGATTCGAGGAAGCTCGCCATCGCGCGCGGATCGTAGCCGGCGCGGGCGAGATAGCGCACGCCGAGCGAATCGGCCTCGAGCTCCTGCTCGCGCGAGAACCCCTGGACATAGGCCGCCGCGCCCAGGTTGGCGAGCTGGGCGATCGAGCGGCTGCCGGTCGCCGCCCCCACCGCGAGCGCGCCGAGCTGGGCGAGCACGCCGCGCGAATAGCGCTGCGCCGTGTGCCGGGCGATGACGTGCCCCATCTCGTGGCCGATCACGCCGGCGATCTCGGCCTCGCTGTTGGCGAGCGCGAGCAGGCCGCGCGTGACGTAGATATAGCCGCCCGGCAGCGCGAAGGCGTTGACCGTGTCCGAGTTCACGACCGTGAAGGTGAACGGCGGCGAGGGCTTCTCGGAAACCGCCTGGAGGCGGCGGCCGATCTCGGTGATGTAGCGGCTGAGCGCGGGCCGCTCGTCGTAGGCGCCGCCGAAGGCCGCGAGCAGCTTGGGGTTCTGCTCGCGGCCGACCTTGGCCTCCTGCTCGGGGCTCATGAAGGCCGTGAAGTCCTGCTTGCCGGTCGCCGGGTTGACCGTGCAGCCGGCGAGCGTCGCCGCCAGAAGCGCGAGCGCGCCGAACAGGGAAACGAGGCCGCGCGGTCGGGTCGTCATGGTGTCACCAACTCGATCTGCTCCGGATGGGTGGCGTCGATCATCGGACCGTCGCGCCATTTTACCCAGCCCCGGACGCGAATGGTACGGCCTTCGAGCGCCAGGGGATCGAGCCCGGCGCGCGCGAACAATCGCTTGTCGCGCGGCGCGATCCGCACCGTGAAGTCGCGCCGCCAGTCGTCGCCGAAGTTGAGATAGATCCGGCCCCGCACCTCGGCGGCGCGAACCACGCGGCCCTCGACCAGGGAGAAGCGGTCGAGCGCCAGGCGCGGCCCGGCGCGGCGCACGGCGTAGGCCCGGTCGGCCCAGATCCCCCGGCGCGCGGCGCGGGCCCCGGCCTCGATCGCGAGCATCTCGCGCAGCCGGGCGCGGTTGTCGCGAAAGCCGTAGACCCGGGCGAGCCCGCGCGCGAGCATCGCGCCCTGAAGCCAGACGCCGTCGTCGCGGAACAGATGGGCGAGGATGCGCCCGTGGCGGTCCAGGCGCCGTCCGCCGTAGCCCAGCCGCACCGCGCGGCCGCGCGCGAGCGCCGCGAGCGCGTCGCGCGCCGCCTCGGGCCAGCGCGCGGCCTCGGGTCCCTCGGGCGGCGGCTTGGGCGCCCGGATGCCGACGAGACGGACGACCGCGCCGTCGGCGAGCACCAGGGTATCGCCGTCGAGCACCCGCGCGACCCGCCTCGCGCCGCCGTCCACCAACTCCCCGGGCAGCCCGGCGCCGAACGCCGGCGGCGCGAGCAGAAGGAGGGCACAGAAGAGAACGACGCGCGGCCGAAACATCGGCCGATCATACCACGCCCGTCGCGGCCGCCCGCCGGAGCCTTGCCAGGGGCCGCGGCGCCCCTATGATCGCCGGCGATACCTTCTGGTTTCTGGTTCGCAACGAGGCCCCGCCATGACCCGCACCGACTTCTACCCCGCGATCGAGCCCTTCGAGACCGGCATGCTCGCGGTCGACGAGCGCCACCGGCTCTACTGGGAGCAGTCGGGCAACCCGGACGGCGTGCCGGTGGTGTTCCTGCACGGCGGCCCGGGGGCGGGCGCCTCGCCCGAGTACCGCCGCTTCTTCGATCCCGCCCATTACCGAATCGTGATCTTCGACCAGCGCGGATCGGGACGCTCGACGCCGCTCGGCGAGATCGCCGACAACACGACCCCGCATCTGATCGCCGACATCGAGCGCCTGCGCGTCCATCTCGGGATCGAGCGCTGGATCGTGTTCGGCGGCTCCTGGGGCTCGACGCTCGCCATCGCCTACGGCGAACACCACCCCGAGCGCTGCCGGGCGCTGGTTCTGCGCGGGATCTTCCTGTGCCGGCGCTCGGAGATCGAGTGGTTCCTCTACGGCATGCGCACGGTGTTTCCCGAGGAGTGGCGGCGCTTCGCCGAATTCCTGCCCGAGGCCGAGCGCGGCGACCTGCTCGCCGCCTACCGCCGCCGGCTGATGGACCCCGACCCCGCCGTCCACCGCGCGGCGGCGCGCGCCTGGAGCCACTACGAGGGCGCCTGCTCGACGCTGCTGCCCAACGAGCGCGTGGTCGCGAACTTCGAGGACGAGACCCTCGCGCTCGGGCTCGCGCGCATGGAGGCGCATTACTTCGCCAACGACATCTTCCTGCCGGAGAACTTCCTGCTCGACAACGTCGATCGCCTGCGCGCGATCCCGGCCGCGATCGTCCAGGGCCGCTACGACATGGTCTGCCCGATCGTCACCGCCGACGAGCTGCACCGCGCCTGGCCCGAGGCGGCCTACGAGATCGTCCCCGACGCCGGCCATTCGGCGCTCGAGCCCGGGATCCGCGCGCGGCTCGTCGCGGCGATGGAGCAATTCAAGTCGATCGCCTGAGCGCATGAGGCGTTGGGTCTGTATCGGCCCGCTTCCCCGTCCGCCCGAGGGCGCGCAAACCTTCGTTTCGATCAAGACTTTGCGCGTGGCCGCATTTTATGTACCCTTGCCGAGGGGGTACCCGGAGGAGGCATAACGGTGACAAACCGGTTCATGGTTTTCGCGGCGCTCGCCGCGCTGGTTCTGTTGCGCCCCGGCGCGGCCGCCGCGGCGGACCCCGACTACCTCTCGTTCAGCGCCGGCGCCTTCGACATCAACGATACCGAGACCGCCGCCGAGTTCCGGGTCGAGTACCGGAGCGACTGGCGGCGCTACATCCTCACCCCCATGATCGGGCTGATGGCCAACTCGGATGGCGGCGTCTACGGCTACGGCGGCGTGTTCATCGACTTCTATTTCGGCCGCCGCCTGGTGATCTCGCCCAACTTCGCCATCGGCGGCTACCGCCAGGGCAACAGCAAGGACCTCGGCTCGACCATCGAGTTCCGCTCGGGCATCGAGTTCGCCTACCGCTTCGACGACCGCTCGCGCCTCGGCCTCGCCTTCCAGCACATCTCGAACGCGAGCATCGACGAGAAGAACCCGGGTACCGAATCGCTGGTCCTGACCTACTCGATCCCGTTCGGCAAGTTCCGCCGGTAGAAGCCGCGCCGCCCGGGGCCGCGCCCC
>CAZHDF010000147.1:0-4406 GCA_964531525.1 uncultured Alphaproteobacteria bacterium | reverse complement strand
CGCCCCATGGGGCACCCCGCGCGCCGCCACGCCGAGCCCCGGTTGACGCCGCCCCACCCCGCGCCTAGAACGAAACCAAGCGCCCGTAGCTCAGTCGGATAGAGCACAGGATTCCTAATCCTGGGGTCGGGGGTTCGAATCCCTCCGGGCGCGCCACTCCCATCTACGCCACACTCCGTTTTTATTACTATATATCATATGCTTATGTGGCGCCCATGGGCTCCCTGGCAAATTTCTTTGTCACATAGACCACGCCTCGATACGCTGCATTTTGCTACTTGGTGCTACCTAGAAGCTACCTAGAAGCTACCGGGTTTGCACCTCGATCCGCCCCAAAATCAGGAATCCTGGACTCTTTCACGTATTTTCCCCCAGGTATCTCCTAGGTAGCACGAGACAGCGATGCCAAAGCTCAAACTGACCAAGCGCGTTGTCGAGGCCGTCACCCCCGCGAGCAGGGACATCATCCTCTGGGATACGGATTTGACGGGTTTCGGCTGCAAGATCACGCCGAAGGGCAAGCGGATTTACTTCTGCTACTACCGGACAAGGGCGGGCCGGCAACGGCGTCCCGCCATCGGGTCGCACGGCAATCTCACCTGCGGCGAGGCCAGGGAGATCGCAAAGAACATGCTCGCCGACGTCGCCAAGGGCGAAGATCCGAGCGGCGAGCGAAAACGGTATCGGACGGTCCCGACCCTGGCCGAATTTTCGGAGCGCTACCTGTCCCAGCACGCGCGGGTGAAAAAGAAGCCCCTAAGCGTGCAAGCGGATGAACGAAACCTCCGGAACCACATCCTGCCCGCTCTCGGGCGGAAGAAAGTGACCGATATCTCCCGAGCGGACGTCGCCGCCTTTCACCAGTCCCTGCGCGAGAAGCCGGGCGCGGCCAACCGCTGCCTCATGCTTCTCAGCAAGATGTTCAATCTGGCCGAGCTCTGGGGCGTCCGTCCGGACGGAACCAACCCGACCCGGCACATCGAGAAATTCAGGGAACGAAAGATCGAGCGTTACCTGTCCGCCGAAGAGCTCGCGCGTCTCGGAAAGACACTGGCCGATTGCGAGCGCACCAGATCGGAATCCGCGAGCGTGATCGCCGCGATCCGGCTCCTGATCTTCACCGGCTGTCGGCGCGACGAAATTCTGACCCTGCGTTGGGAGGACGTTGACCTCGACAAGGCGTGCCTGCGTCTCCCCGACAGCAAGACCGGGGCCAAGCAGGTTTTCCTCAACTCCTCGGCGCTTGAGGTTCTCGCCAACATCGAGCGGCGCGAGGACAATCCATATGTCATCCCGGGCGCGAAGCGGGGCCGGCACCTGGTCAATATCGAGAAGCCCTGGCGCCGCATCCGCGAGCACGCCGGTCTGCCCGACGTTCGGCTCCACGACCTCCGCCATAGCTTCGCCAGTATCGGCGCGGAAGTCGGTTTGGGATTGCCGATGATCGGGGCGCTGTTGGGGCACAAGGACGCGGCCACGACACAACGCTACGCGCACTTGGCCGCCGATCCTCTGCGGCACGCCAACGAAATGATCGGCCAATTGATTACGGCAACCATGAACGGCAGTAAGGTTTGAGTGCCGTCATGGCCGAAAGCCGGGGCTATAGGATAGCTATAGCTCTTTCGTTCCCGCACCGATCGCGCTGATCCCCATCGTTCGATAGGCCGGGTTTGCGCTCTCCCCCACGGACATTTACGCTCACCCCGCCCGGCTGCGGCGCACGACCCGTGGCCCTATGGCGATCGACGCCAAGCCCACACGCGCCCCTATAACAACGATCCATAGGACCATGCCCGTCGGTTCGTACTATCTCCTCCTCGAAGCCTATGACCTCTTGGGCCGGCGCCTATACGGTCGGACCTGGACCGGAACGGAGATTACAGCCAGGCCGTTGCGCCCGCCCGAGGAAATCGCCGCCGAACACGAGGCGCTGACCCGCCGCATCGAGGCCCTCGACGCCCGGCTGGCCGAGCTCAGCGCCGAGCAGATGCGGCTTGTTCAAGAAGACGCGCTCGCCGACAACGAACGGAAGCGCGAGGCGCTTCTTCACCAGCGACAGGAGCTCACCACGCGGCTTGAACGCCTCCCCACCGCCGACGCGCAATATCGCGACAAGCACGATGCGTTTCGCCGCCGCGTCGAAACCGAAACCCGGCTGATCACGGCCCTCGCCGAGGGTGAGCTCGCGGCGGTCATCGGGTTCCAGCTTGAGCTGCCCCGGCACGTCTGGCGCGGCGAGCGCGGTTTCAAATACTATCTCGACCTTTCGCTCGCCGTCGTGCCGCGCACCATGAGCGCGAAGCGACATGATTCGGTGCTTCTGCGAACCGATGCCTTCGACGCATGGATTGAGACCATATCTCCGGTTGTCACGGGGGACCCCGATCTCCTCCCGGCGGAGGCTATGTGCATCCGCTACCTCCGCGACGTCGTGAAGAAAGGGCCGAAGGAACACCCGAAGCCGGCATACCTTGAGGAAGCCTTGGCCCTGATACCGGACCTAAGCCGTCGCCAGTTCAACCGGCTCTGGGCGCAGGAAGTCCCCCAGAATTGGAAGAGATCGGGCCGCTTCAAAGAGCGCTAGAAATTGGTGCGGTGTTCCACGACAGGCGATTCAATTTCCCATTTCTGGGCAAGTATCGTGCAATTTCAATGCGATAAATTGTTACGTATTATGGGAAATAAGTGAATCAATTCGCTTTTTTCGTGCCGCCTATTTCTCCCTCGCAAATTTCGCCAGCTTCACTCGCATGAGCAATCGATTTGCGGGGAATTCAAATGAGTAATCCGACTGATTCCGACCATGCCAATCGCGATCCGGACCATCTTGACCGGCTGATTACGGAGCAGGAGGCCGCCGGCTTCCTGGGCTACACCATCCGCGCGCTTCAGAACTGGCGAAACCGGGGCGGCGGGCCGCGCTTCGTGAGGGTCTCCGCGCGCTCGATCCGTTATCGCCGGCGCGACCTGATCGCCTGGGCCGAGGCCCGATTGGTCTGCAACACATCGCAATTTGGAGATGCATGATGGCTAAGACGAAATCGAAGACCCCCGCGAAGCGCAATGTCCCGCCGCGAGACGACCTTGTCTGGATCGCAACGGAGCTCATCGACATGCTGAAGACCACCGAGCTGAAATCGGCGAAGCACGCTTGCCTCTCGATCGACTTCGAGCACGGTACGATTAGCTTGGATGCCTGCGCGGGGTGAGCAAACGCATGACGCGGCCGAGCGGCAATCGCGTTTTGGCCCTGCGGGGCTGGTCGCACCGCAGGGTGTTTTGGGGCCGGTGGCTCCATGCGGGAGGGGCGCGGGCACGTCTCGCGCCCCTTTTCCCCTCCGGCCCGCGCGGTTGGCGAAGGGTAGGCGCGATCCAGACTACCGACCCCAAAACGCAAAGCGACCCCGCGCGAAGCGCGGAACCTCGCGCCCACGGGGCGCGCACATCGGCCGGTTGCACCCGTGGAGGGGGGTCCTTTGTAACACCCCCCTCTAGAAATACATCGGCGTAACGGAGCGAAACCCATGCAAATTGTCTATCGCGGTTTCGACGGGTTCGATGCCGCCATCCAGGGCCGTATCCCGTCCGAGCTGGTCGCGCGGCTTGAGGAGGCGCAAGGACAGGCCCGAGAGACCATGAACCCGGTCCTTCTCGAATGGCAAGGCGCGCGCATGCATGTGGCCGAGACCGGCGCGCGCGGGGGCTATGCCTTCCGTTGCGACACCGGCCCGGATGGCGCGACGTGGTTCTTCAAGCGGCCCTCGGCGCGCGACCCCTGGGGTGTGCGGGTCTCGTTCAAGTCGCGCGCGCTGGCCCTTTACGGGCTGGGCGGCGCGCGGGCGCGGCTTCACGGCTTTCTCGATCAAATCGGCGTCCGAACCACGGCGTTGAGCGTTCATATCGGCCGGGTGGATTACGCGATCGATTTTCTTCTGCCGGGCTTTCAGATCATCCCCGAGCACTTCGTCATGCGCGGGCGCGGCACCCGGCATGACACCTTCGACATGGAGGTTGCCAGCAGCTCGGCGCGGTGCACCGGCGTGCGGGTCGGCAAGATGCCGGGGCGTCAGCTCGCCCTCTACGACAAGCGCGCCGACGCGGTCGCCAAGCGCAAGGTCGAATGGCCGGTAATCTGGAACGCCAATCTGCGCGCGGCGGGCCTGCCCGAGATCGATATCAGGGACCGTGACCGCGCGCAGGTCTGGCGGGTCGAGCTTCGCGCGGGCAAGCGGCACCTCAAGGACCGGTGGGGCATCGCCACCTGGGCCGATCTCGACGCCAAGGCCGGCGATGTGTTCCGGCGCACCCTCATGGATATCCGCTACACCTGCCCGACACCGGACAGCAACCGCGCGCGCTGGCCCGAGCACCCCCTATGGGCGGCATGCCGACGCGCCCTCGAC
>CAZHDF010000146.1:0-8503 GCA_964531525.1 uncultured Alphaproteobacteria bacterium | reverse complement strand
CTCGGCGGCATCGCCTACGGCTGGCCGTTGATCGTCGGCGCGGCCATCGCCTACCTCATGGGCTCGATCCCCTTCGGGCTGGTCCTGAGCCGGCTCGCCGGGCTCGGCGACATCCGGCGCATCGGCTCGGGCAATATCGGCGCCACCAACGTGCTGCGCACGGGCAAGCGCGGGCTCGCCGCGGCGACCCTGCTGCTCGACGCGGCCAAGGGCGCGGTCGCGGTGCTGATCGCCCAGCGTTTCGGTCCCGACATGGCGGTGATCGCCGCCGCCGCCGCCGTGATCGGCCATATGTTTCCGGTCTGGCTGCGGTTTCGCGGCGGCAAGGGGGTGGCCACCGGGCTCGGCGTTTTGCTCGCGCTGGCTTGGCCGGTGGGACTGCTCGCCTGCCTGATCTGGCTCGCGACGGCGATGTTGTTCCGCTACTCCTCGCTTGCGGCGATCGTCGCCTTCCTGGCCTCGCCGTTTCTCGCCTGGTGGCTCGCCGACCCCCAGCGGAGCGAGCTCGCGCTGTTCGTCGCGGCGCTGGTCATCCTGCGCCATCACGCGAACATCCGCCGCCTGATCCGCGGCGAGGAATCGAAGATCCGCCTCGGCGGTACTGGTTGAATCGGCACCGGCCGACTCCCCCGACCGGCGCCTGCGGGATCGTGGGATAGGGGTGGCCGGGCGGGGGAGTGGGCCGACGCGACTTAACGCATCGGTTCTAACCGTAGGTTGACCTCGGGACGCGGCGCGCACTACCGTGCCGCGATGACCCGCCCGATCTCCGAGGCCGAGCGCCTCGACCGTCTTCGCCTGATCCGCAGCGAGAACGTCGGTCCGATCACCTTTCTCCAGCTTCTCCGCCGCTTCGGAAGCGCGGGCGAGGCGCTGACGGCGCTGCCCGAGCTCGCGCGGCGCGGCGGCCGGCGCAAGTCCCTGCGCATCGCCTCGCGCCAGACGATCGAGGCCGAGCGCGACGCGCTCGCCGCCCTCGGCGGGCGCTTCGTCGCCTGGGGCGAGCCCGACTATCCCGCGCCGCTCGCCGTCATCGCCGACCCGCCGCCGGTGATCGCGCTTCTCGGGCACGGTCATCTGCTCGCGCGCCGCATGATCGCGATCGTGGGGGCGCGCAACGCCTCGGCCAACGGCCTGCGTTTCGCCCGCCGGCTCGCCGCCGATCTCGTCGAGGCCGGGCTGGTCGTGGTCTCGGGCCTCGCGCGCGGAATCGACGCGAGCGCGCATCAGGGCGCGTTATCGGGGGACGCGCTCGCGGGCGGCACGCTCGCGGTGGTGGCCGGCGGGGTCGACGTCGCATACCCGCCCGAGAACGCCGCGCTTCAGGAAACGATCGCCGAAGCCGGAGCGCTGATCGGCGAACAGCCGCTCGGCACCCGGCCCCAGGCGCGTCATTTCCCGCGCCGCAATCGCATCATCTCGGGCCTCGCGCTCGGCGTGGTGGTGGTCGAGGCGGCGCCGCGCTCGGGCTCGCTGATCACCGCGCGGATGGCGCTCGAGCAGGGGCGCGAGGTGTTCGCCGTGCCGGGTTCGCCGCTCGACCCGCGCTGCCGGGGAACCAACAACCTGATCCGTCAGGGCGCGGTTTTGACCGAAAGCGCGGCCGACGTGCTCGCCGCCCTCGAAGGCCCGCTGCGCCGCCCGATCGAGGAGCCGCCGGCGAAGGATTTCACGGCCGCTCCCGGCGCGGCAGTGGACGAAAAAACCCTCGACGCGGCGCGCGAACGGGTGATCGAAGCCTTGGGTCCGACACCGATCGCGGTTGACGAAATCATCCGCGAATGCCAATTAACGGCCCCCGTGGTGTTGACCCTGCTGCTCGAGCTCGAGATCGCGGGCCGGCTCGACCGACATCCCGGCGGCCAAGTTTCCCTACGCTTTTCCGGTTAGGGAGTGTTAACCGGTTGGGCGGAAAGTGTGATCGGACACGCCCCATGACAGAAAACGTCGTCATCGTCGAATCGCCCGCCAAGGCGAAAACGCTCGAAAGATACCTCGGCCCCGATTACCGGGTCGTGGCGAGCTACGGGCACGTCCGCGATCTACCCGCCAAGGACGGCTCGGTCCAGCCCGACCGAGACTTCGCCATGACCTATGTCGCCGAGGGCCGGGCGGCCAAGCCGATGGCCGAGATCGTCAAGGCGATCAAGGGCGCGAAGCGGCTGTTTCTCGCGACCGACCCCGACCGCGAGGGCGAGGCGATCTCCTGGCATGTGGTCGAGGAGCTCAAGAACCGAGGCAAGCTCAAGGGGCTCGAGGTCAAGCGCGTCACCTTCCACGAGATCACCAAGCGCGCCGTGCGCGAGGCGATGGAGCATCCGCGCGATCTCGACATGGACCTGATCAACGCCCAGCAGGCGCGCCGGGCGCTCGATTATCTGGTGGGCTTCACGCTCTCGCCGGTGCTGTGGCGCAAGCTGCCGGGCAGCCGCTCGGCGGGGCGCGTGCAGTCGGTCGCCCTGCGCCTGATCTGCGAGCGCGAAGCCGAGATCGAGGCGTTTCGTCCGCGCGAGTACTGGACCGTCGAGGGCGGCTTCGAGACCCCGGCGGGCGCGACGATCACCGCGCGGCTCGCCATGCTCGACGGCAGGAAGCTCGGCAAGTACGACCTCGGCAACGAGAAGGCGGCGCGCGCCGCGGTCGGCGCCGCCGAGGGCGGGGCCTACACCGCCGCCGCGATCGAGCGCAAGAAGACCCGACGCAACCCGGCGCCGCCGTTCACCACCTCGACCCTCCAGCAGGAGGCCTCGCGCAAGCTCGGCTTCGCCGCCGCGCGGACCATGCGCATCGCCCAGCGCCTTTACGAGGGCGTGGCGGTCGGCGGCGAGACCGTGGGTCTCATCACCTATATGCGGACCGATAGCGTCCAGCTCGCCCGCGAGGCGGTCGAGGAATGCCGCTCCATGATCGCGAGCGCCTTCGGCGCGCCCTACCTGCCGGACAAGCCGCGCGCCTACCGCGCGACCGCGCGCAACGCCCAGGAGGCGCACGAGGCGATCCGTCCGACCAGCTTCGCCCGCCGGCCCGAGAACGTCGCCGGTCATCTCGACGCCGACCAGCGCCGGCTTTACGAATTGATCTGGAAACGCGCGGTGGCGAGCCAGATGGAAAGCGCGGTGATCGACCAGGTCGCCATCGACATCGCCACCGCCGACCGGCGCGTGGTCTTCCGCGCCACCGGCTCGACCATCGCCTTCGACGGCTATCTCAAGCTCTACCGCGAGGGGCGCGACGACAACGGCGCCGGCGGCGGCGACGACGACCGCCGACTACCGCCCGTGGACGAGGGCGCGACGCTCAAGCTCGACGCGGTCACGCCGATCCAGCATTTCACCGAGCCCCCGCCGCGCTTTACCGAGGCCTCGCTGGTCAAGAAGCTCGAGGAGCTCGGCATCGGCCGGCCCTCGACCTACGCCTCGATCATCTCGGTCCTTCAGGACCGCAACTACGTCCGGCTGGAGAAGCGCCGCTTCATCCCCGAGGATCGCGGGCGGCTGGTGACCGCGTTCCTCGAAAGCTTCTTCGAGCGTTACGTCGAATACGACTTCACCGCCCAGCTCGAGGAGCAGCTCGATCAGATCTCGAACGGCAAGCTCCATTGGAAGGACGTGCTGCGCGCCTTCTGGACCGCGTTCAAGGCGGCGGTCGACGAGACCCGCGAGCTGCGCGTCGCCGACGTGCTCGCCGCGCTCGACGAGGTGCTGGGGCCGCATATCTTCCCGCCCCGCGACGACGGCCGCGACCCGCGCGCCTGCCCCGCCTGCCAGGACGGCAAGCTGAGCCTGAAGCTCGGCCGCTTCGGCGCCTTTCTGGGCTGCTCGAACTATCCCGAGTGCAAGTACACCCGCCCGCTTTCGGGCACCGACGAGGAGGACGCCGAGGGCGAGGCCAACGGCGGCCCGCGCCCGCTCGGCACCGATCCCGAGACCGGGCTCGAGGTCACGCTGCGGCGCGGCCCCTACGGCCATTACGTCCAGCTCGGCGAGGCCACGGAGGAAAACAAGAAGCCCAAGCGCGCCGCGATCCCCAAGGGCCGGCGGCCCGGCGACATCGACCTCGACGCCGCGCTCGCGCTGCTTTCGCTACCGCGCAAAGTCGGCGTCCACCCCGAAACCGGCAAGGAGATCCTCGCCGGGCTCGGCCGCTACGGCCCCTATCTCCGGCACGACGGGGCCTATGTCTCGCTGCCCGCCGACGACGACGTGTTGACCGTCGGCCTCAACCGCGCGGTCGCGCTGATCGCCGAGGCCGCCACCCGCCGGCGCGGTCCGCGCCCCTTGCGCGAGATCGGCCCGCATCCCAAGGACAAGGAGCCCGTGACCGTGATGGACGGGCGCTACGGCCCCTATCTGGTCCACAACGGCACCAACGCGCCGCTGCCGCGCGACAAGAACGCCGAGACCATCACGCTCGACGAGGCGGTCGCCCAGCTCGCCGAGCGCGGCAAGCCCGCGCGCGGACGGCGCGGGGCGGCCAGGAAGACCCCCGCGAAAAAGACGGCGGCCAAGAAGACGACCAAGAAAAAGACGCCGACCAAGAAGGCCGCCAAGAAGACGACGGCGAAGAAGGCGACGCCGCGAAAGGCGCGCGCGGATTCGCCGACGAGCCCCCTTGGCTAGGCGATCCACCGGCCCGTCTCCGCTTCCCACCCGCGAGGAACTGCTCGCCTTCATCGAGGAAAGCCCCGGCCCGGTGGGCAAGCGCGAGATCGCGCGCGCCTTTCGCCTGCGCGGTCCCGACCGGGTGCTGTTGAAGGACATGCTGCGCGACCTCGCCGACGAGGGGCTGATCGAGCGCGGCCATCGCCGCAAGGTCCGGCGCCCGGACCGTTTGCCGCCGGTCGCGGTGATCGAGGTGACCGGCGTCGACGAGGACGGCGAGCCACTCGCCCGCCCGCTTTCCTGGCCCGAAGACGAAGCGCCGCCGCGCATTCGCCTGCTGCCCGACCACCGGGCGCGGAGCGCGCCCGCGACCGGCGACCGGATTCTCGCCCGGCTCGACCGGCTCGGCGACGGCGATTACGAGGCGCGCGTCATTCGCCGCCTGCCGCGCGGCCCGGCGCGGGTGCTCGGCGTCTATCGGCGTACCTCCCGAGGGGCGCGCATCGAGCCCACCGACCGGCGCATCAAGACCGCCTTCGCGGTCGTCGGCGGCGACGAGACGGGGCTTCGATCCGGCGACTTGGTGCTCGCCGAGACCCTGCCCGGCCGCCGGCTTGGGCTGCCCGAGGCGCGGATCAAGGAGCGCCTCGGCGCCTCGCTTGCCGAGCCCGGCGCGATCAGCCTGATCGCGATCCACGCCCGCGAGATCCCGACCGAATTTCCGCCCGCCGCGCTCGCCGAGGCGCGCGAGGCCCGGCCCGTGATCGCCCCCGCCGGGCGCGTCGATCTGACCGCGCTGCCGCTGGTCACCATCGACGGCGCCGACGCGCGCGACTTCGACGACGCGGTCTGGGCCGAGCCCGACCCCGAGCGCGACGGCGGCTGGCGCGCGGTGGTCGCGATCGCCGACGTCGCCCATTACGTCCGCCCCGGCTCGGCGCTCGACCGCGCGGCGCGCGAGCGCGGCAACTCGGTCTACTTCCCCGACCGGGTGGTGCCGATGCTGCCCGAGGAATTGTCGAACGATCTCTGCTCGCTCAAGCCCGGCGAGATGCGGCCCTGCCTCGCGGTTCATCTTTGGATCGACGCGCGCGGCCGGCTGACCCGGCACCGTTTCGTCCGCGCGCTCATGCGCTCGGCCGCGCGGCTGACCTACGACCAGGTCCAGGCGGCGCGGAACGGGACGCCCGACGAGACGACCGGGCCGCTCGTCGAAACCGTGATCGCGCCGCTCTACGGCGTTCTCGAAGCCCTTTTGCGGGCGCGCAAGCGGCGCGGCAGCATCGACCTCGAACTCCCCGAATACCGGGTGATCTTCGACGACAAGGGCCACGTCGAGGCGATCCGCCCGCGCGAGCGGCTCGACAGCCACCGGCTGATCGAGGAATTGATGATCGCCGCCAACGTCGCCGCCGCCGAAACCCTGGAGGCCGCGCGCGAGGCGGTGATGTACCGGGTCCACGACCGGCCCTCGCCCGAGAAGATCGCCGACTTGCGCGGCTTCCTCGCCGGGCTCGGCCACAAGCTCGTGGTCCGCGAGCGCGTGCGCCCGGCCGACTTCGCCGCGCTTCTCGACGACGTGCGCGACCGGCCGCACGCGCCGGCGGTCAACACCGCGATCCTGCGCAGCCAGGCCCAGGCGGTCTATAGCCCGCTGAACCTCGGCCACTTCGGCCTCGGGCTCAAGCGCTACAGCCATTTCACCTCGCCCATCCGGCGCTACGCCGACCTGCTCGTCCACCGGGCGCTGATCCGGGCGCTCGATCTCGGCGAGGGCGGGCTCGAGCCCGGGGACGAGGCCGCGTTCGACGCGCTCGGCGAGCATCTTTCGATGACCGAGCGACGCGCGGCGGCGGCCGAGCGCGACGCGGTCGAGCGCTACGTCGCGCTTTACATGGCCGAGCATGTCGGCGCGACCTTCACCGGCCGGATCTCGGGCGTCGCGCGGTTCGGCGTGTTCGTCGCCCTCGACGAGACCGGGGCCGAGGGAATCGTGCCGCGCAGCCGACTCGCCGACGACTTTATCCACGACGAGGAGGGCCAGCGCCTGGTCGGCCCCGAAATCGCGCTGCGCCTCGGCGATCCGGTCAAGGTACGACTCGTCGAGGCCGAGGTCGCGACCGGCGGCTTGGTGTTCGATCTGCTCGACGGCGGCTCGCCTCCCGGCCCCCGCCCGCCGAAGACGCGGCGCGCCAAGCGCCCCGGCCGCGCGCCGGGACGCAAGCGCCACGGCCGTCGCCGTTGACAGGCCCCGGGGGGGCGCCCTACCTATCGTTCATGCGATTTCCCGACCCGCTGATCCGCGGCCGCCTGATCCGCCGCTACAAGCGCTTCCTCAGCGATCACGAACTCGACGACGGCAGCCTGGTGACGGCGCATTGCGCCAATCCGGGCGCCATGACCGGACTCGCCGAGCCGGGAATGGAGGTTTGGCTGTCGCCGGCGCGCAACCCGGCGCGCAAGCTGCGCTATAGCTGGGAGCTGGTGCGCGTCGGCGAAGGCCTGGTGGGCATCAACACCGCGCACCCCAACGCGATCGTCGCCGAGGCGATCGAGGCCGACGCGATTCCCGAGCTGGCCGGCTACGACAGCCTGCGCCGCGAGGTGCGCTACGGCAAGAACTCGCGCATCGACATGCTGCTCGAAGGCGAAGGCCGACCGCCCTGCTACGTCGAGGTCAAGAACGTCCATCTCCGTCGCGACCGGCTCGCCGAGTTCCCCGACGCCGTGACCGCGCGCGGCGCCAAGCATCTGGTCGAGCTCGCGGATATGGTCGCCGACGGCGGGCGCGCGGTGATGCTCTATCTCGTCCAGCGCGAGGACTGCCCGGGCTTCGCCATCGCCGGCGATATCGACCCGACCTACGCCGACGGGCTCGCCCGGGCGCTGGCGGCGGGCGTTGAAGCGATCTGTTATTGCTGTAAACTGACAACCGACTCCGTCACGCTCGATCGTGCCCTGCCGATCCATTTCGGCGCTGACGCAAGGAGTTAGCAATAAGGGATGGCATCGGACGTGAAGGTTCCCCACGACAACGACACCCAGCCGCGAACCCGCGAGGGCATTCGCCTGCACGGGCCCGAGGATTTCGAGGGCATGCGCCGCGCCGGACGGCTCGCGGCCGAGACGCTCGATTTCATTGTCCCCTTCGTCAAGCCCGGGGTGACGACCGGCGAGCTCGACCGCCTGTGCCACGACTTCATCACCGAGCACGACGCGATCGCCGCGCCGCTCGGCTACCGGGGATTTCCCAAGGCGACTTGCATCTCGGTCAACCACGTGGTCTGCCACGGCATTCCGGGCGACAAGCGGCTACGAAACGGTGACATCCTCAACATCGACGTGACCGTGATCGTCGACGGCTGGCACGGTGATTCGAGCCGCATGTTCTTCGCCGGACAAGTCCCGCGTAAGGCGCAGCGGCTGTGCGAGGTGACCTACGAGGCGATGATGCGCGGGATCGCGGTGGTTCGTCCGGGCGTCACCCTCGGCGACATCGGCGCGGCGATCCAGACCTTCGCCGAAAGCGAGCGCTGCTCGGTGGTGCGCGACTTCTGCGGCCATGGCCTCGGGCGCATCTTCCACGACGCGCCCAACGTGCTCCACTTCGGCCGGCCGGGCGAGGGCGCGGTGCTGCACGAGGGTATGTTCTTCACCATCGAGCCGATGATCAACCTCGGCCGCCACGACGTGAAGGTGCTGGGCGACGGCTGGACGGCGGTGACCAAGGACCGTTCGCTCTCGGCCCAGTTCGAGCATTCGATCGGCGTCACCGCCGACGGCCACGAGATCTTCACGCGCTCGCCGGCGGGGCTCGACCGGCCGCCCTACGGCTAGCGCGTGATGTTTTTTGCATCGAATCGGCACCGGCCCACTCCCCCGCCCGGCCACCCACGGGATCG
>CAZHDF010000145.1:0-8563 GCA_964531525.1 uncultured Alphaproteobacteria bacterium | reverse complement strand
CTCGAACGGCGCTGGTCCGACTACGTCCAGTTCGGCCCCGCCTGACCCGACCCTCGATCGAACGGCGCAACGACCGGCCCCGCGCGGCCGGTCGTTTCGATTCGCGGGGGTTGGTCGTGGATAATTCCGGAGCTTGAAACGAGAATTCGTGCCAACCCCTTGAGGGGGCAAGGGCTTGAGAATCGGAAAAGGAGCGGCTGGCGTTTGTCGAGCCGCACGCCCGTTAAGAACATCGATCTATGGCAGCGCCTCGACGCTGAGGTTCAGCGCCACTGTGTAGAGTGGATTTGCTAAAAGGGTATGAATGCCAACGAACTGCGACCGGCGGAGAGGACGAGAGGGCTTGTGAAGGAATGACGGATCATCTGACGCCGATCCAGCGGAGTGCATTAATGGGACGCGTTCGCGGGAAGAACACGTCGCCGGAAATGATTGTGCGGAGGCTTGTGCACGGAAAGGGGTATCGGTATCGCCTTCATGGAAAGGAACTGCCCGGCAAGCCCGATCTCGTATTCGCCTCACGAAGGAAGGTGATTTTCGTTCACGGGTGCTTTTGGCATCAGCACGACTGTGCGAAAGCAAAGCGTCCGGCAACGAACGTGAGTTTTTGGAACGAGAAACTGGATCGCAACGTTGCAAGAGATCGGGAAAATCTGGAAAGGCTTCGCGATGCGGGGTGGGAAGTTCTCGTCATCTGGGAGTGCGAAACCGGGGATCCGATCGCCTTGTCCTCTCGTATTACCGACTTTTTCGGCGGCCGATAACAAATCGCCTCAACCGCGATGAGCCTCCCGGACGTGTCTCCGCTGCGGGGGCGCGTCGTTCAGCGAGTTGGCCAAGTATTCAGCATAAAATGCCGCGAGTTTGGGAGGTACGGCGTTTCCGATCATGCGCGCTATCGGTTCTATCTTTTCCGTAGGATAAAACACATAATCGTCCGGGAAGGATTGCAGAATTGCAGCCTCGCGAAGCGAAATGCCTCGAATTTGCCGTGGGTCGTAATGACCGAACCTGCCGTTGGAAATACTATGGCACTTCGTTGTAATCGTCGGGGAGGGGCGATTCGGGTGCATGCGTGTGTAAACGTCCGAGAAGCATCTGGTCTTCAGTTTCCTGTTGACCTTGCGGTGACACTCCAAGGATAGGTCGCCGAACTCGGTGGTTTCCATATAGGCGTTGGATTCGCCCGGCTTCGCCGCGCCCAAGCGGCGCAAGTTCAGTTCGCTTAAGGTTCGTGATCTGTGGTTGGGTAGTTCCGGATGCGTCTCGCCCGCCTCGATGGGGGGGAGATGATCGAGTGCCTGTTTCACTGAAATCAGCGAGGCGTCGGGATCGGCTTCCGGAACCAGTAATTCGTTTCCCGAGAGGTCGGCGAGGCGGTCGGGTCGCGCCAAATCCTCTCGAACGGCGATTAGAATCGACCGTTTCCGATATTGCGGAATACCGAAACGCGAGGTGCAAACAACCTTTGATCCGGTTGCATATCCCAAATCCTCAAGGGTATCTCGGAATGCATCCCATACACCCCCGTATTTCCGTTGATTGATACCGGAGACGTTTTCGGAAAGCACCAGTTCCGGTTTAAACCTCTCTACGAACTTTGCGGCTTCCGACAACAGACCGCTATCCCGCTCCCGGCCGGCTTTTCTTTTCTCGCTAAGCTCCTTGCGCGACAATTTCGTGAAGGGTTGGCAGGGGGCGCAGATGGCGAAAAGCATGGGAACGCTCTTCGCCTTTCGTCGGTAGAAAGGTATCAGACTTTGCAATTTCTCGAAGAGTTCGTCTTGCCGCCCCTCGGGGTACTCATCCGTACGAGGAAATATGTCGAACTCCAGATAGCGGGGGGCGCAGTAGTCGATAAACCGATTGGTGTTGTTTTCGGTGTACGTCCGGTTGCAACGTCCATCCTTGTCAATGCCGGCAATGACATATCCGCCTGCGTCTATAAGGCCGCGCGTCGTTCCGCCTGCACCGCAAAAAAAATCCATAGCAAAAAATTTTGGCCGATTGGAATTATCGGTGCTAACGGTAGTCATTTTATGGTTTTATATTTCCTGTGGTACTATTCTCCGGCACCCTTGTTTCGTGCCACCTTCTCAAGCGGGACACATCGCCCCTAGAGAAGATGCGCCACCCTCTTCCATCTCTTTTGACGTCAGCAACGCGGCCTTCCCGGAACCAACGCAACAACGTTTGGCGCGAAACGCCCACCTCTCTTGCCGCTTCGTTCGTTCGCAAGTACGTCCTGCCGCGTATCGTTTCGGGCATGCGCATACTCATCTTCATCGAAGGTATATTTAAGTATACTCATACAAAGCCAGTTGGACAAATGCTTTGACGGCGCTGGCAGCCGTAAGCCGACAGTAGCGTACATTATGGAAATGAAACCGCCATATTCCAAGTGTATCCGTGATACGATGTTGACATGAATAATATGCTCGTACATTATTGATATATACGAAAAACTATGGTGAAGCCATGCGGCAGGAAGATCGGGAAAAATTCGTCAGGCTTGCCAACAAGCGGATACCTAACGCCCTGAAGGCGATTCAGCTTGTCGGAAATCTGTCCAATAAGTCGAACTACGACTATACGGAAGAGGACGTGCGGAAGATTCTGAAGGCGCTTCAGGATGAGGTGAATGCGTGTAGGAAACGTTTCGAAATGGCGTCCAAATCACGGGGCAATGCTCAGTTTTTTTTGGACTAACAATCAAGGGAGACATGCCCCATGGACGGGAGGAGGGTTTGCCTGAGTTTGCTGGCGGCTGAATCGGAGACCGACGTCCAGGCCGTCATCGACAGTACACCGTATATGTCGGTTCCCGATAATTGGAAACCGCTCGATAATCGCGAAACCAATTTCAACGTTACCTCGAACCAGGCGTCGGATGGGGGCAAGGCCCTCACCGAACTCATGACGAATATGGTCGACGCGGTGCTAACGAAGCACGCATACCTGAAGGGGATCGACCCGCGGGGGAAGGATGCGCCGCCGACCATGTACGAGGCAGTTGATCGTCTCATCAAGAATCTACGCGGCGGGCGACTGGTCAACCTCGATCCCAAGGACCCTTGGCTTCGAGATTTCGCCCAAAAAAATCTCATCATCGGCATAACGGGAGCAAAAACGAAGAAGGAAGGACTTCCCTGCTACACCTTCGTCGACAACGGAGAGGGTCAAAACCCCGAGGATTTCGGTGACACCTTTCTTTCCCTGAGCGCCGGAAACAAGAAAAGCATCCCATTCGTTCAGGGCAAGTACAACATGGGCTCTTCGGGTGTCCTGCGTTATTGCGGGCGCCGCTGGTTCAAACTCATCGTGTCGCGCCGATACGACGGAGAGGGGCCTTGGGGATGGACGTTGATGCGACGCCGCCCCGACGATGGCGACAACATGCCCGTGGCTGAGTATTTCATCTTGCCGTCGGGAGAAATTCCGTCGTTTGAAAGCGATATCCTATATCCCTTTAAGACGATAGCGGGTCGCAGATATGACGGCGTGACGTTGCGTACCGGTACCGTCGTCAAGCTTTACGACTATCAGGTTGGGTCCAAGTTTCTCAGCTTCAGGGGAGCCCGGGACACCCTGAACGAAAATCTGGTCGAAACGATCCTACCGTTTAGGCTGTTGGACTTCCGTCAACTTCCTAAGACTAAGGAGGCACGGGAAGCAGCGAAAAAGCGGGGCGGCGAGCGCGCGGAGGGAATCGATCCGAGACCGTTTTACGGGATGGAATTCCTGCTCCTGCGTTCACACAAAGAGGAGGGGCTGGAGGACGAGGAAGACGATGCGGCCGGTCAAGGCAAGATATTCGTCGGCAACGTGACGGACGACGAGCTGGGAAGAATCTCGGTCAGCGCAATTCCCCTGAAGGGTGAGCTGCCCGGTTGGCTTAAATACTCCAATAACCGCGTATTTCACACCGTCAACGGTCAGGTCCAATTCAAGCAAACGCGCGGGTTTCTGTCCCAAACCTGCGGCTTCCCGGCTCTGAAGGATCGCGTGGTGGTTATCGTGAATGCCAGCCGGCTTACGTTTGCTGCCCATAACGAGGTTTGGAAAGGCGATCGCGAGCACATCAGCAACACCATCGTCGGTGAACGATATTTGGAAAAAGTCACGACGACCATCAAGGAGTCCGAGGCGCTCAAGGCGCTTCAGAACAGGATCGCGCAACAGGAACTCGAACGAGCTACGCAGGCGGAGAGCAATGCACTATTCCAGAAGCTCGTCGATGCGGATCGAAATTTGGCGAGACTGCTTTCCAACCGGGATCCGTCCATAAGGCTCCCGGCTGCTGGCGGAGAAGGAAGCGGCGCCGAAAGCGGTGCGGGGGATTTCGACGGAAAGTATAGCCCGACGTTTATTCGATTGGAGGAACGCTTTGCAGGTTCGTTCCTCGATCTCCCGGTTAATCGCTCTCGGCCCGTTGCGGCTCGCACGGATGCCGAAAATGGCTACCTCAACAGAGCGGAAAATACTGGGCGTGTTATAATCAACGAGGAAATCCTAAAACTGTTCGGAATTCGCGAGCACCTGCATAACGGTCGCTTGGTCGTTTATCTCGAACCCGATGCAGATCGGATGAAAATCGGTGATACCTTTTCCTTCGGAATCGGATTACACGACGACGCTATGCCGGCTCCGGTGGAAACCGAGCAATTGACGGTGCGGATCGTTGACGAGAAACGGGAGGGGAAATCCAAGGGCAGGAGGAACGGGCACAAGTCCGGGGACGGCAAGAACGAAGAGGGAAAGGGGCAGGATGCGCCTGTCGTGGGATTGCCTAAGTGCATTCTGTTAACGAAGGGCGGCCATGAGGTTAAGGGGTACGAGGTTCAGCCCTGGCCCTCAGACTTCTCCGAATACGACGGGGGTTTGATCGAGGATTACGGTGAAGAGGTCGTCTACAAGATCAATTACGATAACGTGTATCATATTAAATATCGCGCCCAGCAAAGAGGCCAGGTTTCCAAGGACGTGGTTACCGAAAAATATGTGCTCGGAATGAGGATCATGCTGCTCGGTTACGAGCATGCCTTACGTGAAATTCTGAAAGTGAAAGGCAAGCAAGGAAACGGTATTGCTGAATTTACCGACGAATTCAGACGTATGGCCGCTCGGGGTGCTGCCTCGACGGTCCTTTCCTTGGCGGAGTTCCTACCGAAGATTGTGGATCAATCGACAATCCAGGAAGAGCCCGAGTAGGTTTAGCGCAGCGTCGGAGGCGGACTCGGTCCAATCTCGGGGAGTGTGATCATCGGCGCAGTGCAGCTACGCCGTGAAGTGCCGTGAAGTATCGAATAACTTGTTACCAGGGAAAATGGTGGGCGCGCCTGGGATTGAACCAGGGACCCCCGCCGTGTGAAGACGGTGCTCTCCCGCTGAGCTACGCGCCCGGAACCCGATCGCGCCCGCCTCGCCCGATCCGGGGGGCCGGCGGGGCGCTTGTCCGGAGAGGCGATAAGTAGGACAGCGGCCTTCGCCCTGTCAAGCGACGCCGTCGCGGTGGTGGCGGCGCGCCCGCCCGGACCGTATTGGTTAAGGCGGTCTTTAGAAATAAACGGTAACAATTCGTGACTTGGCGCGGCGACGGGCGCTGTGGCAAGGTCCGTCCGTCCCGGCCCGGAGACCCGAGAGAAGGCACCGGCGGAGACCCGAAACATCCCAGAATTCATGTCAGAACGCCCGATCGCAGCCATTGTCCTCGCAGCCGGCCAGGGAACGCGCATGAAGTCGCGGCTTCCCAAGGTTCTTCATGCGCTCGCCGGACGGCCGATGATCGGCCATGTGCTGGCCGCGGTGGAGGCGCTGTCGCCGGCGCGCGTCGCGGTCGTGGTCGCGCCCGGCATGGAGGCGGTCGCCGCCGCCGCGCCCGGCGCCGCGATCGCGGTCCAGGAGCGGCCGCTGGGCACCGCGCACGCGGTGCTGGCGGCGCGCGAGGCGCTCGCCGGCTTCGACGGCGACGTGCTGATCCTGTTCGGCGCCGATCCGCTGATCACGCCCGAGACGCTGGCCCGCATGGTCGCCGCGCGCAACGTGGCTCCGGAAACGGCGGTCGTGGTGCTCGGCATGCGGCCCGCCGATCCCGGCGCTTACGGGCGGCTGGTTCTCGACCGCGACGGCGCGCTCGACCGGATCGTCGAGTTCCGCGACGCGACCGCCGAGGAACGCGCGATATCCTTGTGCAACGCGGGCGTCATGGCGGTCGACGGCGCGCATCTGTTCGCGCTTCTCGACGCGGTCGGCAACGACAACGTCAAGAATGAGTACTACCTCACCGACATCGTCGCGGCGGCGCGCGCGCGCGGGCTGCGCTGCGTCGTGGTCGAGGGCGACGCCGACGAGCTCAAGGGCGTCGATTCGCGCGCCGACCTCGCGGTCGCCGAGGCGCTGATGCAGGCGCGCTTGCGCGCGGCGGCGCTCGCGGGCGGGGTGACGATGATCGATCCCTCGACCGTCTATCTCGCCTTCGACACCGAGATCGCCGAGGACGTGGTGATCGAGCCCAACGTGGTCTTCGGCCCCGGCGTCCGGGTGGGGCGGGGGGCGCGCATTCGCGCCTTCTCCCATATCGAGGGCGCCGAGATCGCCGCCGACGCTCAGATAGGCCCCTTCGCGCGGCTGCGCCCGGGAGCGGCGATCGGCGAGGCGGCGCGAATCGGCAACTTCGTCGAGGTCAAGGCGGCCGCGATCGAGGACGGCGCCAAGGTCAATCACCTGAGCTACGTGGGCGACGCGCGCGTCGGCGCGGGCGCCAACGTCGGCGCCGGCACCATCACCTGCAACTACGACGGCTTCTCCAAGTCGCGGACCGAGATCGGCGCGGGCGCGTTCATCGGCTCGAACACGGCGCTGGTCGCGCCCGTGAGCGTCGGCGACGGCGCGATCGTCGGCGCGGGCAGCGTGGTGACGCGCGACGTGCCCGCCGACGCCGTCGCCACCACCCGGGCGCCGCAGGACACGCGGCCCGGCGCGGCCAAGAGGCTGCGCGCCCGCAAGCAGCGCGCCAAGGACCGGAAGGCCGAAGGTCGAAGGGCCGAAAACCGAAAGGGCGAATAGGGCATGTGCGGAATCATCGGCGTCATCGGCACCCGGCCCGCGGCCGAGCTTCTGGTCGACGGGCTTCGGCGGCTCGCCTATCGGGGCTATGATTCGGCGGGTATCGCGACGATCGTCAACGGCGCGATCGACCGCCGCCGCAGCGAGGGACGAATCGAGGCGCTGGCCGAAATCCTGGCGCGCGCGCCGCTCGCGGGCGAGGTCGGCATCGGCCATACCCGCTGGGCGACCCACGGCGCGCCGACCACCAACAACGCCCATCCCCACGTCACCGACCGGGTCGCCGTGGTCCATAACGGGATCATCGAAAACTTCCAGCCGTTGCGCGACGAGCTGACCGCCGCAGGATGCCGTTTCGAGACCGAGACCGACACCGAGGTCATCGCGCACTTGATCACCGCCGAGCTGGAAAAGGGCCTTTCGCCCCGCGAGGCGACCGCCGCCACCCTGAAGCGCCTGCGCGGGGCCTTCGCGCTCGGCATTCTGTTCGCCGGCGACGAGGGGCTGATCATGGGCGCGAGCCGGGGCGCGCCGCTCGCGGTGGGCTATGGCGAGGGCGAGATGTATCTCGGCTCGGATTCGCTCGCGCTCGCGCCGTTCACCCGGCGCATCGCCTATCTCCGGGAAGGCGACTGGGTCGAGATCACCCGCGACGGCGCGATCGTCCACGACGAGAGCGACGCCGTGGTCGAGCGCGAGATCCACGTCAGCGCCACCTCTGGCGCGGCGATCGGGAAGGGCAATCACCGCCACTTCATGATCAAGGAGATCTACGAGCAACCGACCGTGATCGGCGACACGCTCGCGAGCTACTGCCACCCCGTCACCGGCGACGTGAAGCTGCCGCCGCTGCCCTTCGATCTCGCGGCGCTGCCCAAGATCACGATCGTCGCCTGCGGCACGTCGTACTACGCCGGGCTGGTCGCCAAGTATTGGCTGGAGACCACGGCGCGGGTGCCGGTCGACATCGACATCGCCTCCGAGTTCCGCTACCGCAACGTGCCCATGCCCGAGGGCGGGCTGGCGCTGTTCATCTCGCAATCGGGCGAGACCGCCGACACGCTCGCCGCGCTGCGCTACGCGCGCGAACACGGCCAGCACATCGTTTCGCTCGTCAACGTGGTCGAAAGCACCATGGCGCGCGAATCCGACCTCGTGCTGCGGACGCTCGCCGGTCCCGAGATCGGCGTCGCCTCGACCAAGGCATTCACCACCCAGCTCGTCACGCTCGCCTGCTTCGCGCTTGCCGCGGCCCGCGCCCGGGGCGCGATCGACGCGGCCGAGGAGGCGCGGCTGTCCTCGGCTCTGATCGAGGTGCCGGCGCGCGCCGCCGAGGTGCTCAACCACGACGGACGGCTGCGCGAGCTCGCCCAGGAGATCGCGCGCGCCCAGGCGGTGATCTACATCGGCCGGGGCACGGGCTATCCGATCGCCCTCGAGGGCGCGCTCAAGCTCAAGGAGATCTCCTACATCCACGCCGAGGGCTTCGCCGCCGGCG
>CAZHDF010000144.1:0-8950 GCA_964531525.1 uncultured Alphaproteobacteria bacterium | reverse complement strand
GATGCAGACCTTGTCTTTCAGTTTCATCGGAGGGGTTCCTCTAATCCTTCAAATAGTCGTGGACGACCTCGCCGAGGCCGAGCGTTAGATCGGTTATGATGTGGACGCCCGACAAGACCTCCAGCACCGGAAGATCGGCCACCGGAGCGAGGGCGTGGTGATGCAGATCGAGCGCCGCCGGCCCGGTCCAGGCGCCCTTGACCGTCAGATCCTGGAGGGAATAGCTGACAAGCTCGCAGATCCTCGGACCGCAACAGTCGGCGCGAGGGATGATTTTCAAGAGAAAACTCGGCGCTTCGAGGCTCGCCTTTACCTTCCGGACATCCAGCGTCCGGTGCTTGTAGCCCATGGTGCCCGTCGCGATCCGGACCGGGCCGTAGTCGAGCGTTCCAAGCAGCGTATCCTTTTCGATCGTCAACGACGGCTCCGCCAGCTTCTTCGGGAAACCCCAGATTTCACGCCCGCCCGCGATCGGCGAGTCGTCGTTGAGGTACATGGCGTGCACATAACCGCCCTTCCGCCCTTCGAACTCGACCGGGATCACCTGCCCCGATTCCATGTAATCGCCAAAGCCGGTTGAATCCGGCATTCGGATAAACTCGTACTTCACCGTGGGTTCGGTGATCTCCAGCGGTTCCGGCACCACGGCCCGCAAGGCTTCGGGGTCCGTCCGATAAGTGATCACGAAGAATTCCCGGTCGACGAACCGGTAGGGGCCCGGTGGATAGGATGGGCTGGTCAACGGCATGGCGAGGGCGCACCGTCTTACATCATCGATCTTCATGTCCGTTGCCTTTTCTAGTCCTTGGCGTCGCGGGTGAGGTCGAAAACCGTGACGTTTTCCGTCGGTTTCGCCCGCGTTTGCCAGGCCTTGTGATGGAACGTCCGTCGGACGTCCTCGAGCCCGCTTTCCCAATGCTCTTCCAGCGAATATCGGGAGAACTCGAAATCCTTGGACTGCGTGAAGTAATTCTTCCGCCGATGGATCAGGTGGACGATCGTAATGGCCGCGTTGCAGCTCGATTCCCGCAGGAGTTTCGCGTCGGGATCGTTTTTGAGATCGTCCGGAAGTTTGGCGATCAGGCGGTGTGCGGCGCACCGCAAGATCTGGGCTTGGCAAACGATGTCCGTATTGAGACGGGTGCGGCTCGAATAGCGAATATCCTTTTCCCGTTCCGTGACTTCCGAGAGCGTTCGCGGCATCGCTCCCCTGGCGCTGAAGAGGTCGACCTGAAAGATCAACATGTCCGGCCGCGGCGCCTCGTCCAGAACGTATTGGAGCGGTGTGTTCGACACGAGACCGCCGTCCCAGTAGTGTTCGCCGTTGATTTCGATCGGCGGAAATCCGGGCGGCAGGGCACCGCTTGCCATGATATGTTCGGGGCCGATGATCTGCTGGCGATTATCGAAATAAACGAAATTTCCCGTCCGAATATTCACCGCCCCGACGCTAAGGCGCGTTTTCTTGGTGTTGATCAGATCAAAATCGACAAGTTCCTCGAGCGTCTTTCGAAGCGGCGCCGTTTCGTAGTAGCTGAGCGCCTCCGGCGCGCCCGGCGGAAAAGCGATGGCCGGCGGGATGCGCGGCTCGAAAAACCCCGGCAAGCCGAAAACAACCGCGAAGGACGCGCTCGCCTCGTTGAACAGGGACCGTGCCTGCTCTCCGGGCATGGCCGGTTTGGCCAGGAGACGCGAAGATAGCGTCTTCCAAAACGTTCGCAGCCGCTCGACCCGACGATCGGGCGGGTTCCCGGCGATCAAGGCGGCGTTGATCGCCCCGATCGATATCCCCGAGACCCAGTCCGGCGCGTGTCCATTGGCGGCCAGTTCCTCATAGACGCCGGCCTGGTATGCACCCAGCGCGCCGCCGCCTTGCAGGACGAGGACACACTGTTCGGGCGCGGGGTTTCCATCCGATCGTTGCTCGCGGCTCATATCGATTGGCTCCAGCTCTCTTTTCGCGGCTAGCTCCGGCGAGCCGGCAATCGGCTCGCCGGGCGTTCAGACGCCGCGCAGGCTTATGGGTAGGGCGTGCGACGCGGTCGGTGATATGCCGTTGTCATCCTTTGCCGGTTCCCGAATCCAAGACCTCGTACTCGCCCTCAATGACGAGCGGTCGGTGGAGTGGGGTCTCTTTTCGGGAGAACAAGCAGCGGACGACCCGCGCGACCGCGGCGGCGACCAGCACGGGGACGATGACCACGGCGGCGACCACAATGCTCCATGCGGCAAGAAGGGTCCCGGCAACGACAAGGCCGATGGCCGATGGCAGGCCGATCCTCGTCGCGTTCCCGGGTTCAAACCTTGACATGATGTCCTCCCGGGCCATCCAATGCGGCGGCATGTATCGGGCTCGAAAGCCCACGGGGCAGCAAGCCGAGCGTCCATCGCTCAGCCCTTGTCCTTTAACTTGGTATGTGAATCTGTCGCGGGCCTGAACGGCACTATACGGTTCCGTAATCTGCGCCAGCATACCAGAAAAGTCTTCCCGCGGGGATGACGGCAACCATGCCGGCGGCGACGATCAGCGCCCGGACGGCATTGGTGTCATAGACCTTGTCGCGAGGCCGTCGAGGGCGCGGCGTCAGGCGCAGCGGCCGTAGCGGCGCATGAGCTCCACCAACCGCTCGCGATCGATGGCGCGGCAGATTTTCCCCGGGGGGCGGAGGGTCGTCATGTCCTCCGCCGCCACGAGGCAGTTGACCACCGCCTCCTCGATGGCCTCGACAACGGCGAGATAGATCGGGTCGAAGGCCTCGTCGTTGATGAACGCGAGCGACGAGCGCGTGGGCCCGAGCTGGGGCAGCGGCTGCGGGTTCGCGACGCTGAAGGCGAGGAAGATATCGCCCGAGTTGTTTCCCCCCGGGGTGCCGCCGCGGCCGATGCCGAGCACGGCGCGCTTGGCGAGACGGCGGAGCTGGTGCGGCAACATCGGGATGTCGGTGCCGAGGATGACGACGATGGAGCCCATCTCGGCGCCCGCGAAGATCTTGTCCTCGGTGAGGTGCCGGCCGACGGGGACGCCCAAAACCGTGAGCCATTCGCGGCTGCCGTGATTCGCCTGCACGAGAGCGCCCACGGTGAAGGCCTCGCCGTCCACGGTCACGCGGCGCGAGGCGGTTCCCGTGCCGCCCTTGAACTCGTAGCAAATCATCCCCGCGCCGCCGCCGACGTTGCCCTCCGCGACCGGCCCGCCGGCGGCGGTGTCGAGCGCGGCGAGAACATGTTGCTCGTCGACGTGGCGGCCGTTGATGTCGTTCAGGACCCCGTCGTAGGTCTCGGCCACGACGGGCATCGCCCAAAGGTGCTCGTCGGCGTAACGGGGGGCGTAGGTCCTCAGCATCCATCCGGTCGCCGCGTGGTGCGCCACGCCCACCGCGTGCGTGTTGGTGATGCAGATGGGCCCCACGAAGTAACCGGCGTCGTTGATCCAATGGGTTCCCGTCATCTCGCCGTTGCCGTTGAGGGCGAAGAAGCCGGCCCAGACGGGGCGCGGCTCGGCCGCGCGGCCGCGCGGCAGGATCGCGGTGACTCCGGTGCGAACGGGTCCCTTGCCGGGAACCAGGGGGCCGTCGCCGTCGAGAATGGTCGTGAAGCCGACGAGTACGCCGGGAACGTCCGTGATGGCGTTGTTCGCGCCCGTGAGACCCGGAAAATCAAGCCCGAGGTCTCGCGCTCTCGATTTTCCGGTCTCCCTTGCGCCCGCGTTCCGTTTCATCTTCGGCTCCCGGTACTATCGTTTGCGTGAGCGGATATAGATGCCGAGCGATGCCACGATCAGCGAGAACAGCAGCATGAGCGTGGCGATGGCGTTGATCTCGGGCTTCACGCCGCGCCGCAACATTCCGTAAATGAAGAGCGGAAGCGTGCCCGAGCCGGGGCCGGCGATGAAGTAGGTGATCACCAGATCGTCCATCGAGATGATGAACGCCAACAACGCCCCGCCGATGACGCCGGGCATGAGTAGCGGCAGGGTGACCCGCCGGAACGTCACCCACTCGTTGGCGCCAAGGTCGGCCGAGGCTTCCTCGAGCGCCGTGTCCATGCCGGCGAGCCGAGCGCTGACCACGATGAAGACATAGGAAATCAGGAAGGTACACTGGCCGATGACGATGGTGATCACGCTCAGATGCATGCCCAGGGTGATGAAGAAGATCAGCAGCGCGATCCCGAGCACGATGTCCGGCATGACCATCGGCGTGAACATCAGCATTCGATAGAACGGCTTGAGACGAAACCGGAAGCGATGAACCGCCAGCGCCGTGGCCGTGCCGAGCACCGTCGATACGCTGGTCGTCGTCACGGCGACGGTCAGGCTGTTGCGCACCGCATTGAGCAACTGATCGGTCGATTCGACATAGAGAGTGAGTTCGTTCAGCCGAGTCGGGTAGCCGAAGATGGTGAGATACCAGTCGAAGGTGAACCCGCTCCAGATCATCATGTTGACGGGGTTCGAGTTGAACGAGTAGACGACGATGGGAAGGATCGGCAGATAGATGAAGAGGAAGAACAGAACCCCGTAGAGGACGAGGAGCCGTGTCGCGATCCCTTTGCGTCTCCGCATGTCTCGGCCCCCCCTACTCTATCCTCGCAGCGTCTCGGACGCTTCGCCGCGCGTGATCATCGCCACATAGGCGAGCAGAAACACGAGCACCGCGGCCATGATCATCATGGCGAGGGCGGCGCCGAACGGCCAATTGCGGGCGGAAAGGAACTGCTGTTCGACGAGGTTGCCGATCATGACGACCTTGGCGCCGCCCAGCAGCGACGGCACCACGAAATTTCCCAGGCTCGGAATGAAAACGATGATCGACCCGCCTATCACCCCGGGAAGCGTGAGCGGCAGGATCACGCGACGGAAGGTCCGGAAGTGCGACGCACCCAAATCCTGGGATGCTTCGATCAGCGCGAGATCGAGCTTCTCCAGGCTCGCGTAGATGGGCAGGAACATGAAGGGCACGAGGATGTAGACGAGGCCCACGACCACCGCGGTCTCGGTGAAGATCATCTCGATCGGTCGCTCGGCGATCCCGAGCCATTGCAGCATTTGGTTGATGAAGCCGGTGGGGCGAAGGATCAGCACCCAGGCATAGAGCCGCACCACGAGGCTGACGAAGAAGGGAAGGGTTATGAGGAAGATGAAGAAGCCCTTCCACTTGTCGGACAGCCGGCTCACCCAGAACGCCGCCGGATAGCAGATCACGAGCGACGAGACGACGGTGAGCAGGGCGAGCTTGAACGAACGAAGGAAGATCTCGATGTAGACGGGGTCGAACTCCTCGTACTCGCCGTCGGCCCACCCCAGGATGCGGCCGAAGTTCCAGTGGTAGAAGTTCCATTCGACGCCGCCGTAAAGCCCGGGCTCGAGCAGGCTGTAGATCAGCATGATGACGAGCGGACCGACGAAGAAGATGCCGAGGAAAACGGTCACCGGCCCGAGCAGGCCCGAAAGCAGGAATCGCCGACGACGGCCCAGCGACGACATCACGGCTTCGCTTCGTCGAGCAGGACGTGCGGAACGTCGAGCCCGTAAGAAAAGGTCACCTCGGTTCCGGGAACGAGCGCGGTGACCGCCTCGCGCGCCGCGTTGCGCACCACCGCCTTGAGCGTGAAATCGCCGGGAAGTCTGACGATGAGCTGAAAATCAGCGCCGATGAAGACGGTCTGCTGCAGGATGCCCCTGATCCGCCCGCGATCGTCGCCGGCGGGTGCGGCGGTGTCGAGATGCAGGTACTCGGGCCGGATCACGACCTCCGCTTCCTGGCCCGTGCGCAAGTCGGCCGCGCGCAGGCGCAGAAGCACGCCGGTGTCGCTTTCGATCTCGGCGATGCCGCCGGCGACGGCGCGCACCTTGCCGTGGAAGATGTTGCTCTCGCCGATGAAGTGCGCGACGAAGGCGTTGCGCGGTCGGTCGTAGACCTCGGTCGGCGTGCCGATCTGTTGGAAGCGTCCGCTGTCGATGACGACGATGCGATCGGACATCGCGAGCGCTTCTTCCTGGTCGTGGGTCACGAAGATGAACGAGATGCCGAGCTCGTGCTGCAGGTTCTTGAGCTCGAGTTGCATGGCCTGACGCAGCTTGCGATCGAGCGCCGAAAGGGGCTCGTCGAGCAACAGAAGCTTGGGCCGGTTGATGATGGCCCGGGCCAGGGCGACGCGCTGCTGCTGGCCGCCCGAGAGCTGGCGGGGCTTGCGGCGCTCGAGCCCGGTGAGGTTCACGAGCTCGAGGGTGGCGGCGACGCGGCGTTGTCGCTCGTCGCGCGAGATCCCCGCGACATCGAGGCTGTAGCCTACGTTGTCGCCGACGCTGAGGTGGGGAAACAGCGCATAGCTCTGGAAAACGGTGTTGACGGGACGGCGGTGGGGCGGGATGCCCCCCATCGGCACCCCATCGACGATGATCTCGCCCTCGTCGAGTTCCTCGAAGCCGCTGACGGTGCGCAGCAACGTCGTCTTGCCGCACCCCGAAGGTCCCAGCAGAGTGATGAACTCATTGCTCAACACGTCGAGCGAGACCCTGTCGAGCGCCACGACAGTGCCGCCCTCGGGCGTGGGGAACCGCTTGGTGGCGCTATGGATTTCGACGATCCGGCTTCCGATGCTCCCGGTGCTTGCCTCCATGCCGTCGCACTCTCCCAAGAGGCGCCGGGGCCGGCGGGAAGGGGCCGGGCGATCGGCCCGGCCCCGCGACCCCGGTGATGTTACTGGGCCCATGCGGCCCTTATTGCGCGGTCAGAACCTTGGTCCAGACCCGATTGTACATTTTCAATGATTTTCCCAGATCCTCCAGGATCTGCAGCTTCGCCATCACCTCGGGCGGTGGGTTGATGGCCGGGTTGTCCTTCAGCTCCGGCGGCAGGAGCGCGAGCGCCGCCTTGTTCGGGGTCCCGTTCATCTGTTGCTTGGCGTTGAGCGCCGCGATCTCGGGCCTGAGATAGAACTCCAGGAACTTCTTGGCATTTTCCTTGTCGGGCGCCGTCTTGAGGACGCAGATGTCTTCCTGGTACATCGTCGCCCCTTCCTCGGGGATGACGTAGGCCAGATTCTCGGGATCTTGCAGAACGTACATCATCGCGCCCACGAACCAATGCGCCGCCGGCACGTCGCCCGATTGCACCAAGGGGATGCTGTCGTAGGTGAAGGCGGCGACATTCGGCTTCTGGGCGAGCAGGAACTCCTCGGCCTTCTTGAGCTCGTTCTTGTCGTGGCTGTTCACGGAGTAGCCGTTGACGATGAGACCAACGCCGATGGTCTCGCGGATGTCGTCGAGCAGGATGATCTTTTCGCCGGTCTTTTTCGGAATGGCGAAGAAGTCCGCCCAGGTCTTTATCTCGGAGACCTTGTTCTTGTTGTAGAAAACGCCCACCGTACCCCAAGCGTAGGGAAGGCAGTACTCGCCCTTGGGGTCCGTCTTGGCGCGGAGAAACGCCTTGTCGATATTTTCGAATCCGGGGCTCTTGTAGATGTCGGTCCTCTCGAGAAGACCGAGCTTGGCCATGATGTCGTGCATGCGCACCGAAGGAAAGACGATGTCGTAACCGGTCGCGCCCGCCTGGATCTTGGCCAGCAATTCCTCGTTGCTGCCGTAAGTATCCATCGTGACCTTGACGTCGTATTCCTCGGCGAAGCGCGTCAACACTTCGGGGTTGATGTAATCGCCCCAATTGTAGACGTGAAGCTCGCCCTCGGCGCGCGCCAGTCCCGCCGCGCCCATCATGACGACGCCCGCGGCCAGGCCGGAGGCCGCCAGCGTCAGCCGCCCCAACACACCGCCTCGCCGATCAGGAACAAAAGCCATTGTCACCTCCCTCGTTTTGTTCTCCCTGGGGACCTGCCCCATGACCGACTCCCGGAGTCTTGTGTCCGGGATGCCGTACCTCGACAGGTCCAACGACTGTAGAAAAGGATTGTTTTTTGTCAACGTGAAAAACAAAATTCTGGCCTTTGTGGATATATCAGTGCATTTTTCGCACGATAAATTCTCAACCCTGAAGGTTGGTGGGAAAGCGCCATGTTACGTGGACCGACACAATGGCACGTCGCCCAAAAGGTCTTGGACCGCATCGTCAACGATCCGATGGAACCGGGCGCGCGGATCAACCAGCTCGCCCTGGCGCGAAGCCTCGGCGTCTCGCGCACGCCGGTGCGCGCGGTGCTCCTGCAGCTTGCGGACAAGGGCATCCTCGATCAGCGCCCCCGCCAGGGTTTTTTCCTCGCCCGGAAGCCCGACGCCGTCGAGGATGTCGCGTTCGACGGCAGTCAGCCGGCCTCGGACGCCTACGAGCGCATGGTGAGGGACCTCCTGCTCGACAATCTCAGACGGACGATGAGCCAGAGCGCGCTGATGCGGCGCTACGGCATCAAGCGAGGCGAGCTCACCGCAACGCTCCGGCGCATGACGCGCGAGGGTCTCGCCGAGCCGGCGCCGGGACGGGGCTGGACTTTCGTGCAGTTCGGCGCCGCGGTGATCGAGAAGGGGTACCGCCTACGACTGATCCTCGAGCCGGCGGTGCTGCTGAGCGATGACTACGCGCCGAACGAGCAGGCCCTGCGGGCGCTTCGCGACGATCACGTGGCGGCCCTGCGAGCGCTTTCCTCGCGGACGCCCTGGAGTGATTTGTTCAATCTCGACTCCCGGTTTCATGTGACCCTCGCGGAGGGGAGCGGAAACGAACTCATCGTCGCGGCGATTCAAAAGCAGAACAGCATCCGACGGCTCAATGAGTATCTCGGCTACGAGCGGCTCGACCGCGTGCAGTCGTCTCTCAGCGAGCATCTGGGAATATTGGAGAGCCTCATAGAGGGCGACCGCGAATGGGCGGCGGCCCAACTGCGTCGACACCTCAAGGCATCGCTACGCCAGTCGCTACAGCACTTCGACCGCGACATCGAGGACTTCCGGCAGGGAAAGCGCCGGTTGAGCGGCGCCGAGCGACCGGGGGCCTAGAGC
>CAZHDF010000143.1:0-9039 GCA_964531525.1 uncultured Alphaproteobacteria bacterium | reverse complement strand
CCTCCCTTTCCCGGTGATTTGGGCCATTTCCGCCACAACGCGGCGCTCCCTGTCAAGCGGAGAGGCGCGGACGGCCACGACGCGCTATGGTATGCGGAAGCGCTTCGCCGACGAAACAACAAGGCGGGCGAAGGGAGGATCGCGAATGGGCGTGCTGATCGACGGCGTCTGGCGGGTCGAGGGGTTCCCGACCGACGAAAAGGGCGTGTTTCGGCGCGCGCCCACGACCTTTCACGGCCGGATCACGGCCGAGGGGGAGACCGGTTTCAAGGCCGAGCCCGGGCGCTATCACCTCTATGTCTCCTATGCCTGCCCCTGGGCACACCGCACGCTGATCTTCCGCGCGCTCAAGGGACTCGCGGACGTGATCTCGGTCTCGGTTGTCGATCCCTTCATGGGCGAGAACGGCTGGGCGTTCTCGGACGGCCCCGGCTGCATTCCGGATTTCGTCAATGGCGCCAAATACCTGCGCGATATTTATCTCAAGGCGGATCCAAACTATACCGGCCGCGTGACGGTGCCCGTCCTTTGGGACAAGAAGCGCGAAACCATCGTCAACAACGAATCATCCGAGATCATCCGCATCCTCAACCGGGCGTTCGATACCTGGGGCGACGCGACGCGCGACTATTACCCCGAGGACCTGCGCGCCGAGATCGACGCCCTCAACGCGCGCATCTACGAAACCGTGAACAACGGCGTCTACCGAGCGGGCTTCGCGACCCGCCAGGCCCCCTACGAGGCCGCCGTCGAGGCCCTGTTCGAGACGCTCGATACGCTCGAGCTGTGCCTCGGCCAGCAGCGTTATCTCTGCGGCGGGCGGCTGACCGAGGCCGACTGGCGGCTGTTCACCACGCTGGTCCGCTTCGATCCGGTCTATGTCGGGCATTTCAAGTGCAATCTACGCCGGATCGCCGATTACCCAAACCTCTGGGCCTATACCCGCGAGCTCTACCAGATCCCCGGGGTCGCGGAGACGGTCAACATGGGCCATATCAAGGACCATTATTACCGCAGCCATACGGCCATCAACCCGACCGGGATCGTGCCCAAGGGGCCGATCATCGACTTCACGGCCCCCCACGACCGCGACCGCCTGCCGGTTTAGTTGCGGCGGATTCGGTCGCCGTTCCTCAATCCACCGAGGCGGCGAGGATGCGGCTGATCTGGCAGAGCGGGCGGCCGCTTTCCTCGGCCCAGCGGTTGAACGCCGCCTCGACCGCGGCGCGGGCATCGCGGGTCGTGGGCTTGCGCGCGATTACGTCCTCGCGGATCAGCGCCCGCACCACGTCGTCGGTGAGCAGGAAGGTGTCCTTTCCCGCCATGCGCAGGAAATAAGGCGCCGAATTGCCGCCCATCTGCGAGAATCGGCGGCCGAGTTCGCGCCACAACGCCATGATCGCGTTTTCCGGCCAGTCGGCGAGAAAGCGCCCGAAGCCCCCCGCCTCCTCCGAGATCGCGATCAGCGCGGCGGCGTTGTCGCGCACCGCCTTGATCTTGCCCCAGTGACGGATGATTCGCTTCTCGCCCATCAGGCCCTCGAGCGCCTCGTCGGACATGGCGCGCACGCGGTAGGGGTCGAAGCCCTGGAACACCTCCTCGAAGGCCGGCCATCTGGCGTCGACCAGCGCATGGCGCAGACCCGCGCGAAAGGCGCGCAGACTCATCAACGAGAGGTAGCGGTCGTCGGCGACGGCGGCGAGCGCGGCGGCCTCCTTGGGGACCGGCAGCTCGGCCTCGAGCGCGGCGTCGCCGCCCTTACGCCGGGCGGCGATGGCGTAAATCTCGGAAAACGGCGTCATGGGGGGCGATCCTAGCCACCCGGCGGGCAGGCAGCAATCCCCCTATTTCACCAGCCGCATGGCGAATCCCTGTTCGCCATAGGAGAGCAACCGGGGCTTATCATTGATCACGGTTTCGAGAAGGATCTCGTGGCCCCAGAGCCGGTGGAGGTAGGCGAGCGTCTTTTCGGCGAATTCGAGCTCGAGATCGCGCCCATCGTGCTCGTGGCGGAGAAGCAGCGTCCGGTCGCCGCCGTGATCGGCGTCGTGGATGCGGATCACCGGGGTCGATCCCATGCCGACCGAGCGGATCAGCGTGTCCTTGACCGCCTTCCAGCCCTGGTCGTCGGAAACCCGGCTCACCACCAGCTTGTCGCCCTCGGGGGCGAACTCAAACAGGTCGAGCTCGCGCATCATCTCCTCGTCGAGGAAGCGGCGGAGGAACGAGCTGTCGCGGTCGGTCTCGCGTATCGCGAACAGCCGCGCCCGGGTTTCGTCGTCGAGCGGCGCCACGGCGTCCTGTGCCCGAACCCCGTTGGCGACCCGCCCGGCGAGCCGCTCCCAGATCTTGAGGCCGATGTGATAGGGGTTGATCTCGCCCGGGGTCGGGCGAACCACCTGGTTGTGGCGGACCAGGAATTCGAGATGCAGCGCCTGGGGCAACTCCAGGCTGTTCAGGATCTCGTGGTGCCAGAAGGTCGCCCAGCCCTCGTTCATGATCTTGGTTTCGATCTGAGGAATGAAGTAGCCGGCCTCCTCGTGAACGATGGTCAGCAGGTCCTTCTCCCATTCGGCGAAGCGCGGGTTGTGGTCGCGCAGGAACAGAAGCAGATCCTCCTCGGGCTCGAGCGGCAGGCGGTCGAGGTCGGGCTCGACCGTTTCGGGCGGCGCATGAATGCGTCGGTAGGGATCGACGGGCGGCCGCGCGGCGGCGCGCGCCCGGTCGCGCTGGGTTTCGGCGCCGAGCTTGCGAATCGCTAGGTTGCGCCGACACTGAAGCGACAGCGCATGGGCCGCATCGAGGATATTCTCGACCGCGTCGATGCCGATCGAGGGGTCCTCGATATAGTCCCGCACCCGGTCGGCGCGCGCCTTGAAGGTGCTCAGGGTCAGCTCGGGCCGGGTGCCGCGGAAGGTGAAGTTGTTGCGGAAGAAATCGTTATGCCCGTACACATGGGCGATGGTCAGGACCTGAAGGCAAAGCGAGTTCTCGCGCATGAGGTAGGCGAGGCTCGGGTTGGCGTTGATGACCATCTCGTAGGGCAGCCCCGAGACCCCGTAGTCGTAGAGCGTCTTGAGCTTTTCGTAGGCTTTGCCGTAGGACCAGTGCGGGTAATGCGCGGGCATGCCCGAATAGGCCATGAAGCCGAGCATCTCGTGATGGTCGCAGATCTCGAACTCCTGGGGGAAGCATTCGAGGCCGAAGGCGTCGACCCGCTCGCGGATCAGCTCGTCCCAGCGCGCGAGGTCGTCGAGGTCGTAGTCCGCCATCTCAGGCCCCGCTCCCCGGACTCCCGCCGCCCTGGCGCGCGCCCCGGTCGCGGGCGAGCAGCGCCTTGAAGCTCGGCCAGACGTCTTCCTTGCGCTCGATGGTGATGGCGTGGAAGTTGTCGGCGCCGAGGGCGTCGAACTGGTCGATCATCGTGCTCCCGGCGAAGCGCAGCCCCATGGGCTTGATCTCGCCGTAGCCGAACAGATTGCAGACGTCGCACAGCGCGCGCGCCGCCTTCATGGTCTCGGCCTCGTCGGAGGGGAAGTTGTCGCCGTCCGAGCAGTGGAAGGCGTAAATGTTCCACAGCGAGGGGTGGTAGCGCTCGCCGATGATCTCGAGCGCCTTGTTGTAGCCCGACGAGATCATCGTGCCACCCGATTCGCCCTTGTGGAAAAACTCGTCCTCGGTGACCTCGCGGGCCTCGGTGTGATGGGCGACGAAGACCAGATCGACGGTCTGGTACTTGGTGCGCACGAACTGGTAGAGCAGGAAGAAGAAGCTCCGCGCGAGATACTTCTTCATGGTGTCCATCGAGCCCGAGGTATCCATGATGCAGATCACCACGGCGTTCGACTGCGATTCGACGTCGGGCTCGATGCGGCGGTAGCGCAGATCGTCCTTGGCGAAGGGGAAGCGCTTGGCGGCCAGCCGCGTCTTGCCCGCCCCGCCTCCCTTCAGGACGGCGGTCCGCGCGGCGGCGGCGCCGCTTGCGACCTTGCGCCGGATGCGCGCCCGCGCGGTACGCTTCTTGTCGAGATGCGCCCGCACGCCGACCCGGCGATAGCCCTTGCGCTTGGCGCCCTTGTCGATGATCGTCTCGCGCAGCGCCCGTCGTTCCAGGTCGGGCAGCTCGAGATCCTCGAACATGATCTCGACGAGCTCCTCGAGGGTGATGTCGGTCTCGTAGTAATCCACTCCCGGACGGTCGCCCGCCTGGCCCGCGCCCTCGCCGCGCCCGGGCGTATCGCCCACCACCTGGCCCGGCTGGGTTTCGCCGTCGCCCTGGCCGACCCCCGGCGCATTCGGCCCGTAGACGAAGCGGTACTCCTTGAGCCCGCGGATCGGCACCTTGATGATCTTGTCCCGGCCCTTGCCGATGATCGATTCCTCGGCGATCAAGTCGGCGATGTTCTCGCGCACCATCTCGCGCACCTTATGGCGATGGCGCTGCCGGTCGCCGGCGCTGCGGTCGGATCGCAGACCCTCGGATGACGAATAGGCTCGAAAGATCGTTGCCATCACGCCCTCGCGGGCGCCGGCGCGGACATCGTCCCCCGCCGTCCGCGCGGCGACGCCCTCAGTCCTTCCACAGGTTGTTGGCCGCGTATTTGAGCACCACGTCGGCCGAAAATTCCTGATAGCCGTTGTCCAGCATGTTGCGCACCAGCGCGTCGTATTTTTCGCGCTGCTCCTCGTCGCGGGTCCGCGCCTTGGTGATGATGCGGCTGATGTCGCGGACCGAGCTGGTGAGCTTCTTCTCGATCGCCTCCTTGAGCGGCTCGTAGCTCGCGTAGGTGACCGTCTCGCCACGCCGGCTGGTCGACCACAGATAGGCGATCACCTCTTGGCGGAAGCCTTCGGCGGCGGTGCCGATGATGGCGATCTGCTCCTCGATCGACTTGAGGAACGCCTCGTCGGGCTGAAGCTCCTCGCGGGTGTTGCGGTCCTTGACCGTCGACTTGTTGACGTAGGCCTCGGCGTGGTCGAGGTAGTTCTGGAACAGGGTCTCGGCCTGCTCCTCGTAGGCGTAGACGAAGGCGCGCGTGATCTCCTTCTCGAGGATTTCGAGATACGCCTTGTGGATCGTGTCCTGAAGGAACTCGAGATAGCGCTTGCGCGTATCATCGGGCATCTCGGTTTCGCGCACCATGGCGATCAGCGCCTCGCGGGCGTGGATCGGGGTGATGCCCTCGGGGCTTTCCGACAGCGCGTTGTCGAGCGCCTTCATGACGAAGCGCGTCGAAATGCCGCTCATGCCCTCGTCGCGAGCGTCGCCGCGCAACTCTTCGATGTCGATCTTCTTGGTCCGGCCCTTCTCGACCACCTCCTCGCCGTTGTAGAGGCGGAGCTTGGTCATGAGATCGCATTTGGGCGTCGGCTCGAGCCGCGAGAGAATCGCGAACATGGCCGCGACCTCGAGCGTATGCGGCGCGATATGGCTGGCGAAGTTCGATTTACCGAGGATCTTCTCGTAGATCTTGACCTCGTCGTCGAGTCGCAGGTTGTAGGGCACGCGCACCATGACGACACGATCGAGGATCGCCTCGTTGGTGTGATCGGCCCGGAACTTCTGCCATTCGGCCTCGTTCGAGTGCGCAACGATGATCGAATCGACATAGACCGTGCCGTGGCGGCCGGGCGCGGGCACGAACTTCTCCTGGGTCGCGGTCAGGATCGCGTGCAGGTATTCGGTCTCGTTCTTGAAGACCTCGATGAACTCGACCATGCCCCGGTTGCCGGCATTGAACGCGCCGTTGAGGTCGAGCACGCGGGGGTCGCCCTCGGAATACTGGTCGAGCTTGGAGATGTCCTCGGAACCGATCAGCACCGAGGTGTCCTGATTGTTGGGATCGACCGGCGGCACCACCGCGATGCCGCGCCGGGCGCGCTTGGAGAAGGTGGACGTGACGACGGGCACGCCCTCGTACCTGCCCTCGAATTCCTCCTTCAGGCGGTAGCGGCAGATCGGGCAGAGATCACCCTCGATGCGCACGTCGAGCATCTTCTCGAATTCCTTGCGCAGATGCCGCGGGATGAGGTGCAGTGGCTCCTCCTGGATGGGGCAGCCATCGATGGCGAAGAAGGGAGGCGCCTCCTCGAGCCCGCGCTGGAGCCGCTCGACGAGCGAGCTCTTGCCCGCGCCCACCGGCCCCATGAGATAGAGCACCTGGCGACTTTCCTCGCCCTGGAGCGCGGCGGCATGAAAATAACGCACGATCTGAGAGATCGTGCGCTCGATGCCGAAGAACTCGTCCTTGAAGAAGCCGTAGATGTTGGGCGGCTCGTCGCCGTACAGGCGAATCATGCGCCGATCGTTGCTTGGCGTCGTCGCGCCCGCCTGCTGAATGATGGCGTTGAGCCGGGCATGAGCAAGCGCCGCGATACCCGGGTCTTCCTTGACCTTGTCAAGATAAGCGATAAACGGGCCGCGCCACGCCTTGCCGCTCCGCTTGGCGCGATCCTTTTCGATCAGTTTCGTGAACGGGCTCTTGTCCGTACCCATAACGACCACCTCACTGTTGCGAGTCGGTTAGCCCGGTCCGAACACCTCACCCCTGATTAAGCTGTCTCGTTTTGGCTACTGTTTGATCTGGCACCCACGCGCCGGTCATTCAAGGCATTCGAGACCGGCGTCGGGTCGATCGCCGCGACTGGTGCCGCAGGTTCCTTTATTGCCGAAAAGCGATAACGCCCGGTTAACGCGAGACGCATATCCGATCAAAACCGCGCGAGGGCGCCCAGTCGTGTCGCCGAATCACGCGGCGAGCGCGTTGACCTTGGCGGCCATGATGAAGTCGTTCTCGTGCAGGCCCTTGATCTTGTGGGTGTAGAAAACCACCATGCAGTAGCCCCAGCCGAACATGATGTCGGGATGGTGTCCCTCGTCCTCGGCGAGCGCGCCGACCCGGTTCACGAAGGCGAGCGCCTCCTTGAAGTCGCGGAACGAAAACTTGCGCTCGATTCGGGCCGCGTCATGAGTGAGCGTCCAGCCCGGCGTTTCGACGAGCAGCTTTCGCGCGGCCGCCTCGTCGAGCGGCGGCACGCCGCCCCGGCAAGGCACGCAGGTCTTGGCCGACAATGTCATCGTCGCCTCCTCGTCTCTCACGTCCCAGATAGGGCGTCCGCGGCAGCCGTCCAGCGACTTGTCACCATCGCGCGTGGCGCGCGAGCCGGTCGCGGACGGCGGCGTGGCGCGCCGCGTCCGAGCGAAGCTGCTGGTCGCGGCGGCGAATCTCGGCGCGGCACAGCGGCAGGCCGAGGCGGCGCGCCGTGGTCCCGGCGTGATCGGCGAGGCTGATGGCATCGCGTACCCGGCGACGGCCGAGAAGATAGGGAAGCCGAAGCGCCCATTGGCGCAGAACCTCGACGGTCACGTCGAAGGCGGCGGCGACTTTTTCCTCGGCCTCGGCCCGGCTCGCGCCGGCGCCGTCGTAGAAAATGACGTGCTCGATCGCGCGCAGCCGCAAGCGCGCGAGCGTCGCGGCGGTATCGTCGAGGCCGCGCTTGCCGTGCTCGAAGATCGAGGGCGTGCGGTCGAGGTCGAGCGCCTCGATGGCGAGCGCCGCCTCGAGCGCGAGCGCGTAGGGAAAACCGCCCGAATTGGCCGCCAGAAGATTGGCGAGCGCTCGGCGGTTGATCGTCGGGTTCGACCAGTCGTAGGCCGCGCCGGCCTCCTCGTGGCGATCGTCGTCGGCGTCGGTTCCGGGCGCCGGCGCGAGATCGAGGGGCTCGTAGCTCACCCGGTTGACGGCGAGCCCGACGTGATGATCGACCGCCCAGCCGGCGAGCGCGTCGACCAACAGCCCCGCGAGCGCCAGCGCCTGGGCCGCCCGCGCGTCCTTGCCGCGTCGCCCGTCGGTGGTGCGGACCTCGCGCGCGAGCGCGCGCAACTCGGCGATCACGTCGTCGATCTCGCGGTTGCTGAGCGCGCCGTCGCGAGGCGCGTCGCCGGCCGCCGAGGTCCTTTCGCTCATGGTCCGCCCTCTCCTCCCGAGCCCGGAACCGACATTCACCCGGCACAATCTGCCGCCGCTCGGCAAGTTCTGCCCGGTTCCGGGCAAGCCTTGCCCAGCCGGTTTCAAACGCGCCCGAGCCGATTGCAGGGAAAACAAGCCGTTAAGGCTCTTGGCCCGGATGGCGCGCCGCTTGCATGGTAAACCATGATTAACCGCGATGGAGTCGGGAAATGTACGCCTTGACGCCATACGCGCCCGGCCCGCCGGCGCCACCCCGGGGCCGATCCGCCAACCGGCGGCTCGATCTCGCGGCGACCGGCAAGCCAAGCGCCAATCCGTCGAAGGCCGGTGCGCCGATCGTACCGCACGACCACGAGCGCGACGACGAGCCCGAGGACGAGCACCGCGAGCGCGCGCTTTGGCGCGAGGATGGCGCGCGCATGTCGAGCGAGACCCAGGCGGCGCTGCTCGAGCTCATGGCCGAGCCCGAAACCCCGCCCGGAAGCTGACGACCTCGAAACGGGCGCGTCCTGCTCAGAAGGGAAGCGCGAAGGTGAGGAAGAACTCCTCCTCGCCCGGATTTCGGTCGTGAATGCCGGCATTCGAAATATGCGCGACGCGGAAGCCGAGGCGCATGCCGCTTTCCGTCTCATAGGCGATCCCGAGCGAGACGCGGAACTGGAAGATCCCTCCGAGATCCTTGCTGCCGCCCCGTTTATACCCCCCGAGCCCGAGCATGGGCGTGACCACGAAACGACCCAGCCGGGCATCGGCATAGAAACCGCCGTAGCCGAAGACGCCGCCATCGTTGTTCGTCATCAGCCCGATCGCGGGACCGATGTAGAACAGCTTTCGCCCATAGCGAAGCTCCCCTAGAAAGGCGCCCGAGGCGCTGCCCCGGCCCTCCTCGAGGGCATCGAAGGCGCCGACGCCGATCTCGAGATAATTGGGCTCGTTCCCGAGGATCGAAACCGGACCGAGGGAGAGGTCGTTTCCAATGGATTCCTTGCCGCCCACCACCAAGCCGTCGGTCCCCCCGGCCCGCGCCGGGATAGCCCCGAGAAAGGGCACGGCGGCAAGAACGGAAAAA
>CAZHDF010000142.1:6831-9165 GCA_964531525.1 uncultured Alphaproteobacteria bacterium | reverse complement strand
ACTTCAAGCTCGCGGGCGACGACGGCGCGATCTACATCCTGCGCCACGATCCCCGGAGCGGGGCCTGGGTGCTCACCCTGTTCGACCGCCGGGGGCCGCTTTCGGGGGGCGGCGCTCAACCGCGGCCCAGGTAGGCGGCGAGCTCGGGCACCGGCGGCGCGTCGAGCAGCGCCGGCAGCGGCCCCTCGGCGAGGATCCGGCCATCATGCACGAAGGCCGCGCGCTCGGCGATGCGGCGCGCGTCCTCGGGCTGGTGACTGACGAGAACCACCGTGAGCCCGGCGGCGGCGCGCAGTTCGGCCACCAGGTCGAGCATCTCGAAGCGCAGCGCCGGGCCGAGCGCGGCGAAGGGCTCGTCGAGCAGCAGCACCGGGCGGCGGCGGACCAGGCTGCGGGCGAGCGCCACCCGCTGACGCTCGCCGCCCGAAAGCTGGCGCGGCAGGCGCGCGCCCATGCCCCCCAGCCCGACGCGCTCGAGCGCCGCGTCCACGCGCTTCCAGTCGGCCGCGTCGAGCCGCAAGCCCGGGTCGATCCCGAGGCCCAGGTTGCGCGCGACGGTGAGATGGGGAAACAGGTTGTGCTCCTGGAAAAGCGTGGTCACCGGGCGCTCGGCGGGCGGCGCGTCGGTCACGTCGCGCCCGCCGATCAGCACGCGCCCCGCGAGCGGCCGCTCGAACCCCGCGATCAGCGCGATCAGCGTCGACTTGCCCGCGCCCGACGGGCCGATCAGCGCGAAGGACGCCCCCGGCGCGACGTCGAGGGCGAAGAGCATCTCCATGTCCTCGTAGCGGAACCGGACGTCCCTGAGCGCGATCCCGGCCTTTTCAGGCATGGTCGCGGCCGCCCACCCCGCGCTCGACGGCCACGAACAGAAGCAGGCACATCGTCACCAGGACGAGCGCGGTCACCGCCGCCTCGTCGAGCCGGTAGCTCCCCATGCGCTGGTAAAGAAGGAGCGGCAATGTCGCCGTCTCGCGGGTGCCGAACAGCGCGATCGCGCCGAGATCGCCCATCGCGAGCGCCGAGGCGAGCGCGAGCGCCAACGCCGCCGGCCGACGCAGCGCCGGCCAGTCGATCAGCCGCAGCCGGTCGAGCCCCGCGATGCCGAGGCTCGCGCAAAGCCGGTCGTGATGCTCGGCCATGCGGCGCGCGGGCGGCGCGAGAAGCCGGATCACGTAGGGAAGCCCCATCACCGCGTTGACGACCACCACCAGCCCGAGCCCGACCGAGAGCACGTCGACCAGCGGCAGGAGAAGCACGAACAAGCCGGTGCCGAGCACGATCGGCGAGACCACCAGGACCAGCGAGCCGCTCGCCTCGATCGCGTCGGCGAGCCGCGGGCGGTGGCGCCGCGCGGCGAGCTCGCGGCTGGTGATCACGATTCCCCAGCCGAGCGCGAGCGAGAGCAGTCCCGCGCTCAAGGCGATCGCGAGGCTGCGCGCCGCCGCCCGCCACAGCGCCGCGTCGCCGAGAACCGCCGCTAGCGGCCCGCTGATGCCCGCCGCCAAGACCGCGGCGAGCGGCAGCGCCACGAACAGCGTCGCGAGCGCGATCGCGCAGGCGTCGCCCCAGCGCCCCGCGCGTCCCGCGAGATCGGGCCGGTCGCTCGCGCGCCCCTCGGTCGGGGCGCTCGCGGGCGCGCGGGCGAAGCGCAGGCCGAGCGCGACGAAGGCTCCGGAGAGCACGATCTGGACGAGCGCCAGCGTGACCGCGCGGGCGAGGTCGAAGTCGAGCCTGAGCGCCTGATAGATCGCGACCTCGATGATCGTCGCCGCCGGTCCGCCGCCGAGGGTGAGCACGACCGTGAAGCTCATGAAGCAGAGCAGGAACACGAGCCCGGCGACCCCCGGGATCGCGGCGCGCAGCATCGGCCATTCGACGAGCCGGAAGATCTGCCCCGAGCGCATGCCGAGCTGGGCGCAAAGCCGCCAGGTCTCGCCCGGCACCGCCTGCCAGGTGAACAGCAGCAGGCGCACCGAAAGCGGCAGGTTGAAGAAGACATGGGCGATCAGAATGCCGGGAAGCCCGTAGAGATAGCCGTCCGCGTCCCAGCCGAGCGCGGCGAAGGCCCGGGTCACGATCCCCTCGCGGCCGTAGATCGAGACGATCCCGAGCACCGCGACGATCACCGGGATCACCAGCGGCAGGCCGAACAGGCGCAGGATCGCGCGCCGCCCCGGAAACGCCGCGCGCCGGGCGAGCGCCCGGGCGACGACGATCCCGAGCCCGACCGAGAGCAGCGCCGACAAGGCCGCCTGCCAGATGGTGAACAGCACCACGCGGCCGATATAGGCGTCGTTCCAGATGCCGGCGGCGGCGCCCGGCGGCGCGGCG
>CAZHDF010000142.1:0-6731 GCA_964531525.1 uncultured Alphaproteobacteria bacterium | reverse complement strand
CGCCATCAGCGGCTCATCGCCTCGAGCCACTCGGCGATCCAGGCCTTGCGTCCGGCCGCCGCCTCCTCGGGCGCATGGAGAAGGGTCTTCGCGGGCCTCGGCAGCGCGGCGAAGGCCGGCGGCAGGGCGTCGGCGAGGTCGATGACCGGGTACATCCAGTTTCCGGTCGGAATCGTCTTCTGGAACGCCGGCGAGACGATGAAGGTGAGGAAGCGCTTGGCCAGCAATGGTTCCCTCGCGTTCTTCAGCCTTGCGGCGACCTCGATCTGGAGGTAGTTGCCCTCGGCGAACAGGGCGGCGGCGAAGCGGTCGTCCTTCTCGACGATCGCGTGATAGGCGGGCGAGGTGGTGTAGCTCAGCACCAGCGGCGCCTCGCCCTTGAGGAACATGCCATAGGCCTCGCTCCAGCTCTTGGTCACCGCGAGCACCCGGGGGCGGAGCCGCGCCCAGGCCGCGCCCGCGCGCTCGCCGTAGACCTTGCGCATCCACAGAAGAAGTCCGAGCCCCGGGGTCGAGGTGCGCGGGTCCTCGATCAGGATCTTGGGCCCGTTCGCGTCGTCGACCAGGGCCTTCAGGCTCCGGGGCGCCTCGGCGAGGCGGGTGCGGTCGTAGACGAAGGCGAACCAGCCGTAATCGACCGGCACGAAGACGTCGTCGTCCCACGGGACCGGCAGCGCGAGCGCGCCGAGATCGGCCCCGTGCGGGGCGAGCAGGCCGGTCGCGCGCGCCTCGGCCATGGTGTTGGTGTCGAGGCCGAGCACCACGTCGGCCTTGGCGCGCTCGCCTTCGAGCCGCAGGCGCGCGAGAATCGTGGCGCTCGCGTCGAGGCCGACGAAATCGAGCGTGCAATCGCATTCGGCCTCGAAGGCCTTCTTGATCGCGGGGCCGGGGCCCCAGTCCGAGACGAAGGACGAATAGGTATAGACCGTCAGGGTCGGCTTGTCGGCCGCCTTGGCGGGAAAGGCAAGACCGGCGGCGAGCGCGCCGGCGAGCCATAAAGCATGGAAAAGTATCTTGGGTCTTTTCACCGCTTCCTCCAACCGTTGGCGGCGGAGGCGAGGCGGTTCGACGCCGAGCTCAAATCCCTCCGCCGGTATGATCCGGATCAGGTTCGACGGGTTGACGTCGGCGCGACCGCGCCGCGTCTCTCAGCCAAAAGGCACCCCGTTGAGACGATGCAAGCGTAAGCCCGCCGCGCGCCGCTTTCAAGCGCGGTGAGTCTTTAGTTTCCGCCGGGCCGTTGGCCCGTCGGGCGTTCAAACGCCACGCGGGCTTCCTCGCATAAGCTCGGGCGCGCGGTCGCGCTTGCCAACGCGGCACGGCCGCGTTGGGAAGGGGAATGAGGAGGAAGGGGAAGGAGCGGGTGGCTACGCGTCCGCCAGGCACCACATCAGGATGCCCTTCTGGGCGTGAAGCCGGTTCTCGGCCTCGTCCCAGACCACCGAGCGCGGCCCGTCGATGACCTCGGCGGTCACCTCCTTGCCGCGATAGGCGGGCAGGCAGTGCATGAAGATCGCGCGCTCGCCCGCCATCTCCATCACCCGGGCGTCGACCTGGTAGGGCGTGAGCACCTGGCGGTTGATCTCGCCGCGCTCGGTGCTCATCGACACCCAGGTGTCGGCGACCACGCAATCGGCGCCCGAGACCGTCGCCTCGACGTCGCTGTCGACCACCACCTTGCCGCCGTTGGCGGTCGCCCAGTCGATCGCCTCCTGGGGCGGGCGCAGCGAATCGGGGCAGGCGAGCCTGAGCTCGAAGCCGAAGCGCGCCGAGGCCTGAATCCAGGAAACCGCCATGTTGTTGCCGTCGCCGACCCAGGCGACGGTCCGCCCGGCGATCGGGCCGCGATGCTCCTCGAAGGTCATGACGTCGGCCATGAGCTGGCAAGGGTGCGTGCGATCGGTCAGGCCGTTGATGACCGGCACGCTCGCGGTGGCGGCGAGCTCGGCGAGCTTGGCGTGGTCCTGGGTGCGCAGCATGATCGCGTCGACGTAGCGCGACAGCACGCGCGCGGTATCGGCGATCGATTCACCGCGCCCGAGCTGGGTGTCGGCGGGCGACAAAACGATCGTCTCGCCGCCGAGCTGGCGCATGCCGACGTCGAAGGAGACCCGGGTGCGCGTCGAGGGCGCCTCGAAGATCATGGCGAGCACCTTGCCCGCGAGCGGCCGCGCGCCGGCCGCCGGGTCCTTGCCGCTCTTGATGTCGGCCGCCGTATCGAGCATCGCGCGCAGGCTCGGTCCGTCGATCAGGTCGAGGTCGAGGAAATGCCGGGGCATGCTCATGCCTCCGCCTCCGCCTCGGCGACGCGCCGCGCGATGATCGCGCAGGCCTCGTCGATATGGCTTTCGTCGATGATCAGCGGCGGTAAAATGCGGATCACGTTCTCGCCCGCCGCGAGGGTGAGCAAGCCGTCCTCGCGCAGCCGCGCGACCATCGTCGCGCCGTCGGTCTTGAGCTTGATGCCCAGCATCAACCCCTTGCCGCGAATCTCCTCGACGACAGCGGGATGGGCTTCGGCGATGGACTCGAGCCGTTTACGCAGCGCCGCGCCCATGCGCACCACATGGTCGAGGAAGCCGTCGGCGAGCATCACGTCGAGCACCGCGTTGGCGACCGCCATGGCGAGCGGGTTGCCGCCGAAGGTCGAGCCGTGGCTGCCGGCGCCCATGGCCGAGGCGACCCGCTCGGTCGCGAGGCAGGCGCCGACCGGGAAGCCGCCGCCGAGCGCCTTGGCGATCGCCATCACGTCGGGGGCGATGCCCGCCCATTCATGGGCGAACAGCCGTCCGGTGCGCCCCATGCCGCATTGCACCTCGTCGAACATGAGCAGGAGGCCGAACTCGTCGGCGGTCGCGCGCAGGCCGCGCAGATAGTCCTCCCCCGCCGGGCGGATGCCGCCCTCGCCCTGGATCGGCTCGACCAGGATCGCGGCGGTTTCGGGACCGATGGCGGCGCGCAGCGCGTTGAGATTGCCGAACGGCACGTGATCGAACCCCTCGACCGGGGGGCCGAACCCCGCCAGGTGCTTTTCCTGGCCGCCGGCGGCGATGGTCGCGAGCGTGCGTCCGTGAAAGCCGTTCTCGCAGGCGATCACCCGGTAGCGCCGGGGCTCGCCGGCGGCGGCGAAATACTTGCGCACCATCTTGAGGCCGCATTCCACCGCCTCGGCGCCCGAATTGCCGAAGAACACGGTGTCGGCGAAGGTCGCGGCCACCAACCGCTCGGCGAGCCGCGTCTGGTCGGGGATCCGGAACAGGTTGGAGGTGTGCCACAGCTTGCCCGCCTGCGCGCCCAGCGCCGCGACCAGCGCTGGATGCGCGTGCCCCAGCCCATTGACGCCGATCCCGGCGGTGAAGTCGAGATAGCGCGCGCCGTCGTCGGTGAACAGATAGGCGCCCTCGCCCCGCTCGAAAACGAGATCGGCGCGCCGATAGGTCGGCAGGACAGGCGAAATCACGGGGCTCTCCCTCGGGCTGCGAACGCGGACGAAATGTCCGGAAAGGCGCAGAATATCGACCGCCGGCCCCGGCCTGTCAACGGATGCGGAGATCGAGACCGACGGGAACCGCTAGCCGGCGTCGTCGCTGCGGCGGCGGAACAGGAAGGTGACTTCGGTGCGCCGGTTGACGAAGCCGTCGGCGAAGGCCGCGGGGGCGGCGCGGTGCGGTGTTTCGGCCCGGAACAGGACGGCGCGGTTCTCGCCGTGCGGGATCGCGATCTCGCCTTCGGGGGCGTCCAGAATCAGCCCGCCGCCCTCGGGATCGCCGTTGGCCGCCCGGGGCGAGAGCCAGAGCAGAAGCGCGATCGCCCCGGGCTCGCGGCGCGCGGGACCGCCCGGATGTCGGTTGCGGTGGCGCCAGGCGCGGGCCTCGGCGAGTTCGAATTCGCCGAGTAGGCGGGGCAATCGCGCCTTGATCTCGCCCGCGAGCGTATAGACGAGCTCGCAGTTGAACCCCGAGGCGAGGTCGGCGCCGACGATGCCCGGCGCCGCGTCGCGGAAGAAGACGGTGGTGTGGCGGCAGAAGGCACGCAGCGCCTCGAACGCCGCCGGCGAGAGCAGCCGGTCGATGCGGGCCGCGACCGCGCCGTCGTCGACCAGGTGGCGCTCGGCGGCGGCGAGGTCGACGTCGTCGTCGAGCACCGCGCCGTCGATGCGCGGCGTATCGGCGAACCGCACGACCCGGCCGAGAAAGCCGCCGATGCGGTCGATCTGGTCGGGTCCCAGCAGCGCTCGGCCGTCGTCGCCGACCGCGTGCTCGATCTCGGCGAGCACCTGGCGGTAGCGCTCGACCATGGCTTCGAACGAACGGTCGAGCAGCCCGCGCTCCACCAGATAGGCGACCTGATCCATGCTATCGCGCAGGCGGAAGGTCGAGACCCGGACCGGGCGGATGCGCGCGCCGCCTCGCCGGCCCACGTCGAGAAACCGCTCGGCGTTCCACCAGCGACCGCCGTGACGCGCGCGCAGCACGTTGTGAAAGGCGGCCCGGGCCTCGTCGTAGCGGCCCCGGTCGAGCAGCGCCGCGCCCAGGTAGCGGAACGCCTCGGCGTTGCCGCCGTCGAGCGAAAGTGCCTTCTCGTACTGCTCGATCGCCTGGCCGGCGTAGCCCTGCTCGAACAAAACCCGGCCGAGCTCGACATAAATACCCGGCATCTCGGGCGCAAGCGCGACCGCCTCGAGCAGCCGCGCGATGGCGTCGTCGTAGCGCCCGTCCAGCCGCTGGAGCCGGCCGAGCTCGACATAGGCCTCGACCCGCTCGGGCGCGAGCGAGATCGCCCTCTCGAAATGCTTGGCGGCCTCGGCGCTCCGGCCCTCGATCGCCGCGATCCGGCCGAGGCCGTGATGGGCCTCGACCATCTCGGGGCGCTCGGCCGCGACCGCGCGGTATTCCGCCGCCGCGTCGTCGAGCGCGTCCTTCTCGATCAGGAGATCGGCGAGATGGATGCGCGCGGCCGAGAAGTCGGGCCGGTCCTCGATCGCCTGGCGAAACGCGGCCTCGGCCTCGTCGAGCGCGCCATGCGCCCGCAGCGCGAGGCCCAGCGCGTCGCGCGCCTTGCCGAGCCCGGGATCGATCGCGACCGCCTTGCGATAGCGTCGAATCGCGTCGTCGTGGCGACCCTCGCGCTCGAACGCGCGCCCGAGATTGTAATGGGCCTCGGCGTAACGGGGTTCGAGGACGATCGCGCGCTTGAAGGCGGCGATCGCCTTCTCCAGTCGCCCGGCGTCGGCGAGCGCGCGCCCGAGGCTGTTATGGGCCGAGACGAAGCCCGGCTTGAGCGCGACCGCGCGTTCGAGATGGGACACGGCCGAGGCCGTCTCGCCCATCGCCAGCAGCGCGCCGCCCAGGGTGGCGAGGGTCTCGGCGTGGTCGGGACGCGCCGCGAGGGCGCGGTGCAGCATCTTGGCCGCCGCCGCGTTCTGCCCGGTCTGATGCAGGAGCAGCCCCATGCGCGACAACACGTTGGCGTTGTTGGGCTGGGCCGACAGCACGCGACAGTAGAGCGAATGGGCCTGGCGCAGCTTGCCGGCGCGGTGCAGTCGCAGCGCCTCGGCGATCGTCTCGGCGGGCGCGGCGGCGTCGGAAATGGAGGTCTGGACCTGGGCCACGGGCTTCGCGATCTGGTTGGCGGCGGCGTAAAACCACCCGGAACCGACGAAGCCTAAACGCGAAGGGTCGATATCCCGTTAATGCGCTTCCGGATCAGTCGTCGAAAACGGAACGATAGGCGAACAGGGCGGGGGTGCCGCCGGTGTGGAGGAAGACCACGGTCTCGTCGGCGCCGAACCGGCCCCGGCGAACCAGATCGATCAGCCCGGCCATCGCCTTGCCCGAATAGACCGGATCGAGCAGCAGGCCCTCGTGCCGGGCGGCGAGGCGCACGGCCTCGACCATCGCCGGCGTCGGCCGGCCGTAGGCGGGACCGGCATAGCCCGGGACGACCGTCACGGCCTCGGGCGCGACGCCGCCCCGGACGCCGAGAAGCTCGGCGGTGCCCTCGGCGACCGCGCGCGCCCGGGCGGCGACGCCGTCGGCGTCGGCGTCGATGTCGATGCCGATCGCGGCGATCGGGCTGTTGAGCGCGGCGAGCCCGGCGACCAGCCCGCCCTGGGTGCCGCCCGAGCCGGTCGCGAGCACGATATGGTCGATCCTGAGGTCGCGCTCGTTGGCCTGGGCCGTGATCTCGAACGCGCAGCCCGCGTAGCCGAGTCCGCCGAGCGCGTTCGACCCGCCGCCCGGGATGATATAGGGCCGCCGTCCGCGTTCCCGCAGTTCGTCGGCGAGGCGCGCCATGCCGGCGTCGCGGTCGGCCTCGGTCGGGACGGCGTGTAGCTCGGCGCCGAGCAGCCGGTCGAGAAGCACGTTGCCGGTCTCGGCGTAGTCGGGGCCGTCCCAGGGGTGCGCCGCCTGATGGACCAGCGCGCAGGCGAGCCCGAGCCGCGCCGCGGCGGCGGCGGTCTGGCGCGCGTGGTTCGACTGCGCGCCGCCGCAGGTGATGACCGTATCGGCGCCCTTCTCGAGCGCGTCGGCCATCAGGAATTCGAGCTTGCGGGTCTTGTTGCCGCCGGTGGCGAGCCCGGTGCAGTCGTCGCGCTTGACGTAAAGGCGCGGGCCCCCGAGGTGGCGCGAGAGCGCCTCCATCGGCTCGAGCGGCGTCGGCAGATGGGCGAGGCGGCGGCGGGGAAAGCGCGAGAGCAGCATGGGGACCTCCTCGGTTGGCGCGGCGGC
>CAZHDF010000141.1:0-9316 GCA_964531525.1 uncultured Alphaproteobacteria bacterium | reverse complement strand
CGCGCCGCGATCTCCCCTCCCGTCAAGGGAGGCGGGAAAGCATGGGCGCGCTCGGTCGACCGAGCCCTCCCCCTCGATGGGGGAGGGTTGGGTGGGGGTGCGAAGCGGGGGCGCGGGAGGCGCCGATCCGGTTCGAGGAAATGACGCGCCGGCCTAAAATCATCCGGCGCTGGGGCGCGTCTTTTTCGAAGTGAAATCGGCGCCGCTCAGTCGTCGGCGAGTTCGTCCGAAAGCGCCTGGAACCAGGCGAGATCGCGCTCGATCTGGGCGATGTCGTGATCGAGCCAGCGCGGCAGGAAGCCGTCTTGGTCGCGGCTGCTGTTTCGCAGGTCGCGCAAGCGGGCGAGCTCGGCCTCGCGCAGCTCGGCGAGCGCTTCGGCCTGCTCGCGTTGAGCGGCGCGCGGCAGAAACGACATGAAGCGCAGCTTGAGCGCCACGGCGAGCTTGGTGAAGTCGCGCTCGGGCGCGCGAATCGGCGCCGCGACCAGCGCCTCGAGCGCGGCGCGGCCCTTGTCGGTGAGGCGCAGCGGCATGTCGGCCTCGCTCTTGCTCTCGGCCGCCGCCTCGATCAATCCCTCGAAACGCAGCAGCTCGATCGACGAGCCCATGACATCGAGCATCGGCCCCCAGTATCGGGTCGTGAAATGGCGCACCCCGCCGGCGAGATCGGCGTAGCTTCGCTCGCCCTCCGCGAGCAGGCCAAGCGCGGCGAGGCGAACGGCTTCCTTGGGCGAAAGGGTCAGATCGTCGAGCATGGAGGCACCGCGTGAGGTCGCGTTCGGGCGTTTCGATATAAGAGATAAGTCACGCCCGGGCGACTGTCCAGGGGCGGGGGAGCGGACCGGCGCCGTTTCAATCAATGAAATCGCGTGCTAGCTGCGAATTCCGCGCAGGCGCTCGTTGCGGCGGCGCAGGAGTTCGAGCACCGTCATCAGGATGATCGAGAAGGTGATCAGCAGCGTCGCCACGGCGAGGATCGTGGGGCTGATCTGCTCGCGGATGCCGGCCCACATCTGGCGCGGAATGGTGCGCTGCTCGAAGCCCGCGAGGAACAGGACCACGACGACCTCGTCGAACGAGGTGATGAAGGCGAACAGCCCGCCCGAGATCACGCCCGGCAGGATCAGCGGCATGGTGATCTTGAAGAAGGTCCGCGTCGGGTTCGCGCCGAGGTTCGCCGCCGCGCGCGTGAGGCTGTGGTCGAAGCCCACCAGCGTCGCCGTCACGGTGATGACGACGAACGGCGTGCCGAGCGCGGTATGCGCGAGGATCAACCCGGACAGGGTCTGGGCGAGGCCGATCTTCGAGTAGAAGAAATACATGCCCGCCGCGGTGATGATCAGCGGCACGATCATGGGCGAGATCAGGACGCCCATGATGAAGGTCCGATAGGGCATGTACGACCGGCTGAGACCGAGCGCCGCGATCGTGCCGAGGCCGCTGGCCAGGATCGTTACCGAGGTGCCGATGATGAAGCTGTTCTTGATCGCCAGCATCCATTGCGGATTGGCGAGAAAATCCCGGTACCAGCGCAGCGAATACGCCTCGGGATCGAACGACAGCATCCCCTGGGTGAAGGTGAAATACGGCTCGGCGTTGAACGACAGCGGGATGATCACCAGGATCGGCGCGATCAGGAACAAAAAGATCGCGGCGCAGATCACGCGGAACGTGTAATGCCACGTCCGCCCGATCGGCCCGACATAGGGAGGAAGCGCCATCGGTCTACCCAAGCTTCATGTTGTCGATGCCGACGATACGGTTGTACAGCCAGTAGAGCGCGAGGATGCCGGCGAGCAGGAGGCCGCCGAGCGCCGCGGCGAGTCCCCAGTTCAACGACTTCTGCATGTGATAGGCGATGAAGTTGCTGATGAGCTGGCCCGTGCGGCCGCCGACCAGCGCCGGCGTGATGTAGTAGCCGATCGCCAGGATGAACACGAGGATCGAGCCGGCGCCGATCCCCGGCACCGTCTGCGGGAAATAGATCCGCCAGAAGGCGGTCACCGGATTGGCGCCCAGAGATTGCGCCGCGCGCACGTAGTTCGGCGAGATCGTCTTCATTACGCTGTAGAGCGGCAGCACCATGAACGGCAGCAGGATATGGGTCATCGCGACCACCGTGCCGGTCATGTTGTAGATCATCTCGAGCCGGTTCTTGTCGCCGATCACGCCGATCCAGACCAGGATGTCGTTGATCACCCCCTGGGTCTGCAACAGCACGATCCAGGACGTGGTGCGCACCAGGAGCGAGGTCCAGAACGGCAGCAGAACCATGATCATCAGCAGGTTGCTGGTGCGCACCGGCAGGGTCGCCATGAGATACGCGATCGGGTAGCCGGCGAGCAGGCAGAGCACCGTGATCAGCAGGCTGACCCAGAGCGTGCGCAGGAACAGGGTGACGTAGATCTGCTTGAACTCGGGCTGATCGACGATGTTGCCCTGGTTGTCGTAGCGCTTGTCGAGCGCCGTCAAATAGAACGACAGGGTGATCGGCTCGCCCGTGCGCTTGATGATCGCCCAGGTCTCGGTCTTGCCCCAGCGCTTGTCGATCTTGAGGAACGCGTCCTTGTACGGCCCCTGCTTGATCTTGGCGAGCTTGCGCGCGGTTTTCGACAGCAGGCTGCGCATGCCGACCTGCTCGTAGTTGAGCCGGTTGGCGATCTTGCCCAGGTTGCGGTCCTTCTTGCGCGCGACCACTTCCTCGGCGAGCGTAGCGAAGACCGGCTCGTCGGGCAGGCCGGCGCCGTCCCAGGTTTCGAGCGCCGCCATGGTTTTCGGCCAATAGGTGCTGAGCGTCGGGTTGTCGACGCTGCGCAGCAGCATGTCGCCGATCGGCAGAATGAAGGTGATCAGGATGAAGATGAAAAGCGGCGCGACCAGGCCGACCGCCTTTATGCGGTTCAGCCGCGTCGTGCGCCGAAGCTTGACCTTGAGCGGAATGCCGTCGGCCGTCTTGATGACCGATTGATCGAACGCTACATCCGCCATGTCGTTCCCGTGCCTACCAGGTCGAATACCGGCCCGTGACGCCGATAGAGAAAAAAGGGGATCGGAAGGGCGGGACCGCCCGCCCTCCCGATCCGGCGACGATTACTTCGCCAGCCAGGACGCGAACCGCTCGTTCATGTCGTCCTGATGGTCGGCCCACCACTCGAAGTCGTTCTGGAGGGCGTTCTTGAAGTTGTCGGGCGCCGTCGGCATGTGCGGCCGCATATCGGGCGGGATCAACTTCATCGACGACTTGCGCACCGGACCGTAGGAGATCCACTTGGCCTGGTCGGCGAGCCGCTGGGTGTCGGTCGAGAACTTCACGAAGTCAAGCGTGTTCTTGAGGTTGGGCGAACCCTTGACGATGCCCCAGAGATCGAGATCCCAGACCTGGCCGTCCCAGACGATCTTGAACGGCTTCTTCTCCTTGACGATGGCGTTGAACAGCCGGCCGTTGTAGGCCGAGGTCATCGCGACCTCGCCGTCGGCGAGCATCTGTGGCGGCTGGGCGCCGGCCTCCCACCAGATCACGTCGTCCTTGATGCGGTCGAGAACCTTGAACGCGCGCTCGACGCCCTCGGGGGTCGACAGAACTTCGTAGACCTTGTCGGCCGGAACGCCGTCCGCCATCAGCGCCCACTCGATGTTGACCTTCGGGGTCTTGCGCAGGCCGCGCTTGCCGGGGAACCGCTTGGTATCGAAGAAATCGGCGATCGTCTTCGGCTTGTCGCCCGTGAACTTCGTGTCGTCAAAGGCATAGACGGTCGACCAAACGATCGTGCCGACGGCGCATTCGGGCAGCGCGCCCTCGATGAAGTCCTTGGTCGCGGGCGTGCCGTCGGGGGCCGGCGGCAGGATCGACTTATCGATCGGCAGAAGAATGCCTTCGTCGCAACCGCGGATCACGTCGGCCAACTCGAGGTCGACCACGTCCCAGGTCACGTTGCCCGATTCGACCTGGGCGCGGACCTCGGCGAGGCCGCCGTTGTAGTCGGCCGAATTGACGGTGATGCCGGTCTTCTTGGTGAACGGCTTGTGATAGGCCTCGATCTGGCTCTTCGTGTAGGCGCCGCCCCACGAAACCACCGTGATCGATTCGGCCGCCGCGGGCGTTGCCGCCACGACGCCAAGAGCGGCCGCGCCGATAACGGCGAAGGCCGCTTCCCTTCCCAAAACTTTCATAAAGTCAGTCTCCCTATTTGATGCCGGCGTGCCGGCTGTTCGTCCAATCCCTTGGGAAATGATCCCCCCTGGCTTCAAAGCGGTTCCCGGCGTTGCCCGCCGCGCGCCGCGTTGCACGGTCTCTCGCGCCCAACGGATGTCGGGTCAGGCGTCGAGTGCCCGGCAATCCTCGATCCTCCAGCCGACGCGGACGGTCTTGCCCTTCTCGAGCGCCGTCTGGGTGAAGGCGTTGGGGACCTTGACGATGAAGTCGTCGTGTCCGCAGACGTTGACCCGCGTGCGGATATGGTCGCCCAGATAAATCAGTTCCTCGACCCGGCCCTCGAAAATATTGGGGTATTCTCCCTCGGTCGGCTCGATCACGACCCGCTCGGGCCGCAGCGACAGCATGGTCCGACAGCCGGGCGTGTCCACGTTCACGGCCAGCGCCCTGACCTCGCCGCCGCCGTCGATCTCGACATCGCAGGTCTGGCCGTTGAGCGTCTTGACCTTGCCGTGCAGCTTGTTGTTCTCGCCGATGAACTGGGCGACGAAGGCGTTCTCGGGCGTCTCGTAGAGCGCCTCGGGGGAGGCGAGCTGCTGGATCACGCCGTCGTTGAAGACCGCGATGCGGTTCGACATGGTCAGCGCCTCGCTCTGGTCGTGGGTGACGTAGACCACGGTCACGCCCAGGCTCTCGTGAATATGCTTGATCTCGTACTGCATCTGCTCGCGGAGCTGCTTGTCGAGCGCGCCGAGCGGCTCGTCCATGAGCACGAGTTGGGGGTCGAACACCAGCGCGCGCGCCACCGCGACGCGCTGCTGCTGGCCGCCCGAGAGCTGGCCCGGCCGGCGGTTTCCGAAATCGCCGAGCTGCACCATGTCGAGCGCGCGCTTGATCCGTTCGCCGATGTCCGCTTTCGAAAGCCCGCGCACCTCGAGCGGGAAGGAGAGGTTCTCGTTGACGGTCATGTGGGGGAACAGGGCGTAGTTCTGGAACACCATGCCGATGTTCCGCTTGTACGGCGGGACGTGGTTGATCGCATTTCCGTCGAGCAGGATCTCGCCGTGGGTCGCCGGCTCGAAGCCCGCGAGCATCATCAAGCAGGTGGTCTTACCCGATCCCGACGGCCCCAGCATGGTGAGAAACTCGCCTCGAGCGATGTCGAGGTTGAGATCCTTTACGACCAGCGTTTCGCCGTCATAGCTCTTTTGGACCCCGATGAAGCGAACAAGTGAATCGATACTCTCCGACATGCTTCGTTGCCGTCCCTGGCTGTTCTCCAACACTTCGCGCCAGTTCGTTCCGACTGGTTCGCGGCCCGGTCACATTTTTTGAACACCCTGCGCCCCCGTTCCCACCTGCCTGGGGGCGCTCCCCATTGGAGCGTCATGCAATCCGGACCGGGACACTATCACAATCCCCCGGCAACCGCCAAACGATAGAACGGCTCCCATTGCGTCCGTCGGCGCTTAAAATCGCGTTTTTTCGCGGTTCGGCGTCGCCGATTCGCTCAGCTTCCGAGCACGGCTCGCCAAAAACGCTGATTGAGCAGCAGTATTTCCTGGTCGTGGAGGGTTTCGATACAGCGGCGCAGGCTGAAGAAACGACCCTCCGCGACCCGCTCCTGGCAGTGGGCGACCATCGCGCCGGCGCGCGAGACGGCGGCGGCGTTCGCCCCGGATTTGGCGATCCGGTCGCGCCAAAGCCGCGCGGCCGTCGCCGGCGCGATCCGGCCTCTCTCGGGGAGATCGTTGATCAGCCCGTTGGTGAGCCGGACGGCGTCGGCCGCCGCGCCGCCGTTGTCGACCAGGCGCTGGCCGAGGTCGCGCAGCGGCCCGCTTACGGCGGCGATCTCGATTTCGTCGAGCGGGTCGGGATCGCCCGCCACCTCGACCGGCACGAGCGTCACGCGCTCGCCCACCTCGACCGCGGCGCGCACCGCGCCCATCTTTTCGAGCACGCGACGGTCCACGGTGACGCGGACAGAGGAGTAGCCGCGCTCGACCGCCAGCGACAGCACCTTCGCACCCTCGATTCGGCGGGTCTTGCCGTCGGCGGCGATGGCGATCAGCGAAAGCTCGCCTCCCGCCAAGCGATAGCGCGTCCCGGGCGCGGGAATGTCGCGCGCCTGCTGAAGGCAAAAAGCGGAAAGCTCGGCCGCGCATTCGCCGGCGAGGCAGGCCAGCGGCACCGGGCCGCGGCTGGCGACGAGGCCGAGCGGTTGCGGCGCGGCCACCGCCCCGGCGAGAGGCGCGACGATCGTCAATGGAAGGATCGTCAACGCGGCGATCACGAGAACGAGGCGTGAAATCATGTCCACCTCCCGGATCCGTTTGCCCCCCATGGCGGCGTCTCTTTCGGACGCTTATAAGATACCAGCATTTCACGCCCTCCGGAACCGGTCAACGGTCAATGCGCATCCCGGGGCGGCGGGAATTTCAAAAATTAAAGATAGATGGAGGTTGCCATTGCCTCGGGGAGATGTAGTTTTCACTTTGATTGCCTTCCCGATGCGTGCGCAACGATTTGAGCAGATGTTGAAGAAAACACCACAGGACAAGGTCTTCGAGACCGACGGGGACGTTTCCGACTTCAAGTTCAACGAGAAAGTCGCCGACGTTTTCGACGACATGGTCAGCCGCTCGGTTCCGTTTTACGAGGAAATGCAGCGGATGACCTGCGAGCTGGCGGCCGATTTCGTCACCTCCGAATCGAACATCTACGATATCGGCTGCGCGACCGGCACGACCCTGCTGCGAATCGACGCGGCGATCCGCGAGCCCGGCGTCACCCTGGTCGGCATCGACAATTCCGAGGACATGCTCGACAAGGCGCGCCGCAAGCTCGAGGAAGCCGAGATGGCTTGCGCCTTCGATCTCAAGCTCTGCGATCTCCACAAGGGGCTCGAGGCGAAGAACGCATCGGTGATTACGATGCTGCTTACCCTTCAGTTCATCCGTCCGCTTTATCGCGAGCGCATCGTCCAGCGGATCTACGACGGCCTCAACGCCGACGGCTGCCTGATCATGATCGAGAAGGTGACCAGCGAGGATACGCTCTTCAACCGCCTGTTCATCCAGCACTACTACGAGTTCAAGCGGCGGAACGGATACTCCGAGACCGAAATCGCCAACAAGCGCGAGGCGCTTGAAAACGTGCTCATCCCATACCGCATGGACGAGAACATGCAGCTTCTGCACCGGGTCGGGTTCTCGCAGATCGAGGTGTTCTTCCGTTGGTACAATTTCTGCGGAATGATCGCGGTAAAGTGAGATGAGCGTCGACTTCGCGCCGCGCGACAAGTCGCCCGCCATCAAGCTGGGCGATTTCCTCTTCAAATACCGGAATGCGGTTTTCCCTCTTTTGATCGTCGCGCTGTTCGTCGCCTTCCGGCCGATCGAGTGGACCTTCGACGGCGAGCCCTACGAGCAGTCGAAGAACCTGGTCGCCATTTTCGTGGTTTTGACCGGTCTGGGGCTGCGTGCCGCAGTCATCGGGCTCGCCTATATCAAGCGGGGCGGGGTCGACAAGAAGGTCTACGCCGACCGCCTGGTCTCGGAGGGGTTCTTCGCCGCTTGCCGCAACCCGCTCTACCTCGGCAACATGATCGTCTATCTGGGCGTTTTCCTGATGCATGGCAATCCGCTCCTGATCCTGCTCGGGACGGGGCTTTTCCTCGCCATCTACAGCGCCATCATCGCCGCCGAGGAGCATTACCTCCTGGGCAGGTTCGGCGAGGTCTATCGGGACTACATGGCCTCGGTGCCCAGATGGGCGATTCGGATCGCCGTTCTGCGGACCGAGATGCGGCGCATGCGATTCGACTGGCGGCTCGTGCTCGCCAAGGACTACTCGACCGTCGCCAGCGCCAGCATGGCCCTTCTCGCCGCCGAGGTGCTCGAAAGCGTGCGCGCCCACGAAGCGGCGGACCTGCCCGCCCGGGCGCCGATCTACGCGGGCCTCGCCCTCTTGGTCGGCGTCGCGACGCTCGGCATTCGCCACTGGAAGAAAACCCGCCCGCGCCCGGCCTGACCCGGGCGGAGGCGGGGCTCCGGAAAGCGGGTTTCGGTTCTCGACGAATATTTTTGTAATGACATTGTCTGCACGAAACCGTATATACAATGTCGTTACATTTGATGATCGAGACTGGACGGGAAAACCATGACCACAGTCACGCGCCGTGGACCGGCCTCTCCGTCCCGGGAGGCGATAAATCTACGCATTTCCGCGGAACAGAAAGCATTGATCGACCGCGCCGCGTCTCTTCTGGGTAAGTCGCGGACCGAGTTCATGCTCGAAAGCGCGCGGCAGGCGGCCGAGAATGCGTTGCTGGACCAGCGGTTGTTCCTGCTCGACGACGAGGAATACGCGCGGTTCCTGGCGCGCCTCGAAGCCCCGGCCGAGCCGAGCGGCGACCTCGAGCGTCTGATGGGCGCCCGCGCTCCCTGGCGGCGGTGACGCTTCACCCCCCACGGCCGATGGAGTCGGGACACGACGCTTCCGAATTCGATTGCGGCAGGCCCGTTCTCGATGATTGGCTGAGGCGCAAGGCGCTCGCCAATCAGGCGTCCGGCGTGTCGCGAACCTTCGTCGTCTGCGAGAAAGGGAAGATCGTCGCTTATTACTGTCTCGCGAACGGCTCCGTCTCTCGCCGGGACGCGCCCGGCAAAATCAAGCGCAACATGCCCGAGCCGGTCCCGGTCATGGTCCTTGGGCGGCTTGCCGTCCACCGGGCGATGCAGGGGCGGGGCCTCGGGGCGGCGCTTCTTCGCGACGCGGTCTTGCGGACCTTGACGGCCGCGGACCTCGCCGGCATGCGCGCCATCCTTGTCCATGCCCTGGACGAGGACGCGGCGCTGTTCTACCGCAAGCACGGCTTTCCCGAATCACCCATGAACCCACTGGTTCTGATGCTGCCGATGGAGGCCGCCCGGCGCGCCTTGATCCGGGCGGGCGAGAGCGGCTGACCGCACCAACGGCGGCCCGGCCGAAGCCGGGCCGCTTGGCGGGTTGAGTGGCGCGATCGGTGTTAGAGCGGGAGGATTTTAGGCTGGCGCGTCCTTTCCTTGAACCGGATCGGCGTATCCGCTTCGCACCCCCACCCAACCCTCCCCCATCGAGGGGGAGGGCTCGGTCGGTCGAGCGCGCCCATGCTTTCCCGCC
>CAZHDF010000140.1:0-9361 GCA_964531525.1 uncultured Alphaproteobacteria bacterium | reverse complement strand
CCGACATCGGCTACGGCCTGCGCCCCGACCATCCGCTCGAGAAGAAGAAGACCGGCAAGGGCGGCAAGCTCACCAAGATCTCGTTCGACGCGTACGCCAAGGCGGTCGAGAAATACACGCTCGAGTACACCAGCGCGCTGTCGGGCGTGCCGGCCGAGAAGCTCGAGCGGCTCGCCAAGCTCTACGCCGACCCGAACAGGAAGATCACGTCCTATTGGACCATGGGCTTCAACCAGCACACCCGGGGCGTGTGGGTGAACGGGCTGCTCTACAACGTGCATCTTTTGATGGGCAAGATCTCCGAGCCCGGCAACAGCCCCTTCTCGCTCACCGGGCAGCCGTCGGCCTGCGGCACCGCGCGCGAGGTCGGCACCTTCTCCCATCGCCTGCCGGCCGACCTGGTGGTCATGAAGAAGCCCCACCGCGACGCCGCCGAGCGGATCTGGGACCTGCCCGAGGGCACCATTCCGCCCAAGCCCGGCTATCACGCCGTGTTGCAGAACCGCATGCTCAAGGACGGCAAGCTCAACGCCTACTGGGTCATGTGCAACAACAACATGCAGGCCGCGGCCAACATGAACCAGGAGAGCTATCCGGGGTACCGCAATCCGGAGAACTTCATCGTCGTCTCCGACCCCTACCCGACCGTGACCGCGATGGCGGCCGATCTCATCCTGCCGACCGCCATGTGGGCCGAGAAGGAAGGCGCCTACGGCAACGCCGAGCGCCGCACCCAGTTCTGGCGCCAGCAAGTCAAGGCCCCGGGCGAGGCGCGCTCGGACCTGTGGCAGATCATGGAGTTCTCCAAGCGACTCAAGGTCGAGGACGTCTGGCCCGAGGAACTGATCGCCAAGAAGCCCAAGCATCGCGGCAAGACGCTTTACGAGGTGCTGTTCCGCAACGGCTTCGTCGACCAGTTCCCGCTTTCCGACATTCAGACGGGCTTCGACAACGACGAGGCCGAGCATTTCGGCTTCTACGTCCAGAAGGGCCTGTTCGAGGAGTACCGTCGTTTCCAGTACGAGGGGCCGAAATTCGGCCACGAGATGGCCGCGTTCGAGGTCTACCACAAGGCCCGCGGCCTGCGCTGGCCGGTGATCGGCGGCAAGGAGACCCTGTGGCGTTTCCGCGAGGGCTACGACCCCCACGTCAAGGCGGGCGAGGGTCTACGCTTCTACGGCAAGCCCGACGGGCGCGCCAACATCATCTTCGCCCCCTACGAGCCGCCCGCAGAGTCGCCCGACGACGAGTTCGACCTGTGGCTCGCGACCGGGCGGGTGCTCGAGCACTGGCATTCGGGCTCGATGACCCGGCGCGTGCCCGAGCTTTATCGCGCCTATCCCAACGCCAAGCTCTACATGCACAAGGACGACGCCAAGGCGCGCGGCCTGAAGCGCGGCCATGTGGTCAAGCTCCAGACCCGGCGCGGCGAGCTTTTGACCCGGGTCGAGACCCGGGGCCGCAACAAGCCGCCCAAGGGGCTCGTGTTCATCCCCTGGTTCGACGCGAGCCAGCTCGTCAACAAGCTGACGCTGGATGCCACCGATCCCCTGTCGAAGGAGACCGACTACAAGAAATGCGCCTGCCGGGTCGTCAAGGTCTGACCCCCCGGAGCGCCCCTTGAGAGGAGAACCCGAGCATGAACCCCGAGCGCCCCGCGCGTAAAGGCGTCACTCGCCGGCAGCTTCTCGCCGACGGCGCGCGCGGCGCCTGCGGGGTGGGGGTGTTCGCGCTCGCGCTCGGGTTCTTCGCGCGCCAAGCGAAAAGCCTGCCCGCGACCGCGCTGCGTCCGCCCGGGGCGCTGGCGGAAGCGGACTTCCTGAGCGCCTGCGTGCGCTGCGGACTATGCGTGCGCGACTGCCCCTACCCGACGCTTCGGCTTTCCGAACTCGGCGGCGACGTGGCCGTGGGCACGCCCTATTTCATCGCCCGCGAGGTGCCTTGCGAGATGTGCGAGGACATTCCCTGCGTCGCCGCCTGTCCGACCGGGGCGCTCGATCCCGGGCTCACCAACATCGACGACGCGCGCATGGGGCTCGCGGTTCTCGTCGACCACGAGACCTGCCTCAACTTCCGAGGGATGCGCTGCGACGTGTGCTACCGGGCCTGCCCGGCGATCGACCAGGCGATCACGCTCGAGCTGCTCCACAACGCGCGCACCCAGAAACACGCCCTGTTCATCCCGACGGTGCATTCCGACGCCTGCACCGGCTGCGGCAAATGCGAGCACGCCTGCGTTCTCGAGGAGGCCGCGATCAAGGTGCTGCCGCGCAAGCTCGCCAAGGGCAAGGGGGGCGGCCACTTTCGCTTCGGCTGGGAGGAGAAGGCCAAGAAGGGCGGACCGCTGGTGCCCGGCCTGATCGACCTTCCCGACCGCCTGCCGGGGACCGCGCCATGAAGGCGGCGCGCAAATACCCGGGCGCCGACGCGGTCGCCGCCAAGGGCTGGATCGTCGCCCATCGCTGGCTGATCCTGCGCCGGATCAGCCAGGCGTCGGTGCTCGCGGCGTTCCTCGCCGGCCCGCTCGGCGGGCTGTGGCTCGTCAAGGGCGACCTCGCCTCCAGCCTGACGCTCGACGTTCTGCCGCTCAGCGATCCCTACATGCTCTTGCAATCCTTCGTCGCCGGGCACGCGATCGCGTCCACGGCGCTGACCGGCGCGCTGATCCTCGCGGCGTTCTACCTGCTGGTCGGTGGGCGCGCATACTGCGCCTGGGTCTGCCCGGTCAACGTCATCACCGATGCCGCCCAATGGACCCGGCGGCGGCTGGGCCTGATCGGCGGGCTGCGGCTCAAGCGGACAACGCGCGTCTGGGTGCTGGCGATGACGCTCGCGGTCGCCTTCGCGACCGGCACGATCGCCTGGGAGCTGGTCAACCCGGTCACGATCGTCTTTCGCGGTCTGGTGTTCGGCCTGGGGCTGGCCTGGGCGGTGGCGCTCGCGGTGTTTCTGTTCGATCTGTTCGTCGCCGATCACGGCTGGTGCGGCCATCTCTGCCCCGTGGGCGCCTTCTACGGGCTGATTGGCGCCGCCTCGCTGATCCGGGTCAACGCCGCGCGCCGCGCGGACTGCAACGATTGCGCCGATTGCTATGCGATCTGCCCCGAGCCCCATGTGCTCAAGCCGGCGCTCAAGGGCACTGGCGGGCACGGGCCGGTGATCCTGGCGCGCGACTGCACCAACTGCGGGCGCTGCATGGATGTCTGCGCGCTCGACGTATTCGCCTTCGGCCCGCGCTTCGGCCCGCGCGCCGGCGGCATCGATCCCGTGGAGCACGGACCCCATGGGGCGTACTGATTCTTGCGACAAGGAGTTCCTGCCATGAAGAAGACGATCGGTACGGCGACGGCGAGCCTGGCCCTGGCGCTGGCGCTGGCCTTGGTCTTTCCCCAGGGATCGCCGCGGGCCGACCAGGTGACCTCGCTGCGCGGCGATCTCGCCATTCCGGCGGAGAATGCCGCGCCCGCGACCTACAAGCTCGATAAGCCCGACAAGCCCTTCCCGCGCGCCTACAAGCAGCAACCGCCGCTGATCACCCACCGTTCGGCCAAGTACAAGATCAACCTCAAGGAAAACCGCTGCCTCAACTGCCACGACAAGGCGACCTTCAAGAAGGAGGAGGCGCCGATGGCCGGCAAGTCCCATTACATCGACGCGAGCGGGGTCGAGCGCGACACGATCAACATGAAGCGGTATTTCTGCACCCAGTGCCACGTGCCCCAGACCGACGCGCGGCCCTTGGTCGAGAATACCTTCACCGGGATCAAGGCGACCCAGTAATCGGGTCTCCCGATCAGGCCGACAGGGCGACCGCGGGGGCGCGGGCGCGCAGGCCCAGGATATGGCAGATCGCGAAGGCCAAGTCGGCGCGGTTGAGGGTGTAGAAGTGGAACTCGCTCACCCCGGCCATCTGAAGCTGACGGCAATGCTCGGCGGCGACCATGGCGGCGACCAGCTTGCGGGTCTCGGGGTCGTCGTCGAGACCCTCGAACAGACGCCCGAGCCAGGCCGGCACGGTCGCCCCGCAGCGCGCGGCGAAGCGCGAGACCTGGGCGAAGTTGGTCACCGGCAGAATTCCCGGCACGATCGGCACGTCGATGCCCGCGCGCCGCGCGCGCTCGACGAAACGCAGATAGACGTCGACGTCGAAGAAGAACTGGGTGATCGCCCGGGTCGCGCCGGCGTCGATCTTGCGCTTGAGGTTGTCGAGGTCGGCCTCGGGGCTCGCCGCCTCGGGATGGGCCTCGGCATAGGCCGCGACACTGATCTCGAAGTCGCCGACCCGGCGTAGCCCCGCCACGAGATCGGCGGCGTAGCGATAGCCGTCGGGGCGCGGAACGTAGCGCCCGGCGCCCTCGGGCGGATCGCCGCGCAACGCGACGATATGGCGCACGCCCGCTTGCCAATAGTCGCGCGCCACCGCGTCGACCTCGGCGCGGCTCGCATCGACGCAGGTGAGATGCGCGGCGGGCACCAGGTCGGTCTCGGCGAGGATGCGGCGCAGGGTCGCGTGTGTGCGCCGCCGCGTGCCGCCCCCGGCCCCGTAGGTAACCGAGACGAAGCGAGGGCCGAGCGGCGCGAGACGCTGGATCGCGCGCCACAGCCCGCGCTCCATCTCGGGCGTCTTGGGCGGGAAGAACTCGAAGGAGACGAGAAGATCGGTGGGCGCGCGCGGCGCGGTCGCGATCACCGCCGGCGCGGCCGAGCGGGCAAGCTCGTTCATGCCGCGCGCTCCCCGTCCCGGGCCGCGTCCGATGTTTCGTCCCCCGCGCCCTCCTCCGCCGCGCGGCGGGCGGGCCAGATGGCGACCGTGAGCGGATCGCCCGCGAGCGTCACGCGGGGCTCGGCGAGAAGCCCGGCGGCGCGATACCAGCCCATCACCTCGTCGTCGGTGAAGCCGAGGCGACGGTGGCGGTGGCGCTCGCGCAGGTATTCAAGGTCGTGGGCGGCGAAATCGACCACCAGCAGCCGCCCGCCCGGGCGCAACACGCGCGCCGCCTCGACGATCGCGGCCTGGGGGTCGTCGGCGTAATGGAGAACCTGGTGGATGATCGCGAGATCGACTGACCGGGGCGCGAGCGGTAGGTCGTACATGTCGCCGTGGCGAAGCTGGCAATGGTCGAGCCCGGCGCGGTCGAGGTTGGTTCGCGCCACGGTCAGCATCGCGTGCGAGAGATCGATGCCGACCCCGCGCCGCGCGCGCGGGCCGAACAGTTCGAGCATCCGCCCGGTGCCGGTGCCTATATCGAGCAGCGCGTCGATCTTGTCCTCGCCGAGAAGCTCGGCGAGCGCGCGTTCGACCTCGCATTCGGCGACGTAGAGCGAGCGAATCTCGTCCCAGCGCCCGGCGTTGGCGCGGAAATATGCCGCCGCCGCCGCCGCGCGCGCGCTTTTCACCTGGGCGAGACGCGCCCGGTCGCGCGCGACGGTCCCGTCGCCCTCGGGCAGCATGGCGATCAGCCGCCGCGCGAGCGCGCCGCCGCGACCACCGTCGGCGAGACGGTAGAACACCCAGGCCCCCTCGCGAAACCGGTCGAGAAGCCCGGCTTCGCACAGCAGCTTGAGATGGCGCGAAACGCGCGGCTGGCTCTGGCCGAGGATCTGGGTGAGCTCGCTCACGGTCAGCTCGCCCCGCGCGCAAAGCGCGAGCAGCCGCAGCCGGGTCGGTTCGGCCGCCGCGCGCAGCCCCGCGAGCAGATCGTCCATCACCGACGCCCGCGAGGCACGCCGCCCCGATGGCGTAGAGCTTCAAGGAGTATAAACATAAAATGATATAAACATATCTTTATATAACAGGCAAGCCTTATTCCGCCATAATCCTCCCCGGCTTGGTTCGATGTGGCTTGGCCTATCCCACCGCGCCGAATGATCGACCCGCGCGCCGCTCGTTTCGGTTATGGCGGGTCAGTTCCGGCCGGTGGCGGCGTTGAAGGCGTCGATCATCGCGTCCCAGGCCGGGACATAATCGGCGAGTCCGTCCCAGAAGGCGGGATCGCGGCGGGCGTCGAAGTCGGCGAGCGAAACGCCCTGCTGCTCGACCCAGGTGTAGTAGCCGAGGTTGAACACGCGCTCACGCCCGCGTCGATCGAGTTCGATCAAATGGTCGGTCGCCGCGCCCATGAGGTGGCGGCCGAAGGTCTCGGCGGCGGCGAGCGCGTCGAACCGCCCGCCGAAGGCGTGCGCGCGCGTCTTGCCGGCTTCGGTCGCGTACATCTCGGCGCCGTCGGTCGCAAGCGTGATCACCGCCTCCCCGGCGCCGAGATCGAGGTATTTCGCGAGCTTGATCGCCGCCAGGACATTGGCGATCGACGACAGCCCGAGGTCGCCGAGCCCCGCGATCAAATCGTCCGACACCCCCTTGCGCCCGGCGAGATAGTCGCGCCCGACCTCGGAGTTGAACAGAAGGTTCAGGCCGTCCGACCCCGCGTCCGAGACCGCGGCGACGAAATCGGTGTTCATCACGTTGTGGATGAACGGCACGTGCTTGTCGCCGATGCCCTGGATGTTGTGCGCGCCGTAGCCGTTGTAGAGAAGGGTCGGGCATTCGAGCGCCTCGACCGCGCAGATCCGCGTCCCGAGCCGCGCCTTGAGATGGTCGCCCGCCGCCAGCGTGCCCGCCGAGCCCGAGGCCGAGACGAAGGCCGCCGCGCGCAAGTCCCCCGCGCCCCGGACCGCGGCGAAGACGCGCTCGAGCGCCGGACCGGTCACGACCCGGTGCACCAGATAGTTCCCGAACTCGTTGAACTGGTTGAGGATCACATTGTCGGGGTCGCGCGCGAGCGCGTGGCAAGCGTCGTAGATCTCCTTGACGTTGCTTTCCGAACCCGGGGTACGAACGATGTCGGCCGGGTCGTTCACCCAGTCCTCGAGCCAGCGGAACCGCTCGCGGCTCATGCCCTCGGGCAGGACCGCGACGCCCCGGCAGCCGAGAATCCGCGAGATCGCCACGCCGCCCCGGCAGTAGTTCCCGGTCGAGGGCCAGATCGCGCGGTGTCGGGTCGGATCGAAGCGCCCGGCGATCAGGCGCGGCATCAGGCAGCCGTAGGCGGCGAGCACCTTATGCGCGCGAATCATGGGAAAGCGGTTGCCGAGCACGACGATGATCGGCGCGGCCACGCCGGTCAACGCCTCGGGCAGGACGAGATGCGCCGGCACCTCGGCGAAGCCCCTCCGGTCGTCGGCGTTGTGCCAATGAACGCGGAACAGGTTCAAAGGGTCGGGCGCGTCGGGATCGACGGCGGCGAGCGCGTCGTCGTAGCGCGCGCGAATCGACGTCGGGTCGGCGAGCTCGGCGAGTCGCGGCAGGCGAACGCCCGCCGCGCCGAGATGGGCGATCGCGCGGTCGCGAACGGCGGGATCGACGATCTCGCGGTCCAATCCAATCGGCATGTTGCTCCCCCCTTCGTTGGGTCTAATCGGCGCCGGCGCGCGCGACCGCTTCCGGCGATCGCCCGGTGATCGCGGCGTAGGTCTCGGGATCGGTCGCGCCTTCGGTGCCGAACAGCACGACCCGCCCGGCGCGGTCGAGGCCGAGCGCCGAACGCGCCCGCGCATCGCCCATGGCCGAGATCAAGGCGGCGAGCCCGGCGACCGCCGATTCCCCCGCCACCAGGGGCGCATCGCCGTACCGGCCCTCGGCGAGCAAGCGCATGCACTCGGCCGCCGCCTCGTCGGTCACGGTCATGGCCGCATGCGCGCCGGGCGCCAGAATCTGCCAGGCGAGCCGCGAGACCTCGCCGCAGGCGAGCCCCGCCATGATGCTTTCGAGCCCGCCCGCGAACGTCGTCGGCGCGCCCGCCTTCAGGCTCGCGAACCAGCAGGCGGCGGTCGTCGGCTCGACCAGGACCGTGGTCGGGCGCGCGGTCCCGAAAACCTGCCAGAACCGGGCGCAGGTCGCCGCCGCCATGCCGCCGACGCCCGCCTGAAGAAAAAGATGGCTGGGCGGTCCAGACGTCTTCGAAAACGCGTTCCATTGCTCGATCGTCTCGGCGGCCATCAGGGCATAGCCCTGCATGACGTCGCGGGCCGCGTCGGCGTCCGCGCCGTCGGAGGTATCGGCGATCACGAACCAGCCCTCGGCCTCGGCGGTCTCCTTGGCGGCGCGCACGGCGTCGTCGAAGGTGCCGGACACGCGCCGGATCTCGGCACCGAAGGCGGCGATCGCGCGTTCGCGCCCCTTGGTCACGGTCTCGTGGATGAAGATCACGCAGCGGCAGCCGAACATGCGCGCCCCCCAGGCGACCGCGCGGCCGTGGTTGCCGTCGGTCGCGGCGGCGACGGTCACGCCGGCGACAAGGTTGCGGAACCGGCCGGCGAGCAGGTCCGCCACGGGAACCGCCCCCGCCCCAGCGCCGCCGCGCCGGGCGATCTCGCGCATGAGCAGGCGGGCGACCGCATAGGCGCCGCCGAGCGGCTTGAAGCTGCCGATGCCGAAGCGCGGCGCCTCGTCCTTGTAATGCAGGCTTTCGAGGCCGAGGGCGCGGGCGAGACCCGGCAGCGAGACCAGCGGCGTCGGCGCGTAACCGGGCCAGGCGGCGATCGTCCGCCGGGCCTCGGCGAGGCCCGCCTCGTCGAGCAGCGCCGCCTGCGCGGGACCGTAGTCCGCGTCCGGCCGCGCGAGCGGATTGACCAGCATCTCGAACGGATAACGGAACAAGGGACGGGACATGAAAATACGCAAACGGCGGGAACGAGGAACAAATCGGCGCGAGAGGCGGCCGAACGCCCCCTCCCCCGACGGGTCATCGTAATCGGCGCGGAAGAGATGCGAAAGCGTTCTCGACGGCGGCAAATCTTTATGGTTCCCGCAAAACCCCGAGGCGCGTAGGCTCATGGGGCAAGCGATATTGGGAGAGCGTTCATATGACACGCCTATCGGGGGGGCCGACCATCGGCCTGGCGATCGCGCTTGGACTTTTTTCCACGCCCGCGGCGGCGCAGATCAATTTTTTCGAGGGATACGTCATCAACCTCACGCGGGGCGATCTCGACAGCATGAACATGGCCGCCGCCGCGCTCTACGAGGGCGCCGGCGCGCGGATCGACGCGATCAGCACCTGGAAGAACCCGAAAAGCGGGAACTCGGGCGTGGTCAAGCTGATCGGCATCTACCGCTACAAGGGCATGCCCTGTCGACGGCTCGCGCATGCGGTCAGGATCAAGGGCGAGGCCGACCCCAAGCGATTCCGCATCGACCGCTGCCGGGTCTCGAACGGCGATTGGAAAATCCGCTTTTAGTGGCCCGATGTCTTTTGATGGAATCGGCACTTCTCGCGTCCCCGACCCGTAATCTTCACCCCCACCCAACCCTCCCCCTCGATGGGGGAGCGACTGTCTTGTTTGTCAAGCGGGGAGCCATGGT
>CAZHDF010000139.1:0-9365 GCA_964531525.1 uncultured Alphaproteobacteria bacterium | reverse complement strand
TCGATCATCGCGCGAGCTAAAGCGTTTCATGTTTTGACGGCACCGGCCCGCTCCCTTTTGCAATGAACGGCGCCGGGGACGATTTGTCCCGCCGCCCCTGTCGCCCCATCTTGTGGCATATGGGTTCCCGTGCTAGGTGGAACTTGGCGCAGCCGGCGCGCGGAAAGCATGCCGCCGGCTGCGTGTCCGCGTCGGGCGGGTTTCTCCGGGCCGTTCCCGAACCGCTCCCGGATAGAAGGCCCGCGACCGATTGCGACCGATACTGATATGGAACTTGTGACATGAGTGCTGCGATTTCGCCGACCGAACTGGCCCCGATGCCCGAGGAAGGCCCCGATATCCAGGTTTCCGTCCGCCAGCTTTTCGGGCTCGAGAGCGAGATGGAGGTGCCGGCCTTCTCGCGAGAGACCGAGCACGTCCCCGACGTGGACGAGGCCTATCACTTCGACCCCGACACAACGCTCGCCATCCTCGCCGGATTCGCCCACAACCGGCGGGTGATGATCCAGGGCTATCACGGCACCGGCAAGTCGACCCATATCGAGCAGGTCGCCGCAAGGCTCAACTGGCCCTGCATCCGGATCAATCTCGACAGCCATATCAGCCGCATCGACCTGATCGGCAAGGACGCGATCGTGGTCCGCGACGGCATGCAGGTGACCGAGTTCCGCGAGGGCATCCTGCCCTGGGCGCTCCAGAACCCGACCGCGCTGGTGTTCGACGAATACGACGCCGGTCGCCCCGACGTGATGTTCGTGATCCAGCGCATCCTCGAGGCCCAGGGCAAGCTCACGCTGCTCGACCAGAACAAGGTGCTCAGGCCGCATCCCGCCTTCCGCCTGTTCTCGACCACCAACACCATCGGCCTCGGCGACACCACCGGGCTCTATCACGGCACCCAGCAGATCAACCAGGGCCAGATGGACCGCTGGAATATCGTCGCCACGCTCAACTACCTTCCCCACGCGGAGGAGATGAAAATCGTGCTGGCGAAGATGCCGAGCCTCAACACCGACGAGGGGCGCGACCTCATCAGCAGCATGATCAAGGTCGCCGAGCTGACCCGCGCGGGCTTCGTCGCCGGCGATATCTCGACCGTCATGTCGCCGCGCACGGTCATCACCTGGGCCGAGAACGCCGAGATCTTCGGCGACGTCGGCTTCGCCTTCCGGGTCACCTTCGTCAACAAATGCGACGAGCTCGAGCGCGCCAACGTGGCCGAGTACTATCAGCGCTGCTTCGGCGCCGAGCTCCCCGAATCGGCGGCGCGGGCGGGCGCCGCCTGATCGCCGGCCCATGGCGAGCGGCGAACACCCGACCGAGCCGTTCAAGCGCGCCATCGCCGCGGCGGTGCGCGCGATCGCGCGCGAGCGCGATCTCACGGTCGAGTTCGGCGGCGAGACGGTCGCCGAAAGCGGCCAATCGATCACCCTGCCCCAGCCCGACCGCGACCTCGACGCCAAGGAGATCGCGCGGCTGCGCGGCACCGGCGACTCGCTCGCGCTGAGAAGGCGCTATCACGACCCGGCGCTGCACGCGCGGCGGCGGCCGGCGGGCGAGACCGCCCGGGCGATCTACGACGCGGTCGAGCAGTCGCGGGTCGAGGCGTTGGGCGCGCGGCGGCTCAAGGGGGTCGCGGGCAATCTCCACGCCATGCTCGACCAGCGCTGTCGCCTGCGCGGCTATGACCGGATCACCGAATTCCAGGACGTGCCCCTGCACGAGGCGATCGGCTTCATCGTCCGCGAGCGCCTGACCGGGCGGCCGCCGCCTCACGCCGCGCGGCGGATGGTCGATATCTGCCGCCCCTGGCTCGACGACAAGGCCGCCGGGCGGCTCGACGAGCTCGACCGCGTCGCCGAAAACCAAGCGCTGTTCACCCGCACCCTGCGCCGCCTGCTGGTCGATCTCGACATGGCCGAGGAGGAGGACGAATCGGACCAGGCCGACGAGGCCGAGGCGCGCGAGATGAACGACGACAGCGAAGCCCAGGGCGGCGAGGGCGACGCCGAGGGCGAAGGCGGCGACGCCGCCGGGCTCGAAGGCTTCGCGGCCGACGAGGAGGACGACGCGGACGCCGACGACGCGGCCCAGGCCGGCGAGATCGACGAGGAGCTCGCGGGTTCGGGCTCGGACGAGGCCGGGCGCGCGGATCGCCCCTGGCGACCCGACGGAGCGCTTCCCAACACCCCGCGCGAACCCGCCTACCGCATCTTCACCACCGCCTTCGACGAGGTAATCGAGGCGTCCGAGCTGTGCGAGCCGGGCGAGCTCGCGCGGCTCCGGGCGCAGCTCGACCTTCAGCTCGGCCATCTCCAGGGGGTGACCGCCAAGCTCGCCAATCGGCTCCAGCGCCGGCTGCTCGCCAAGCAATCAAGGGCCTGGGAGTTCGACCTCGACGAGGGGCTGCTCGACAGCGCCCGGCTCGCCCGCGTGGTCGCCAACCCGATGACGCCGCTGTCGTACAAGCAGGAGAAGGAAAGCAATTTCCGCGACACCGTCGTGACCCTGCTGATCGACAACTCGGGCTCGATGCGCGGACGTCCCATCGCGGTCGCGGCGATCAGCGCCGATATCCTGGTGCGCACGCTCGAGCGCTGCGGCGTCAAGGTCGAGGTGCTGGGCTTCACGACCCGGGCCTGGAAGGGCGGGCAGTCGCGCGAGAAATGGCTCGCCGCCGGCAAGCCCGCCAACCCCGGGCGGCTCAACGATCTGCGCCATATCGTCTTCAAGGGCGCCGACGAACCCTGGCGACGGGCGCGCACCAGCCTCGGGCTGATGCTGCGCGAGGGGCTGCTCAAGGAGAACATCGACGGCGAGGCGCTTCTGTGGGCGCATCATCGCCTGCTCGGCCGGCCCGAGCAGCGGCGCATTCTTCTGGTCATCTCGGATGGCGCGCCGGTCGACGATTCGACCCTTTCGGTCAACGCCGGCAACTATCTCGAACGCCATCTGCGCGACGTCATCGACTGGATCGAAAAGACCTCGCCGATCGAGCTCACCGCCATCGGCATCGGTCACGACGTCACCCGCTACTACCGGCGCGCGGTCACCATCGTCGACGCCGAGCAGTTGGGCGGCGCGATGATCGACAAGCTGGTCGAACTGTTCGACGACGAGCCCGCCCCGTCCCACCCGCAAGGGCGCCGCGGCGCCGCCTGACCGGAAACGCTCGCCCGGCCGCGCCGCTCAGGCCGCGTTCCGGTCGGGACGCAAAAGCTGCGGCGCGAACAGGCCCATCAGCCCGCGATAGGGACCGAGAAGCGTGAGCGCCATCGCGATCTTGACCCCGTAGTCGCCGGCCGCCCAGCTCGCCCAGGGCAGCCCCGTGGCGGCGAAGGCGAGCGAGAAGAACAAGACCGTGTCGAGCGCCGAGGCGAGCGCCGAGGACACCAGCGGCGCGCGCCACCAGCGCCCGCGCCGCAGCCGGTCGAACACCCAGACGTCGAGAAGCTGGCCGGCGAGAAACGCCGTTCCCGAGGCCAGCCCGATGCGCCAGCCCGCGACCGCGACCGAGGCGGCGATGCCGATCGCGAACCCCGCGTAGACCACGCGCCGAGCGCGCGCCGGCCCAAAGGCGCGATTGCTGAGATCGGTGACCAGAAAGGCGAAGGGGTAGGTGAACGCGCCCCAGGTCAACCAGGCGTTGATCGGAAACTGGACCGCGACGTTGGACGCCACGACCACCGCGACCATGGCCGCGATCGGCGTCCAAAGCCCGGTGAGGGGGCGAACGGTCATGGCTCTTTTCCGGCTGCTGGGTCGACGGCGACGTCAACAAGCGGGCGCGCGGCCCCCGCGGGGTTCAGCCGGCGTCGGCGAGCGCCTTCCGGATGCGCCGCTTGATCCGCCGCGCCCCCAGCGAAAGCTGGTCGTCGCTGGCGGCCAGGAGAAAGGCGTCGAGCCCGCCGCGTCGATCGACGCTGCGCAGGGCATGGGGCGTCAGTCGCAGGCGCACGGTCTCGCCCAGGGCCTCGCTCATCAGCGACATCTTCTGAAGATTGGGCAGGAACCGCCGCCGGGTCTTGTTATGGGCGTGGCTGACGTTATTGCCGGTGAGCACGCCCTTTCCGGTCAACTCGCAGCGTCGGGCCATCGGTTCCGTCCTCTATCGTCCTGGTATCGACTTGATCTCACGCGACTGGACCCGCGGGCGGACCCGCGAGCAGGGCCGAATGTGTAGGGTGCGGGCGCGGCGACGTCAAGTCGAATCCGCGCCTTTCGCATGATCCGCATCCCCGTCGCCCCCGGCCCCCGCCTCGCCCTCCGGTTCATCCCCCGGGACCGCGCGCCCGAGAAAGGCGGCGAGCAGCATCCGCGCCGCGGCGTGGGGGGTGATCGCGCCCCGGGCGACCGCGTCCTCGACCCCGGCGGCGCGGGCGGCAACCCCGGGATGGGCGCGAAAGGCCGCCATCAGGCCGGCGTCGATCTCGGTCCACATCCAGGCGCGCGCCTGCTCGGCGCGGCGGCGCGCGATCGCGCCATCCGCCTCGAGCGCCGCGCGATAGGCCGCGACCGCCTCCCAGATCGCCTCGATCCCCTCGCCGCGCCGCGCCGAGCAGCGGAGCACCAGGGGCGTCCAGCCCGATTCCCGGGCGCGCAAAAGGCCAAGGGCCGCGCGATACTCTCCCTCGACCCGGCGGGCGGCGTCTTTGAGGTCGCCGTCGGCCTTGTTGACGACGATCAGATCGGCGAGCTCGACGATCCCGCGCTTGAGGCCCTGAAGCTCGTCGCCCGCCCCTGGCGCGAGCAGCAGCAGGAACATATCGACCATGTCGGCGACCGCGGTCTCGGACTGGCCGACGCCGACGGTCTCGACGATCGCGACGTCGAAGCCCGCCGCCTCGCAGGCGAGCATCGCCTCGCGCGTGCGCCGCGCCACCCCGCCCAGCGTGCCCGCCGCCGGCGAGGGACGGACGAAGGCCTCGGGGCGGCGGGCGAGCTCGGTCATCCGCGTCTTGTCGCCGAGCAGCGCGCCGCCGCCCCGGGGGCTCGACGGATCGACCGCGAGCACCGCGACCCGATGCCCCCGGTCGATGAGGTAAAGCCCGAACGCCTCGATGAAGGTCGATTTGCCGACCCCCGGCGCGCCCGAGATGCCGATGCGCATCGCCCCGCCGGTCCCGGGCAGGAGCGCGGCGAGCAGCGCCTCGGCCTCGCGCTGATGATCGGCGCGCGCCGATTCGATCAGCGTGATCGCGCGCGCGAGCGCCCGGCGGTCGCCGCCGGCGACGGCGCGCGCGAGCTCGGCGGTCCCGCCCGGCCCCGCTTTTTTCGTCACGTCCATGCCGTCGTCGCCGCGATTGCGATCATGGCGATACCGTACAACGGCGGCGGCGGACGACAACCGGAAACCTTGCCGCGCCCCCGGGGCAAAGCGGAGCCGAACACGGGCGCGCCCCGACCGGAGCGTGTAAAATCGAATCGAACTCTCCCTCGAAGATTGATCGAGACGGCGGATTCAACTCCGAGTTTCTTTTTCATGGTGAGCCAATAAAATATCATTAACCATAACGGGTTACTCGATTCTGCTGGAATTTTTCCACGATCTCCGCCGCTGGCAATTGATCGCGTTCGGTGCTATCCTGACGTGTGAATGATGATTTCGTCTTAGCCGACCTATTTCGTGGAGTAACCCGTGGGGGACATAGACTCGCGTAAATCGGTTGATCGCGAAAGCGATCGGGCGACCGTTCAGGGGGACGAACGCGCGGCCGAGCCGCGCGCGGGACGTCGCCGCGTGCTCAAGGCGGCGCTGACGGCCGCCCCCGTGATCCTGACCTTGAAAAGCGGCCCGGCGCGCGCCGGCTCGGTGGGCATGTCGATGATGCCCGGGTACGGAGGAGCCGGAGGGGGAACCGGGTAATTGCCGGGCACGGCCGCCGACGGCGGCACGGGGCGAAACGCCGGGGGGCTGCCTTTACCGACTCACGGCTGAGAAAGCGTGACGAATCGCAGCGAACGCGATAGTGGCGAGGAAGCGCGACGTGACGCGCCCCGGCCGGGAGAGACCGTCTGGCGGCTTCCCGACGGCGTTCGCCTGAGCTGGAAGGTCTTCGACGACGAGATCGTCGTCTTCAACGCCTTTTCCGGCCAGACCCATCTTCTCGACGGCTTTTCGGCGGCGGTTCTCGAGGAGATCGAGCATGCGCCCGCGCCTCTCGACGCGCTCGCCGCGCGCTTGGCCGGGCGCTTCGACCTCGACGACGCGACGGCGTTGGCCGAGCGGCTCGACGCGGTGCTCGCCGAGTTCGACCGACAGGGCCTCGCCGATCCGACCTCCCCGACGACGGCGGCCTCGTGACCGAAACCCGCGCCACCGTCGGCGCGCTGTCGCGCGAGACGCTCGCCCGCCGTCTCGCGGGCGACGGAATCGCTATTCGCACCGGGCCCTTCGTGACCCGGCTGCGCCTGCCGCTCGCCGAGCTCGTCGCGCCGCTGCGGCTGCTCTACGCCGACTTCCCGATCGATGCGAGCGGCTTCGCCGACTTCGACGTCGCCGCGCGACGGATGGGACGCGGCAAGGTCGGGTTCCTGATCGACGGCGAACGCCGCTTCGTCCCGGTCGCGCGCGGCATCGCATTGCCGATGCTCGAATGGGCGATCAACTGGTGCCTTTACACCTTTTCGCAGCAATACCTGCTAATCCACGCGGCGGTGGTCGAGCGGGAGGGGCGCGCGCTCGTGCTGGCGGGACGGCCGGGCGCGGGGAAGTCGACGCTTTGCGCGGCGCTCGTCGGGCGCGGCTGGCGGCTGTTCTCGGACGAGTTCGCGGTGATCTCGCTCGACGATCGCCTGCTTTGGCCGATCGCGCGGCCGATCTCGCTCAAGAATGATTCGATCGAGCGAATCCGACGCTTCGTCGCCGATGCAGTGATCGGCCCGGCCTCGGACGACACCCACAAGGGCATCGTCGCCCATATGCGCGCGCCGGCCGCGAGCGTACGCCGCACCGACGAACCCGCGCCCGCCGGTTGGATCGTGTTTCCCAACCGCGCCGACGACGGCCCCGCGACGCTCGCGCCGCTACCCGGAGCGCGCGCCTTCTTCCGCCTCGCCGACAATGCCTTCAACTACCATTTCCACGGCGCCGCCGGGTTCGAGGCGGTGTGCCGGATGATCGATGCCTGCGACTGCCTCGAATTCGGCTACTCGGACCTCGAAGGGGCGGTCGCCGCGCTCGATGCCCTGGCGGACGAGGGCGCGCGATGACCGATCCGCTGCTCGCCGCGCTCGTCCGTCCCGAGACCCTCGCCGATCTCGACCTTCCCGCCTGGGACGCGCTGCTGCGGCGCGGGCGGCGGACCAATCTCGTCGCCCGGCTCGACGTGCTCGCGCGCGAGGCGGGCGTGTTCGACCGCCTGCCCGAGCGGGTCCGGGCGAATCTTGTCGGCGCCCGCGTGGTGGCCGCCGATCACCGGCGCATGATCCTTTGGGAGATGAACCGCATCGCCCGCGCGCTCGCGGGGCTCGACGCCCCGGTGGTGCTGCTCAAGGGCGCGGCCTACGTCGCCGCCGAACTACCGCTCGCCGACGGGCGGCTGGTCAGCGACGTCGACATCCTGGTGCCCCGAGAGCGGATCGCCGAGGCCGAGCGGGCGCTCCGCCGCCACGGCTGGGAGCATGCCAAGCTCGACGACTACGACCAGCGCTATTACCGACAATGGATGCACGAGCTGCCGCCGCTCCGCCACGGCGAGCGCGAAACGGTGATCGACGTGCACCACACCATCCTGCCGCCGACCAGCCGCCTCAAGCCCGACCCGGCGGCGCTGATCGCGGCGTCCCGTCCCGCGCCGGTCGCGCCCTTCCGCCTGCTCGCGCCCGCCGACATGCTGCTGCACGCGGCGGCGCATCTGTTCCACGACGGCGATCTCGCCTTCGCGCTGCGCGATCTGGTCGATCTCGACGGCATGATGCGCGCCTTCGACCGCGATCCCGCCTTCTGGCCGGAGCTGGTCGCCCGCGCGCGTCGCCTCGACCTCGGCCGGCCGCTCTACTACGCGCTGCGCCATGCGCGCCGCCTGCTCGCGACGCCGGTGCCGGCCGAGGTCGCGGCCGAGGCCGAGGTTTTCGCGCCGCCGCCGCCGCTCGGCGCGCTCATGGACCGGTTGGTTCCCGCCGCGCTGCTGCCCGAGACGCACACGCGCGAGACGCGCGGCCGCGCGGCGGCGCGCCTTCTGCTTTACATGCGCTCCCACTGGCTGCGCATGCCGCCCGGTCTGCTCGCGGCGCATCTCGCGCGCAAGGCGATGACGCGCCTGACCATGCACAGTGGGGAAGAACGAACGGAAACCGCCTAAGCCTTTTCTCTTTAGGCGGCACCGGCCCGCTCTCCCGCCCGGCCACCCAATGGGATCGTACGCTATGGGTGGCCGGGCGGGGGAGCGGGCCGGTGTGATTCCACGGAAGTGGACAAAGACTCTAAGCCGCCGCGCGCCGCTTGGCGAGGATGCGCAGGATCTCGCCCGCCGCCGCCGGGATGTTGGTGCCCGGACCGAAGATCGCGCCGACGCCCGCCTCGCGCAGCGCCGCGTGGTCCTGGGGCGGGATCACGCCGCCGCAGATCACCAGGATATCCTCGCCCCCGGCCTTGCGCAGCGCGGCGACCAGATCGGGCACCAGATTGCGGTGCGCGCCCGCCTGGGTCGAGACCCCGACCACATGGACGTCGTTCTCGATCGCCTGGCGGGCGGCCTCGTCGGGGGTCTGGAACAGAGGGCCGAGATCGACGTCGAAGCCGATGTCGGCGAAGGCCGAGGCGATCACCTTGGCGCCCCGGTCGTGGCCGTCCTGGCCGAGCTTGACCACCAGCATGCGCGGGCGGCGGCCCTCCTCGGCGGCGAAGGTCTCGATCTCGGCGCGCAGGCGGCGGAAGTCGTCGTCCTCGGCGAGCGCCGCGCCGTAGACCCCCGAGACGGTCCGTGATTCGGGCCGGTAGCGGCCGAAGACGGCCTCGAGCGCGGCCGAGACCTCGCCGAGCGTCGCCCGCGCGCGCATCGCCTCTACGCTGAGCGCGAGCAGGTTGCCCTTTCCCGAGCGCCCGGCCTCGGTCAGCGCCGCGAGCGCCGCCTCGCAGGCCGCGCCGTCGCGCTCGGCGCGCAGCTTCGCGAGCCGGGCGAGCTGGGCCTCGCGCACCGCGCGGTTGTCGATGCTGCGAAGCGCGATCGGCGCCTCTTCATCGGCGCGGTAGCGGTTGACGCCGACGATCACCTCCTCGCCCCGGTCGATGCGCGCCTGGCGGCGGGCGGCGCTTTCCTCGATCCGCAGCTTGGGCATGCCGGTCTCGAGCGCCTTGGTCATGCCGCCGAGCGCCTCGACCTCCTCGATCAGCTTCCAGGCCTCGGCGGCGACGCTCGCGGTCA
>CAZHDF010000138.1:0-9427 GCA_964531525.1 uncultured Alphaproteobacteria bacterium | reverse complement strand
CCGCCGATCGGCCCGAGGAAGGGAATCCCCGAAATCGTCAGCGCCGCCGAGGCGCCGACCATGGCGACGATATCGGGGTCGTTTTCGAGGTCGTGCGACAGCACGGTGCAAATGACCTGGGTCTCGTTCTTGAAACCGTCGGCGAACAACGGCCGGATCGGCCGGTCGATCAGACGGGAGACCAGGGTCTCCTTCTCGCTCGGCCGTCCCTCGCGCTTGAAGAAGCCGCCCGGGATTTTCCCGGCCGCGAAGGCCTTCTCCTGGTAATTGACGGTGAGCGGAAAAAAGTCGATGCCCGTCTTGGGCGTCTTCTGGGCGACGGCGGTGCACAGCACGGCGGTCTCGCCGTAGCTGACCAGGACCGCGCCGTCGGCCTGGCGGGCGATGCGCCCCGTCTCGATGACGAGCGGGCGACCGCCCCAGGTGATCTCTTTTCGGTGAATATCGAACATTCTCTATCCCTTCCTACTGCCGGCGGGCGGATCTACCGACCGCGCCGACACAGCAAACTGTCCACCGCGCTCGCGGTGCGCCCGACGTCGCGAATCGAGGTCGGACAAAGTCGTCGCGCGTGCCCAGCGCCGAGCGCCGGCGCGCCCTTCGGGGCGGCCGGGGTGCCGGCACACGCGTATGTGGCGCCGTCCGCCGTCAGCGGCGGAGTCCGAGGCGCCGGATCAACGTCGTGTATCGTTCCTCGTCCTTGCTCTTGAGGTAGTCGAGGAGGCGCCGTCGCTGGCTGACGAGCATGAGAAGGCCACGTCTGGAGTGGTTGTCCTTCTTGTGGACCTTGAAGTGCTCGGTCAGGTTGACGATCCGTTCGCTGAGGATCGCGACCTGGACCTCGGGCGAACCCGTGTCGCCTTCGCTGACTGCGTATTCGGAGATGAGCGCCGCCTTGCGCTCGGGCGTTATCGACATCGATGATTTCCGATTTGATGGTTGAAAACACGCTAGAAGTTGAACACGCGAACCGGATGGGCCTTGTCACCCCGCACTTCGGCGAGCGCCACCAACTGGCGGCGATGGGTCACGCGGACCATTCCGGAGCAACCGTCGAGCGTGGTGATCGGCTGCCCCTGTCGCATGCGACTCGCCTGCGGTTCGGTCACGGCCAGCGCCGGGATGTCGTCCAGCGCGGTCTCCACCGGACGCAGGGGGTCAAGCGGCGCGCCACTATGCATCAGCGCCTCGAGATTATCTAGAGAAATCGCGTCCGCGTCGGTGAAGCGCCCGACCGCCGTGCGCCGCAGTTCCGCGAGGTGGCCGACGGTGCCCAGCCGGCGGGCGAGATCGCGCGCCAGCGCCCGGACATAGGTGCCCTTGCCGCAGCGCATCTCGAAGGCGGCGTGGTCGACGTCGATCACCTCGACCAGCGTCAGGGACTCGATGGTCACGGGCCGCGCGTCGAGCGCCACGGCACGGCCCTCGCGGGCGAGGACATAGGCGCGCTCGCCGTTGACCTTGATCGCGGCGTAGCTCGGCGGCACCTGCTCGATCTCGCCGATGAAGTCGGGCAGCGCGGCGCGGATCGCGGCCTCGTCGGGGCGCGCCTCGGCGGTTTCGATCACCGCGCCCTCGGCGTCGTCGGTGTCGCGCGCCTCGCCCCAGCGAATGGTGAAGCGATAGGTCTTGGCGCTGCCGATGACGTAGGCGACGGTCTTGGTCGCCTCGCCGAGCGCGATCGGCAGCACGCCGGTCGCCATCGGATCGAGGGTCCCGCCGTGGCCCGCCTTGGCCGCGCCGGTGATCCGCCGCACGGCGGCCACCGCCTGGGCCGAGGTCTTGCCCTTGGGCTTGTCGAGCACCAGCCAGCCGTGGATCGGCCGGCCGCGCCGCTTACGTCCCATCGCCGCTCTCCCCCTCCGGGTCCTCGCCGCCCGCATCCTCGTCGACGGCGCCCTCGGGCAGCGCGCCGAGCAGACGATCGATCCGAAGCGCGTAGTCGAAGGAGGTGTCGGCCTCGAAGACGAGCGCGGGCGTGAACTTGAGCCGCACGAGCCGCCCGACCTGGCCGCGCAGATAGGGCGCGGCGCGGCCGAGCGCGGCGATCGCCGGCGCCGTCGCGTCGCCGCCAAGCGGCAGAACGTAAGCGGTGGCACGGCGCAGGTCGGGGCTCACCCGGACCTCGGTCACCGTGAGCGAGACGTCGCGCAGATCGGGATCGCGCAAATCGCCGCGCAACAGAACCTCGGCGAGGGCGTGGCGCAGCTCCTCGCCGACGCGAAGCTGGCGCTGGCTGGGCGTGCGGGCGCGATGCCCGCGGGCGTGGCTGTGGGTCATGGCGTCATCTCCCGCGCTCGCGGCGGGGCCGCGTCGCCGCGCGCCCCGAAGCCCGAAGGGCTAGAGCGAGCGGGCGACCTCCTCGACCTCGACCGCCTCGATGACGTCGCCGATGCGAATGTCCTGGTAGTTCTCGAACGACATGCCGCATTCGAGCCCCTCCTTGACCTCGCGCACGTCGTCCTTGAAGCGGCGCAGGGTCGAAAGCCGGCCCTCGTGAATGACCGTGTCGTCGCGCAGCAGGCGCACCTTGGCGCCGCGACGGATGATTCCGTCGGTCACGCGGCAACCGGCGACCTTGCCGATCTTGGTGACGTCGAAGACCTCGAGCACCTGGGCGTTGCCGACGATCCGCTCGCGCTGCTCGGGCGCGAGCAGGCCGCCGAGCATCGCCTTGACGTCGTCGATGACCTCGTAGATCACCGAGTAGTAGCGGATCTCGACGCCGTCGCGGCGCGCGTGCTCGCGGGCCTGGGCGTTGGCGCGCACGTTGAAGCCGATGATCGGCGCCCCCGAGGCGGCGGCGAGCGTGACGTCGGATTCGTTGATCCCGCCGACGCCCGCGTGCAGCACGCGCACGGCGACCTCGTCGGTCGCCATCTTCTCGAGGCTGGCGACGATCGCCTCGACCGAGCCCTGGACGTCGGCCTTGACGACGACCGGCAACTCCTTGGCCTCGCCGGCGGCGATGTTGGCGAACATCTGCTCGAGCGAGCTGCGCGAGCCGGCGGCGACCCGGGTCTTGCGCAGTTCCTCGTTGCGGTATTCGGTGACTTCGCGGGCGCGCCGCTCGTTCTCGACGGTGACCACCTCGTCGCCCGCGGCGGGAACCCCGGTGAGGCCGAGAACCTCGACCGGCGTCGACGGCCCGGCGTCCGTCACGTTCTTGCCGCGCTCGTCGATCAGCGCCCGGACCTTGCCCCATTGGCCGCCCGCGACCACGATATCGCCGACCCGCAGCGTCCCGCGCCGCACGAGCGCGGTCGCCACCGCGCCGCGGCCGCGGTCGAGCTTGGCCTCGATGACCACGCCCTCGGCCGGGCGGTCGGGGTTGGCTTTCAGGTCGAGAAGCTCGGCCTGTAGCAGGATCGCCTCGGCGAGCTTGTCGAGATTCGTCCGCTTGATCGCCGAGACCTCGACGCAGAGCGTATCGCCGCCCATCGATTCGACCACGATCTCGTGCTGCAACAGCTCGTTGCGCACCCTCTCGGGGTTGGCGTCGGGGCGGTCGATCTTGTTGATCGCGACAATGATCGGCGCGCCGGCGGCCTTGGCGTGATTGATCGCCTCGACCGTCTGCGGCATGACCCCGTCGTCGGCGGCGACCACCAGGACCACGATGTCGGTGACCTCGGCGCCGCGCGCGCGCATCGCGGTGAACGCCGCATGGCCCGGCGTGTCGATGAAGGTGATCCGGTCGCCCGATTTCAGGACCACCTGGTACGCGCCGATATGCTGGGTGATGCCGCCCGCCTCGCCGGCCGCGACGTCGGTCTCGCGGAGCGCGTCGAGCAGCGACGTCTTGCCGTGGTCGACGTGGCCCATGACCGTGACCACCGGGGGCCGCGGGACGAGCAGACCCTCGTCGTCCTCGGCGCCGCGCAGCCCGATCTCGACGTCGGCGGCGCTGACCCGCTTGATCTTGTGGCCGAACTCCTCGACCAGCAGCTCGGCGGTATCGGCGTCGATGACCTGGTTGATGGTGACCATCGAGCCCATGCGCATCAGCGCCTTGACCAGCTCGGCGCCGCGCACCGCCATGCGGTTGGCGAGCTCCTGAACGGTGATGGTCTCGGGCACCACGACCTCGCGCACGACCTTGGTGGGCTCGGACTGGGTCTTGCCCTGCTGGGCGCGACGTTCGCGCTCGCGGGCGCGGCGCACCGAGGCGAGGCTGCGGACGCGGTCCTCGCCGGTGAGTGCCTGGTTGATGGTCAGCTTGCCCGAGCGACGGCGCGGCTGGTCGCGGCGCGCGGTCAGCGTCGGGCGGCGCGGGTCGGCCTTGCCGCGCCGGCCGACCGGGCGCTTGCGCTCCTCCTCGGCGGCGGCGGCGGCGCGCTTGGGTGGCGGCGCGGGGACCTTGCGTTCGGCCGCAGCCGGCTTGCGCGCGACCGGTTCGGCCTTGCGCACCTCTTCCTCGGCGGCCTTGCGCTTGGCCTCCTCCTCGGCGGCGCGCTTGCGCTCGGCCTCTTCCTCGACGGCGCGCTCGGCGGCGCGGCGCGCCTCTTCCTCGGCCCGCCGGGCGGCGTCGATCTCGGCCTGCTTGCGGCTTTCCTCGTCCTGCCGAAGCGCGGTCTCGAGCGCCCGGGCGCGGGCCTCCTTCTCCTCGCTGGTCAGGGTGCGGATCGGCGCCTGGCGCGGCGCGGGAGCCTCGTCCTTGGCCGCCGGCGTCTCGGGCGCGGGGGCGCTCAGGTCGGGCTGGCTCTTCTTGATCTCGGCCATGCGCCCGCCCTCGCCCGGGGTGAAGGTGCGCTTGCGCCGGACCTCGACGATCACCGCCTTGGAGCGCCCGTGCGAGAAGCTCTGGCGGACCTGCCCGGAGGAAACCGTCGTGCGCAGCTCAAGCCGCCCGGGACGGCGCACGCGTCCGGATTTCTTCTCGTCGGTCTTGGTCGTATCGGTCATCGTACCCTAACATTCCTTCCCTTCGGACGGCTCGGCAACATGCCCGCCGTCCGTCGGCCGAAATCCATCGAGGCGCCGGGCCTCGACAACGAACCGCGCGGCCAGCCGCCCCTTGCGAAGCGCCACGTAGACCGCGTGGTCCCGGCCAAGCGCCGCGCCGAGCTCGGCGGCCGAAAACGTCTCGATCACCGGCACGGCCGCTTCATCGCGAGCCCCCGCCTCGCCGGATCCGGTCCCGCGCCCATGGCCCGCCTTGGCGGTCATGCGGCGGCGACCGTCGGGCGCGGCGTCGGCCGCGATCACCAGCGCGCCGACCCGACCGGCGGCCAGCGCCGCGCGAACCTTCTCGGTCCCGGCGAAAACCGCGCCGCCGCGCCGCGCGAGCCCGAGGCAATCGAGACAGCGCCGCGCCAAAAGCCGCTCGACCTCGTCGGCGAGATCCGGCCCCGCCACGGCGGCCTTGCGAAAGCCCTTGGCGAACAGGCCCTTCCCGACGGCCGTATTTACCACATCGCGGGTCGCGCTCAACCACAAACCCCGGCCCGGCAAGCGCCCGGCGACGTCGGGAACCACCCGTCCCTCGGGATCGAGGACGAAACGGACCAGCGTCGCGCGATCGGCCTCGCGGCGCGTGACGAGGCAGCGCCGCCGCGCGCCGCCGCGCTGTTCAGGCGCGCTCGCCGGCTTCTTCCCCGGCCTCGGCGTCATTCGCCGGCGCGGCCTCGGCGCCCGCGGCCGTCTCGCCTTCGCTCCCGCCTTCGCGATCGCCGTCTTCGGCGCCCGCGTCCTCCTCGTCGTCGAACCAATGGGCGCGCGCCGCCATGATGATGGCGTCGGCCTCCTCGGCGGTCAACGCCCCCTCGGGCACGATCTCGAGCAGCTCGTCGCTCGCCAGATCGGCGAGATCGTCGAGGGTCTTGATTCCCTTCTCGCCGAGCGCCACCAAAAGCGTCGGCGTCAGCCCGGAAAGCGCGGCGAGATCGTCGGCGACGCCCAGCGCGCGGCGGCGCTCGTCGAGATCGCGGTCGCGTTCGGCAAGGAACAACCGCGCGCGCTCGCGCAGTTCCTCGGCGACCTCCTCGTCGAACCCCTCGATGCTGGCGAGCTCGGAACGCGGCAGGAAGGCGACCTCCTCGACCGAGGAAAAGCCCTCGGCGACCAGGAGATGGGCGATCACGTCGTCGACGTCGAGCGCCTCGATGAATTCCTGCGACCGGGTCCGGAACTCCTCGTTGCGGCGGTCCGATTCCTCGGCCTCGGTCAGGATGTCGATATCCCAGCCGGTGAGCTGCGAGGCGAGCCGCACGTTCTGCCCGCGCCGACCGATGGCGAGGCTGAGCTGATCGTCGGGGACCACCACCTCGATGCGGTTGGCCTCCTCGTCGAGGACCACCTTGGTCACCTCGGCGGGCGCCAGCGCGTTGACCACGAAGGTCGCCGGATCGGGCGACCACTGGATGATGTCGATCTTCTCGCCCTGAAGCTCGGCGACCACCGCCTGGACCCGGCTGCCGCGCATGCCGACGCAGGCGCCGACCGGATCGATGCTCGAATCATGCGAGATCACCGCGATCTTGGCGCGGCTTCCGGGATCGCGCGCGACCGACTTGATCTCGATGATGTGGTCGTAGATCTCGGGCACTTCCTGGGCGAACAGCTTGGCCATGAACTGCGGATGGGTGCGCGAGAGAAAGATCTGCGGCCCGCGCGGCTCGCGCCGGACGTCGTAGATGTAGGCGCGCACCCGGTCGCCCTGGTGGAAGGATTCGCGGGGCAGCAGCTCGTCGCGGCGCAGCAATCCCTCGGCGCGGCCGAGATCGACCATCACGTTGCCGTATTCGACCCGCTTGACGAGGCCGTTCACGATCTCGCCGGCGCGGTCCTTGTATTCCTCGTACTGGCGCTCGCGCTCGGCCTCGCGGACCTTCTGCACGATCACCTGCTTGGCGGTCTGGGCGGCGATGCGGCCGAATTCGATCGGCGGCAACGGCTCGATCAGCTCGTCGCCGACCTCGGCATCGGGCTTGCGCAGCCGCGCCTCCTCGACGGTGAGCTGGGTCACCGGGTCCTCGATCTCGTCGACCACGTGGATCACGCGCATCAGGCTGACCGACCCCGTCTTGCGGTCGATCGCCGCGCGGATGTCGTGTTCCTGCCCGTACTTGCGCTTGCCGGCGTGCTGGATCGCCTGCTCCATGGCGTCGAGCACCGTATCGCGCTCGATTCCCTTCTCGCGCGCGACCGCGTCGGCGACCTGCAACAATTCCTCGCGGTCGAGGATCGACCCTGCCTCGGTCTGCATGGCCATGCCTAAATGCGTCCTTCCTTTTGCGCCTCGGCGATCAGCCGGTCGGTAAGGACCAGCTTGGCGGCGCTGATCTCGGCGAGCGGGATTTCCGCCTCGCCGTCGTCCTTCACCGCCAACCGCACGCGCGCGTCGTTGAGCCCCAGGAGCCGACCGCGAAACCGGCGCCGGCCGTCGAGCGGCTGGCGCGTCTCGATCCGCGCCTCGTGGCCCACGAACCGCTCGAAATCGGCGGGCCGCACCAGCGGCCGGTCGATTCCCGGCGAGCTGACCTCGAGGTCGTAGGCCCCGGTGATCGGGTCCTCGACGTCGAGCAGCGCCGAGATCGCGCGGCTGACCGCGGCGCAATCGTCGACGCCCATCGTCCGTCCGTCGGCCGGCTCGGCCATGATCTGCAACGTCCTGCGCGGTCCGGCGATGAGCTTCACGCGCACGACGGCATAGCCCATCGCCTCGAGGGCGGGCGCGACAAGGCGCTCGATCTCGCGCTCAATTCCGGAGCTCATGCCCAAAAACAACCCAGATGCGGAAACAAAAAACGGGCCGGCGGCCCTTAAATCCTAAGGATGCTCGGCACCGTCACCAAGCCCGCAATTCCAATCGGATCATAGTGATCCCGCCATGACCCGCAAGTCTTTTCTTCGGACCACCGCAAGGGACATGGCGCGCAGACGGGGCGATTTCAAGCCCGCGCATCGCGCCGCGGCCGCCGCCGATAACGGAGAAAGACGGGCCGCGCGCCTTGGGCCCGGGCCTTCGCTTCATAGCGCGTCTCGGGCCAGTCGGCGGGACGCGCGCGCCAGTCGCGGGGGCCGCGCGCGGTCCATGCGAAGGCCGGATGCCGCGCGAGGTGGTCGAGCATCCAGCGCGCATACTCGGCGTGGTCGGTGGCGAGCCTGAGCTCGCCCCCGTCGACGAGAATCCGCGCGCACTGGTCGAGCATGGGCGTCGAGACGAAGCGCCGCTTGTGATGGCGCGTCTTGGGCCAGGGGTCGGGAAACAGGACGAAGACGCGTTCGACCGAAGCCTCGGCGAGCGCTTCGATCAACGGCCGGGCGTCGTCGGCGAAAAGGCGGAGGTTGGCGGGCGGGTCGTCGGCGATCTCGCTCAAAAGACGGGCGACGCCGTTGATATAGGGCTCGCAGCCGATCAGCCCGACGTCCGGGTTGGCGCGGGCCTGGGCGAGAAGGTGCTCGCCGGCCCCGAAGCCGACCTCGAGCCAGACCGCGCGCGGGCGCGGATCGAACAGCGCCGCGGGGTCGAGAGGGCCGGCCTCGGGCAGGGCGACCGAGAGCCGCGGGAGCAGGGTCTCGAGCAGCGCGCGGCGGCCGGGGCGCAGCGCCCGCCCCCGGCGGCGGCCATAGAGGATGCGCCGGCGCGCCGGCGCGGCGCCCTGCGTCTTTTCGATCATCGGAAAGGCTCAGGCGAAGGCGCGCTTGAGTTCGTCGACGAGGTCGAGCCGCTCCCACGAGAACCCGCCGTCGGGCTCGGGCGCGCGGCCGAAATGGCCGTAGGCCGCGGTCCGCGCGTAAATCGGCCGATTGAGATCGAGGCGCTCGCGAATCCCGCGCGGCGTGAGATCGACCATCTCGCCCAAGGTCGCCGACAGCCGGTCGTCGTCGATCTCGCCGGTGCCGTGGGTGTCGATATAGACCGCGAGCGGCTCGGCGACGCCGATCGCGTAGGCGAGCTGGATCGTGCAGCGGTCGGCGAGCCCGGCGGCGACCACGTTCTTGGCGAGATGCCGCGCCGCATAGGCCGCCGAGCGGTCGACCTTGGTCGGATCCTTGCCCGAGAACGCGCCGCCGCCGTGGGGCGCCGCGCCGCCGTAGGTGTCGACGATGATCTTGCGCCCGGTCACGCCCGCGTCGCCGTCGGGACCGCCGATGACGAAGCGACCGGTCGGGTTGACCAGAAACCGCGCCTCGTCGCACATCCAGCCGTCGGGCAGCACGTTCTCGACATGGGGCCGAACGATCTCGCGGATCTCTTCCTGGTCGAGATCGGCGGCGTGCTGGGTCGAGACCACCACCGTATGGGCGCGCACCGGCTTGCCGTCGACGTATTCGAGCGTCACCTGGCTCTTGGCGTCGGGGTAGAGCCCGGGCTCGGCGCCCGAATGGCGCGCATCCGCCAGCGAGCGCAGGATATTATGGGCGAAATGGATCGGCGCCGGCATGTAGGCGTCGGTCTCGCGGCAGGCGTAGCCGAACATGA
>CAZHDF010000137.1:0-9464 GCA_964531525.1 uncultured Alphaproteobacteria bacterium | reverse complement strand
CTCGGTGAAGATGGTTGTTAACGCTCCGAGTTGATCAGACACTCTCAAGCCTCCTCGTCCTGGCCGCGGGGGGGCCGCGCGTTCGGCGAATGCCGGCCGGCCATGATTCGCGGGTGACGCTTTGCCTCCCAGTTGACGGGGCACACCGAGCCCTCGGGCCGATGCCCCCGCGTGCTTGAATTGTCGGGGTTGGCTCCCGTTCCGACAATGTGGCATCCGGACTATCCCCAATGGGGGAGAGACGGCGCCTCATCGCCGCCGCCTGTGCGCCTCCGCCGTTTTCGGGATTGGCGTCGTGGGCGGTTTCGCCTTACCATGGCGCAAAAGGGATAGGCTGAACGTCGCGCCGCCGATCCTCCGCCGTTTCGGCGGTCGGGGGAGCGGACGGAAACGACGGAAGGGAAGGCGGCGCCCGCGCGGGCGCGAACGAATGAACGTTCTGATCGCCGACGATCATGCCCTGTTTCGGCAGGGGCTCCGCTTGGTTCTCGCGGAATTCGACGAGGACGTCGAGGCGGTCGAGGCCGCGAGCTTCACCGACGCGCTCGCCCGCGCCGGGGATTCGGGGCCCTTCGATCTTGCGCTCATCGATCTCACCATGCCCGGCATGCCATCGTTCGAGGGCATCGCCGCGCTGACCGCGCGGCTTCCCGGGGTGCCGGTCGTCGTTCTGTCGGCGTCCGAGCGTCCCGACGACGTCGCCGGCGCCATCGAGGCCGGCGCGCGCGGCTATGTCGTCAAATCGTCGCGGCCGCGCGTGCTTTATCATGCCTTGCCGCTGATCCTCGCGGGCGAGATCTACGTGCCGCCGGTGGTGCTGAACGGCGAGCGCGAGAACGGTGCCGAAAGCCGCGCCGACAACCGCGCCGAGGAACGGGCCGCCGCCGGGGCGGTCGAGAGACTGACCCCGCGCGAGCGCGACGTGCTCGGCCATCTCGCCGCCGGGCTCTCGAACAAGGAGATCGCCCAGGCGCTCGACATCGACGAGGGCACCGTGAAGGCGCATCTCAAGGCGCTTCTGCGCAAGCTCGACGTCGCCAACCGAACCCAGGCGGCGATCCTCGCGGTGCGCAACGGCTGGGTACCCGCCGGCGGCGGCTGAGCCGGCCGCGCCGCTTCAAGAACGGAAAAGGGCGATCACGCGCTCGGCGCGGCCTTCAGGGCGGCGGCGGCGGCTTGGCGCAGGCGGCGAGCGTCGACCGGCTTGTAGAGAACCGCGAGGTCGTGGTCTCGCATCACGCGCCGCCGCCCGGGCTCGGTATCGCCGGTGACGATCAGCGCCGGGACGCCGCGCCCGAGCCGCCGACGCAGCGCGGCGATCGCGGCGATCCCGCCGGCCCCATCGCGGAGGTGAAAATCCGTCACCACGAGATCGGGCTCGAACCCCGCCTCGAGATGGGCGAGGGCGTCCTCGATCGTCGCCGCGGCCTCGGTCCGGCAGCCCCAGTCGTCGAACAGCAGCGCGAGGCCCGCGCGCTGGCGCGGCCCATCCTCGACGACGAGAACGGCGTGGCCCGCGAGGTCGGCCGGCGCGTCCGCGGTTTTACTCGCCGCCGCCGGGGGCCGCGCGCGCGCCGGCTTGTCGGCGAGCGCGACCTCGACCGCGAAGACCGAACCCTTGCCGGGCGTCGAGGCGACGTCGACCCGGTGGCCGAGCAGGCGGCTGATGCGGTCGACGATGGCAAGCCCGAGCCCGAGGCCGCGGGTCTGATCGCGCTCGGGTCGGCCGAGCTGACGGAACTCCTCGAAGATCGCCGCGCGCTGATCCTCGGGAATGCCCTCGCCCGTGTCCCAAACTTCGATCCGGAGCTTCGCGCCTCGGCGGCGGCAGCCGATCAGGATGCGCCCGCGGGTCGTGTAGCGCACCGCGTTGGCGATCAGGTTTCTGAGAATGTCCTCGAGCAGCACCGGATCGCTGCGCAGGTAGACCGAGCAGTCGACCACCCGCAACGCGATTCCCTTGGCGTCCGCCTGGGCGCCGAAGCTGATGCCCAGGCGACGGAGAATCGGGCTGATGGGCATATCGATGATCTCGGGTTCGAGCGCGCCCGCGTCGAGGCGCGAAAGATCGAGCAGCGCGTTGAGCAGACTTTCGGCCGCGGCCACGGCGTCGTCGACGTGATCGACGATCTCGCGGCTCGCGCCATCGTCGGTCCGGTTGCGCAGCGCGGCGATGAACAGCCGCGCGGCCTGGAGCGGCTGGCGCAGATCGTGGCTCGCGGCGGCGAGAAAGCGCGACTTGGCCCGGTTCGCGTGTTCGGCCTTGGCGCGCGCCCGGCGCTCGCGCTCGGCGTGGCGCGCGTCGGTGACGTCCTCGCCGACGGCGACCAGCGCCAGCGGCGTGCCGCTTTCGTCGCGCAGGATGCGATCGTGCCAGGCGATGGCCCGCGGCCCGCCGTCGCGGGTGGCGATCGGCGCGACCGCGCCGTGGCGCTCGCCGGCCGCGATGTCGGGGCCGACGCCCGATGCGCCTGCGCCGCGCGGACCGAAGATCTCGGTCCATCGGCGCCCGCGAATCTCGCTCATTCGATGCCCGGTCAGCGCCGAGAAGCTGGGATTGACGCGCAGGATCCGGCCCTCGGGGTCGAAAACGACGACCAATGCGCGGGCATTGTCGGCGAGCGCCTCGGCGAAGGCGCGCTCGCGCCGCCCGCTCTCGGCGGCGGACCGCGCCTCGTTCGAGACCTGTCCGAGGAGGCGCAGGATCACGAACCAGGCGGCAAGCAGCACGGCGGCCGCGGCGGCGACGACGGCGGCGTCGCGGCTCGCCCAGCCGGGATCGAGGTGGAGCGCGGCGCGCGCCCGACTTTCGAGATCGTCGACCAACGCCGCGACCGAAGCGGTGCCGGCGTCGCGGAGCGCGCGGTATTCGTTGCCGGCGGCCAGGCGGGCGGCCTCCGCGCCTTTGCCCGCGCGCAGCAGCGCGAACAGCCGGCGGTCGCGGGCGCGCAGCGCGTCCTCGATCGCGAGCGGGCCGGTGCGCGGCGCGGGCGGGAAGAGCTCGGGCACGATCTCGCGGGTCCGGGCGAGCGCCCGGTCGAGCCGCTTCGCGCCGGCCGCGTAGCGGGCTTCCCAGGACGCGTCGCCGGTGGCCGTCGCGGCCTCGACCGCGAGCCGCATGGTCGCCGCCTGATAGGCGATCTCGTTGCCGAGCGCGGCGAGCGGTACTTCGACCGACTTGAGATGGTCGATGGCGCGATGCGAGGTCCAGACATACCACACCGCGCCCAGAAGCAGGCCGATGACCAGCAGGGTCAGCGGCACGACGACGCGGGCGAGATGCGCGGGCTTGCGGCTTGGCTCCACGCCGATCCATTCGAGCGCATCCTCGCGCGCGGCGTCGAGCGCCGCGGACGCGACCGCCGCCTTTTCGTCGAGGACCGCCCCGTCCCGGCGGCGCAGCGCGCGGACGCCGATGGTCATGGTCCGCCTCCGACGCGCGGCGACTGGCGATCGCGCGCGGCTTGCGCTACCGTGAAACCATGATGAACGAGGGACCGCGAATCGAGACTGGCGCGGGGCACGGACAGACGCCCGGGCAGGGGCCCGATACCCGGCTGCGGGATCATTTCCTCGGCTGGCAGTGTCGTCTGCGCCAGATCGCCGTGCGCCGCCACGGCGGCCGCCCGCAGCCCGGCATGCGTCCGCGCGTGCTGCGCGCCGACGGAAGCGAGCTCGCGCCCGCCGTGACGGTCGTTCTCGTCGAGGCCGAGCCCGAGGCGACGACCGCGACCTTCCGCCATATCGTGCGCCGGACCCACGACCCGGCGCGCCGCTACAAGGACGCGCTCGGGCTGCTGGCCTCGGCCCATTTCCAGTATCCGCGCAACTTCGCCGACAGGGTCACGGCCGTGTTTCCGGTGGACTCGCCGCTCGCCGCCGCGCTCGTCGCCGAGCGAGCTTGCGTGCTCGAATATGCGCAGTTCAGCCAACGCTACCGTATCCCCTGTACGATCTCCGCCCTGGCGGTTGAAGACCCGCTCTATCAGGCGACGTATTGGCATAACGCCATGTTCAATGCCGCCATGCCGGGGGTGGTGCGAATTCTCGCGTTCACCCCCGACTGGCGGGAGGCGGCGGCGTACCCCCCGGTCTAACCGCCGCTCCGCTTCGGTCGGATATTCGGGCCTCGCGGCCCGTCCCCCCGTAACGATGTCCCCTCTGCGGTCGTTCTTCTCCTGCTCGCGGCGTCTAGAACTTCCGATAGGCTTCCTTCAACGCGACCAACGGGTGGTTGGGCGACATCTGGAACTTGATCAGAAGCTCGCGCGCGATCATATCGCGATCCTGCTGGTTGTCGGGTAGCTCGATGTCGTCGGGCACCGTCACCCAGCCGTTGATGTTGCGGTCGAACACCGCCGGGCGGCCTTCCTCGTAGCCCATGTGGACGTCTTCGAGCCAGTTGAGGTCGGACCAGCCCATCGCCTCGATGTACTTCTTGAGGAACGGCGTGATGCGCGTGGTGTCGGGCACCAGGTTGACGTCGTAGCGGTAGCCGATGTGCTGGCCGATCTCCTTCTCGCGATCGGTGTCGAGACCGGTCGAGGTGAGAAAGTAATCGACGTCCGCGCCGCCCGCGTCCTTGCGATCCTTGGCCATGGTTTCACCCCTCCTAGTAGCGGTTCATGTCGGGCCGGCCGACCGTGTACTGGCTGCCCGCGAGCGGCACCATGGCGAGCGCCGAGGCTTCCATGGTCAGCGCCGCGAGGTCCTCGGGCTCGAGCGAATGCACGTTGGTCTTGCCGCAGGCCCGCGCCATCATCTGGCATTCGATGGTCAGGCAGTGGAGGAAGTTATAGACCCGCTCGGCGGCCTCGTCCGGGTTTAGGCGCGCGCGCAAGGCCGGGTCCTGGGTCGCCACGCCGACCGGGCAGCGTCCGGTATGGCAATGGTAGCAGTCGCCCGCCTCGACGCCGATCTCGGCCTCGTAGTCGGCCTCGGGGATGTCCTTGTTGCAGTTGAGCGCCATCATCGCCGAATGCCCGATGGCGATCGCGTCGGCGCCCAGGGCCAGCGCCTTGGCGACATCGGCGCCGTTGCGGATGCCGCCGGCGTAGATCAGCGAGATCTCGCCCGACTTGCCGAGCTCGTCGAGCGCCTTGCGCGCTTGGCGGATGGCGGCGATGCCCGGCACGCCGGTCTCCTCGGTCGCGAGATGCGGCCCGGCGCCGGTCGATCCCTCCATGCCGTCGAGATAGATCGAATCGGGATCGCATTTGATCGCCATGCGCACGTCGTCGTAGACCCGCGCCGCGCCGAGCTTGAGCTGGATCGGAATCTCCCAGTTGGTCGCCTCGCGGATCTCCTCGATCTTGAGCGCGAGATCGTCGGGGCCCAGCCAGTCCGGATGGCGCGCCGGCGAGCGCTGGTCGATGCCCGCCGGCAGCGAGCGCATCTCGGCCACCTGGTCGGTGACCTTCTGGCCCATGAGATGGCCGCCGAGCCCGACCTTGCACCCCTGGCCGATGAAGAACTCGCAGCCGTCGGCGAGTTGCAGGTGGTGCGGGTTGAAGCCGTAGCGCGACTGGATGCACTGGTAGAACCATTTCTCCGAATAGCGCCGCTCGTCGGGGATCATGCCGCCCTCGCCCGAGCAGGTGGCGGTGCCCGCCATGGTCGCGCCGCGCGCGAGCGCCGTCTTGGCCTCGAAGGACAGCGCGCCGAAGCTCATGCCCGTGATGTAGATCGGGATATCGAGCTCGATCGGCCGCTTGGCGCGCGGCCCGATGACGGTCTTGGTCTCGCACTTCTCGCGGTAGCCCTCGATGACGAAGCGCGTCAGCGTGCCCGGCAGGAAGGTGAGCTCGTCCCAGGATGGGATCTTCTTGAACAGGGACATGCCGCGCATGCGGTAGCGTCCCAGCTCGGACTTGATGTGGATATCGTCGATGACCTCGCGCTGGAAGATGAAGCTCCTACCGAGGATCGATTTGTTGCGTGTGTTGGCCATGGCGTTGCTCCCTCCCCCTAGAGCACGATCTTCTTTTCGGACGGCTCGAGGTTGTCGTAGTTCCAGAGCTGCTTGCCGGAGACGATCTTTTGCATCTTGGCGACGCCGTTCGGCGCCTTGAGGTCGTAAAGGGCCAGCTTGCGCTCCAGCCAGGCGGCGTCGAGGTCGGTCATCTCGCCGGGCACCGCGTCGACGCCCAGCGATTCGATCCTGCCGCCGACGTAGATCGTGCCGTCGTACATGGAATCGCCCAGGTTCTTGCCCGCGTCGCCCAGGATCACCATGCGGCCGCGCTGCATCATGAAGCCCGAGAAGGCGCCCGTGCGCCCGCCGACGATGATGGTGCCGCCCTTCTGGTCGATGCCGGTGCGCGAGCCGACGTCGCCCATGCAGACCAGATCGCCGCCCCGGATCGCCGCGCCGAAGCACGAGCCCGCGTTCTTCTCGACCACCACCGTGCCGGCGAGCATGTTCTCGGCGCAGGACCAGCCCACGCGCCCCTTGATGCGCACGTTGGGGCCGTCGATCAGCCCGACGCCGAAATAGCCCAGGCTGCCCTCGAAATAGAGTTGCAGCCGGTTGAGGATGCCGACCCCGATGGAATGCTTGGCGAGCGGGTTCTTGACCACGATGGTGCCGTAGCCCTGGCTCATCAGCTCGCGGATCTTCAGGTTGATGGCCTTGCTGTCCATCTCGCCGGCGTCGAATTCGGCGCGCTTGTTGAAGTCGACGTCGAAGGCGCCGGGGTAGAGGAGGTTCTCCTCCTCGGCCGGGGAGAAGAAAATCTGTTGGGTGCGCCCGGCAAGCTGCTCGGTGTGCATCCCCATGCGGTGGGATTTGTGCTCCCGTTCTAGCTCTTCCATACCCGCACCTCTCCTTCATAGGGGTCAAAGGTATCGATCTCCCGGGGGAAGATGCTGCGGATCGCCACCTCTTCGGAGGCGAGCGCGATGATCTCGTCGCTCTCGTAGAGAACCATCGGCTTGGCCGCCATCACGTCCTTGGCCATGCCGAGGCTGTCCGAGGTGGCGACGAGATAGGTGAACACGCCGTCGAGCTCCTCGATCGAGGCGCGCATGGCGTCCTCGAGCTCGAAGCCCTGCTCGCGCCGGTCGGCGAGATAGACGGCGATGAGCTCGGAATCGCAGTTCGACATGAAGCGGTGGCCGCGATGCTCGAGCTCGCGCCGGTTGCGCCAGTAGTTGGTGAGCTGGCCGTTATGCACCACCGAGATGTCGCGGAACGGGTAGGCCCAATAGGGATGCGCCGAGCGGATATCGACGTCCGATTCGGTCGCCATGCGGGTATGTCCGATGGCGTGCGTCCCGTTGAAGCCCCGAAGGTGATACTGCTCGGCCACGCGCCCGGCGTCGCCCAGATCCTTGATGAGCTCGAGCCCGTCGCCGATCGAGAGGATCTCGACGCCGTCGATATCCTCGATGAAGTCGGCGAAGCGGCGCAAATCGCCGTCGAAGCGGAGCCAATAGCGGCCGGCGTATTCGGTCGGCTCCTCGCGCTCGACGATCTCGCCGCCCATCTCGGCGATCCGGCGGTCGACCTCGGCGCGGCGCTCCTTGATCTGGTGATGGATCTCGAAGCCCGAGGCGAGGTCCTCCTGCTCGGCGACCTTGAAGCGCATCACCAGCTCGCCCGGCCTCGGCGTGCCGTAGATCGCGAAGCCGGTCGAATCGGGTCCGCGGTGCTTGAGCGACAGCAGCATCGACGTCATCTCGCCGCCGATGTCGCCGGTCGCGCCGCGATGGATGATTCCCGCAATTCCACACATGCCCTTTACTCCTCCCTCGTTGTTCGCCGGGCCGGCGCCGTCGCGTCGTTTCTCAAGGCAGGCAATCGAGATACATCTCGAGATCCCAGTCGGTGACGGTGGCGAGGAACTTCTCCCACTCGTCGCGCTTGTAGTGTTCGAAAACCTTGTACATCTCGTCGGGCATGGCCGATTTGACGACCTCGTCGGCCGCGAGCGCCTCGAGCGCGTCGCCGAGCGACATGGGCAGCTTCTTGACCACCTTGCCGGCCTCCATGGCCTCGTAGATGTTGCGCTCTTCGGGCTCGCCGGGGTCGAGATCGCGCGAGATGCCGTCGTCGAACGCCTTATAAAGGCCGGCCGCCATGAGATAGGGGTTGACCGCCGAGTCCACCGCCCGGTACTCGAACCGCCCGGGCGCCGAGACGCGCAGCCCCGTGGTCCGGTTCTGATAGCCCCAGTCCGAGTAGACCGGCGCCCAGAAGCCGGTATCCCATAGCCGGCGATAGGAGTTGACGGTCGAGCAGCCGATCGCGGTGAGCGCCTGGAGATGCTCGATGATGCCGCCGATCGCCTTGAGCCCGATCGGCCCCGGCTTTCGCTTGTCCTCGCCCGACGGTAGGAAGGTGTTTTCGCCTCCCTTGCGATAGGCGAATACGCCCTCGAGGCCCGGCAGCGGGTCCTGGGCAAGGGTGTTGATTCCGTCCTCGCCGCCGCGCCACAGCGACAGGTTGTGGTGACAGCCCGACGCCGAGACGCCCATGAAGGGTTTCGACATGAAGCAGGCGATCAGGTTGTGCTCGCGCGCGACCTGGGCGCAGATCTGGCGATAGGTCGCCAATCGGTCGCAGGTGCGGAGCGCCGAATCGAAGGTCCAATTGAGCTCGAGCTGGCCGGGGGCGTCCTCGTGGTCGCCCTGGATCATGTCGAGCCCCATGGCGCGCGAATACTCGATCACCTTCATGAAAACCGGACGCAGCGATTCGAATTGGTCGATGTGGTAGCAAAACGGCTTCGAGTAGCCGCCCGCGGGCTTGCCGTCCTCGCCGCGCTTGAGCCACATCATCTCGGGCTCGGTGCCGTGGCGCATGTGCAGTCCGTCGTGCTTGGCGACGAACTCCTGCTCGATCCGGCGCAGGTTGCCGCGGCAGTCCGAGGTCAGGAAACCGCCGGGGTTCTCGCGCTCCTCGCGGTTGCGGAAGCAGGTGCAGAAGACCCGCGCCACCCGCTTGTCCCAGGGAAGCTGGCAGAAGGTCTCGGGGTCGGGGATGCCGACCAGCTCGGAGGCCTCGGGGCCGTAGCCGATGTAGTTGCCGTGACGGTCGATGAACAGATTGGCGGTCGAGCCGTAGACAAGCTGGAAGCCGCGCCCGGCGATGGTTTCCCAGTGATCGGCCGGAACGCCCTTGCCGACGATCCGGCCGGTGACCGAAATGAACTGGTAGTAGATGTAGGTAATGCCGAGATCGTCGATCTTCGACCGCACCTCGCGGACCATCTCGTCGCGTCCGTCCTGTTTGACGTAGGCCTCGATATCCATCATCTCCGTTCTCTCCCTGTCGGTCGTTCCGTCCCGTCCCCGTCGTCGGCGCCGTCGCCCCCTTCAGCTCCAGGGAAACGGGCTGTTCGATACCGGGTGAAGCCGGCCCTCGGCGTAGCGCGAGAAGCGGAACGGCTCGAGAAGCCGGCTGGTTTCCCCCATGATCTCGGCGGCGACCAGCTTGCCGACGCCGATCATCTTGTAGCCGT
>CAZHDF010000136.1:0-9787 GCA_964531525.1 uncultured Alphaproteobacteria bacterium | reverse complement strand
CGGCCGAGGCCATAGGCCGCGCTGGCGCCCCCGGCGACGGTCGATGCCGCGCGCGCGGCACCACCCGTGGCGGCAAGGGCGGTGCGACCGGCGGCAAGGGTGACGCCGGCGCCGGCGGCGGTGCCGGCCGCGAGCCCGGCGACTGTGCCGACCGCCGCCCCGGCACCAAGCTGCGGGGCTCCGCTCACGAGACCGGCGGCGATGCCCGGCCCGAAGATGCCGAGACCGAAGAGCGCGATGGACGCAAGGACCAGAGTCATGGCGTTCTCGATATTGACCTCCTGGCCGTCGAGCGCGGTGATGAAATCCTGAAACAAGGTCGTGCCGATACCGACGATAACGGCCAGGACCATCACCTTGATGCCGGCGGCGATGACGTTCCCCAGCACCCGCTCTGCCAGGAAGGCGGTCTTGTTCCAGAGGGCAAAGGGGACGAGGACGAATCCCGCCAGCGTGGTCAGCTTGAACTCGAGGATGGTGATGAAGAGCTGGACCGCGAGGATGAAGAACGCCAGAACGACGACCAGCCAGGCAAAGAGGAGGATGAGAATGGTCAGGGCGTTTTCGCCGTCGAATAGCGTGCCGAAGCCCAAGAGGTCGCCGGCCTTCTCGATCAACGGGTGCGCCGCCGTGAAGCCGGTGCTGGCGAGGGTTCCCGGTTTTAGAAGAGCGTCGGGCTGGAGGGTACCGCCAGTAGCTTCCAGACCGAGGCCAGCGAAGGAGTTGAAGACGACGTTAGCGAGCAGCGAGAAGTTGTTGAGGATGAGGGCGAACGCGCCGACGTAGAGCACCTTGCGGATCAAACGGCCGATGATGTTGTGGTCTTCGGAGAATGCCCAGAAAAGGCCGGCGAGCGTGATGTCGATGGCAACGAGAATGGTGGTCAGGAAGGCGACTTCACCGGTCAGCAGGCCGAAGCCGCTCTCGATGTACTGAACGAACGTCTCGGTGAACTTGTCGATGACGTTGATGTCGTTCATCGCGTCGCTCCCGACCGGCTCCCTTGCCTACTGCAGCGGCGTATAGGCCTGGCCGTCGCCGATAAAGCGCCGGAACTGGGCGCGTGCCTGCTCCTGGGCGGCCGCTCGGCGGGCGCGGTCCAGCGCGTCGGCGCGATACTGCGCGGCAAGAAGCTGATGGGTCTTGGCCGCCTGCTGCGAGGTTAGCGCGATCAACTGGTTGGTCGACTGCTGGGCCTGCAGCATGCCGACCGCGCCCTGGCTCTCATTGACGAGAGCCGACAGAACCTGCTGGTCGGCGACGACGCCTTGGCTGATCTGGGATTGGACGCGGAGCGTTTGACGGAACGCGTCCATTGAGTACCGCCAGCGCTGCCGAGCGTCGGCGGCCAGCTCGTCATAGGTGACGGTCGCTTGGTATTCTTGCGGGTAGTAGCGCGCGAACGCCTGTTCGGCGGCCTGAACATCAAAGGCGATGCCTTGGGCCTGCTGCATCAGGAGATTGATCTGGTTCATCGCCAAGTTGAGTTGGCTGAGGGACGAGTAGTCCAATCGCTCGAGATGCTTGGCCATGTTGATGAGCATCTGGGCTTCGTTCTGCAGCTGCCGGACCTGGTTGTTGATCATCTGCAGCGTGCGCACCGCGGTCAGAAGGTTCTGCGAGTAGTTGGCGCCATCGAAGACCGCGAGCGCGCGCGCCTGGGTGACGGGGACGAGCGCGAGGGCGATCGCCAGTACTGCACCGAGAAACGTTTGTCTGCTCTTGTTCATCGTCCGTGATCCTCCTCTGGCAGGGGCTGGCGCCAGTCGGGACTGCCGCCGGCCAGGATTTCGACCTGGTAGTGGAAAGTGTTGAAGTCGCTGATGCGCCAGACGGATGCGTCGGTCGGGCCAACGGCGCGGTCTCCGAAGCCGTCGTAGATGCCGTAGAAGTATCCGGTGGCGTAGGAATCGCCGAAGCCATAGCCGTCGGCGAAGCGCAGGGCGACGCCGCCGAACGTCAAGTCCTGGATGCGGGCCTGGCAGCCGGTGAGCGACAAGGAACCAGGCCCGCCCCGGTGCAGGACGCCGCCGGGGCCGGGCGTGTTGACCCCCATGCCTTCATAGCCGCAGTGGCCGCCGAGGGCCGCCACTCGGATTTCCGTGACCTGGTTGCTGAGCGGGATGCACAGGCCGCCGGAAGCCGTCGCGGCCGCGCCGTCGATCCATTGGCGGATCGTCTGTCGGGCGTCGGCCTGACCCCACGCATGCCGCCAGTCCGAGCGGCATGCGCGTTCGACCGCAAGCACGGCGCTGCCCTGCGCGGTCGTGACATTGAGATAGAGCGGCGGGCAATTGTCGCGGTCGCCTCCGCCATAGCACCAAGGCCAGGTGTCCGCTGCGCGAGCCGTGGCCGCAGCGAAACCGGAAGTGCCCAGGAGGACTAAGACGGCTAGGCGGCAAAGCTGTCGAGCAAGTCTGCTGCCCATTCGAGACTCCTTTCTTTGAGGTATTGCGCGGGGAAATCATCGCGGCCGTGGTCGGCGAGGACGCGATCGAGAAGCGCCTGGTCCTGCTTCGACGAGGCGCCGCAGAAGGCGAGCGCCGCCGGCCCAAGTCCGAGCTCGAACAGGCGGTTGCCCGCACGGGACTGGTAGTAGTAGTCGCGCTTGGGCGTGGCCCGCGCGATGATCTCGACCTGCCGGCCGTTCAGTCCGAACTGCTCGTAGATCTTGCGTTCTTGGGGTTCGATGGCCCGGTCGTTGGGAAGGAAGATCCGGGAGGGGCAGGACTCGATGATCGCTGGCGCGATCGCGCTTTCCACGATATCGCTCAGGGACTGCGTGGCGAAGACGACCGCGACGTTCCGCTTGCGGAGCGTCTTCAGCCATTCGCGGATGCGGCCGGCGAAGGCGGGGTTGTCGAGGAAGACCCAGGCCTCGTCGAGGATCAGAAGCGTGGGACGGCCGTCGAAGCGTTCTTCGAGCCGATGGAAGAGGTAGGTCAGGACGGGAGGCACGACCGCTGCTTCGTGCATGAGCTCCTCCATCTCGAAGCACTGCACGGTGGCGAGCTCTAGGCGATCCTCGTCCGCGTCGAGCAAGCGCCCGAAGGGACCGTCGAGGGTATAGGGCTGGAGCGCCTGCTTGAGGGCGTTGCTCTGCAGGAGAATCGACAGGCCGGTAATGGTGCGTTCTTGGAGCGGTGCCGTACTGAGGTTGGTGAGCGCCGACCAGAGCGCCTCCTTCACCTCCGGAGTGACGGGGACGTTCTCGTGGGCAAGCAACCCGGCAATCCACTCCGCCGCCCAGCTGCGAACGTGGTCGTCATCGATGCGGGCAAGCGGCTGGAAGGCGAGTGCCTCGTCCTCGCCGAGCGCGAAGAAATCGCCGCCCATGCCGAGAATGGCAGCCCGTGCCGAACGCCCCTTGTCGAAGACATAGACCTGGGCGTGCGCGTAGCGGCGGAACTGCAAGGCCATCAGCGACAGGAGCACGGACTTGCCGGCCCCGGTCGGGCCGACGATGAGCTGATGCCCGACGTCGCCGACATGGGTCGTCAGGCGGAACGGCGTGTTGCCGTTGGTCTTGGCATAGATCAGCGGCGGACCGTCAAGATGGTCGTTCCAAGCCGGACCTGCCCACACGGCGCTCAGCGGGATCATGTGGGCGACGTTGAGCGAGCTGACGATGGGCTGGCGGATGTTGGCGTAGCAGTGGCCGGGCAGTGATCCGAGCCAGGCGTCGAGAGCATTGACCGTCTCGCGGATGGTGACAAAGCCGCGGCCGTTGATGATCCGCTCGACTGCCCTGACTTTTTCATCGACCCGGGCGCGGTCGCGGTCCCACAGCGACACCGTGGCCGTGAAATGACCGAAGGAAACGTAGTCGGCGCCGAGCTCCTGAAGGGCCGCGTCGGCGTCGAGCGCCTTGTTATCCGCATCGGAGTCGACCAGCGCCGTTTCCTGGTTGTACATGACCTCGCGCACGATCGCGGCGATGCTCTTGCGCTTGGCGAACCACTGTCTGCGGTACTTTGTGAGCGCGCGCGCGGCGGCCGGCTTGTCCATGGGAAGGAAGCGCGTCACCCAACGGTACTCCAACCCCAGGTGATTGAGGTCGTCGAGGAGCCCGGGCGTCGTCGCATTGGGGAAGCCCATCACGGTGATCGTGCGCAGGTGCCGGTCGCCCAGCATGGGCTCGAGGCCGCCGGTAAGAGGACTGTCGACCAGGACGCCATCGAGGTAGGCCGGGATCTCGGGAACGGTGACCGGGTGGCGCTTGGTCGAGATCGCGCCGTGCAGGTAGGTGAGAGTCTCGTCGTCATCGAGGGCGGCGACCAGGGGCATGAGGTCGGCGAGAAGGTCGAGCGCACGGTCGGTCTGGGCGATGAAGCTCTCCAGGTAATCTCGGTAGTCGATGCCGCGCTTGCCGTCGGTGGTCTCGAGCAGGGCCCGCTCGGTCCGGCTTACGCGGTCTTCCGGCGGCAAGTAGACGAAGGTCAGGTAGGTGGAGCTTTCGAAGTGGGAGCCTTCTTGTTCGAACATCGCCCGCCGCTCCTGGTCGATCAGCCAGGAGACCGCATCGGGCCAAGCGGAGGCCGGATAGTCGTGCGCCTCGTGACGCTCGGCCTCGAAGAAGAGCGCCCAGCCGGAGCCGAAACGGCGCAGCACGTTGTTGAGCCGGGCACAGGTGCCCACGAGCTCGGCCTCGGTGGAGCTTTCCAGGTCGGGCCCCCGGAACCGCGCCGAGCGCTGGAAGCTGCCGTCCTTGTTGAGCACAACGCCCGGCGCCACGAGCGCCGCCCAGGGCAGATAGTCCGCGAGGCTCGCAGGACGCTTCCGGTATTCGGCCAGGTTCAGCATGCGAGAAAAGCCTTGTGCTTGAGGTGCCGCGCAAGCACGGCCATGAACTGCGGGTCGCGCTTGGCGGCGTAGACGGCGGCGATGTGCCCGACAACCCAGACGGCGAGACCGGCGAGCCAGAGCTGAAGGCCGATGCCGATGACCGCGGCCAGCGTGCCGTTGGCGATCGCGACGGTGCGCGGAGCGCCGCCGAGCAAGATCGGCTCGGTCAGAGAGCGGTGCAGCGGCACCTCGTATCCCTCGAGCTGGCTCATCAGATCACCGCGCCGCCGCTGAAGGTGAAGAACGATAGGAAGAACGAGGTCGCGGCGAAGGCGATGGAGATCCCGAAGACGATCTGGATCAACCGGCGGAAGCCGCCCGAGGTGTCGCCGAACGCAAGCGACAGGCCGGTGATGATGATGATGATGACGGCGATGATCCTGGCGACCGGCCCTTCGATGGATTCGAGGATCGCCGTCAGCGGAGCTTCCCAGGGCATGTTGGACCCGGCCGCGTGGGCGGCGCCGGACCAGGCCAGAAGAATGATCACTGCGAAGATCAGTGGGACGTGTTTGCGCATGCCGGCTCCTTTCACACGGGTCGAAGTTGCAGATGAGACTGGGTGGTGAGCTGATAGTCGCCGTCGCGCAGCCCCGCGACCTCGGCGATGGTCTCGATACGCCGCCCCTCGCCGCGCCCGCGGATGAAGACGACGACGTCGATCGCCTGGGCGATCAGCGACCGGGGAACGGTGACGACGGATTCCTGGATGAGTTGTTCGAGGCGGTAGAGAGCCGCGTGCGCCGAGTTGGCGTGCAAGGTCGTGATGCCGCCCGGATGCCCCGTATTCCAGGCCTTGAGCATCTCCAAGGCCTCGGCGCCCCGTACTTCGCCGACGATGATCCGGTCGGGCCGGAGGCGCATCGTGCTCCGCACCAGGTCGGCCAAGCTGACGACGCCGGGCTTGGTGCGCAGCGCCACGAAATCGGACGCCGTGCATTGGAGCTCGCGGGTATCCTCGATCAGCACCACCCGGTCGTTGGTCTTGGAGACCTCGGCGAGCAACGCGTTGGCAAGCGTGGTCTTGCCCGAGCTGGTGCCGCCGGCAACCAGGATGTTGCGGCGGTCTGCGACGGCCCGCCTGAGCGCGTCGGCCTGGAGCGGGCCCATCACGCGCTGTTCGACATAGTCGTCGAGGGTGTAGACGACCTGGGCCGGCTTGCGGATGGCAAAGGTGGGCCCGGCGACGACGGGCGGCAGCAGGCCTTCGAAGCGCTCGCCCGTCTCCGGGAGCTCGGCGCTCACGACGGGATTGCGGGCATGGCATTCGACATGGATGTGCGAGGCAACCAGGCGAATGATCCGCTCCGCTTCGGCCGGTGATAGCGTCGTGCCGGCATTCACGCGGCCCTCGCCGTGCCGGTCTACCCAGAGCGCGCCATCGGGATTGACCATGATCTCGATGACCGCCGGGTCCTCGAGCGCGGCGCCGATCACCGGCCCCATGGCGGTGCGCAGCATGGCGTAGCGGCGCGCTCGGCTGGTGCGGTTGTCGAAGTCAGTCACGGGATGCTTCCACCTCTTCAGGGCCAAAGAAGTCCTCCGCCGTCGGAGAGATCTGCTCGACGACGTCGAGGATCAGGTTCCTGCCCGTGGCGACCTCTTGTCCGAGTTGCTCGATGAACTGCGCGAAGCGCTCCTGTCCCTTGGCGAGCGCGGCGGCACGCTCGGAGGCCGGCAGGGGCGCCGTCACCGAGAGCTGGTGGCGGATGAACAGCGCCAGTGCCTCGATCGCGATCGTCTGGTTCCGGTAAAGCCGGTCGAACTGGCGGGACAGACGATCGAGGCGCCGGACAATCGCTGCCTCGCGGCGGTCGCCACCGTCGGGCGAGAAGAAGGAGATGAGGGCCGCCTCCACAACGCCCGACTTGGACCCGCCAAGCTGCGGGGCTACCTGCTCCAGCTTCTTGTGCAGCTCGTAGTCAATGTAGATGTTGAGACGCGGCTTCACGGATCAGCCCTCCAGAGTCGGCATGAGGTCGTCATCGCGGCTGATCGCCACCGCCCGCCGAAGCGCAACCGCCCGGCGCACCTGATCGAGGGCCTTCTTGTCGGTGGCGGCGTCGGCATCATCGTCTATGGCCGCGAACTCGTTCGCAGGAGTCTCGGGCTCGGGAGCGTTGTGTTCAGCGACAAGGGGCAGCTGGTGCTGCAGGCCGCCCTCGTCCTCCGCACTCGCCTCGTCGAAATCGCTGAACGACTTCGGCGTGAGACGCGGGTCGGTACCGCGGACGCGGCCGGCCCATTCGTCGCCGCATGCCTTGGGGCGGTCGGTGTAGATGTCCTCGGACAGGCGCGGCGGGGTCATCACGCGCACGGTGAAGTTCCGGTCCTCGTAGTAGCGGAGCTTCTTGGCGCGGATAGGCGCGAGACCGGAGACGAGTAGCAGTTCGTCCTGGGGCGGAAGCTGCATCACTTCGCCGGGCGTGAGCAGCGGACGCGCCGTCTCCTGGCGCGAGACCATGACATGGGCGAGCCAGGGCGCGAGACGGTGGCCGGCGTAGTTCTTCTGGGCGCGAAGCTCGGTCGCCGTCCCGAGGCTGTCCGAGATGCGCTTGGCAGTACGCTCGTCGTTGGAGGCGAAGGCGATGCGGACGTGGCAGTTGTCGAGGATGGAGTTGTTCTCGCCGTAGGCCTTCGAGATCTGGTTCAGGCTCTGGGCGATGAGGTAGGCGCGGATGCCGTAGCCGGCCATGAAGGCGAGCGCGCTCTCGAAGAAATCGAGGCGGCCGAGGGCGGGGAACTCGTCGAGCATCATGAGGAGCTGGTGCCGGTGGCGATCCCGGTGGCCGATGGCAAGGGTCTCGGTCAGGCGGCGGCCGATCTGGTTGAGGATCAGGCGAACGATGGGTTTGGTCCGGCTGATGTCGCCGGGCGGGATGACGAGGTAGAGCGAGACCGGCCGCTCGGCGTCGACCAGGTCGGAGATCCGCCAGTCGCACCGGGAGGTGGCCGTCGCGACCATGGGATCACGGTATAGCGAGAGGAAGCTCATCGCCGTCGAGACGACGCCCGAGCGCTCGTTGTAGCTCTTGTTGAGCACCTCCCGCGCCGCGGACGCGACCACCGGATGGACCTCGGGATGATCGTCGGTCCCGAGATGGTTGGTGGTCATCATGACCCGCAGCGTCCGTTCGAAGGAGCGGTGCGGATCGCTCAGGAGCCTGGCGACGCCGGCCAGGGTCTTGTCCTCTTCCGCGTAGAGCACATGGAGGATCGCGCCCACCAGAAGCGCGTGGGAGGTCTTCTCCCAGTGATTGCGCCGTTCGAGCGCGCCCTCGGGATCGACCAGGATGTCGGCGATGTTCTGGACGTCCCGGACTTCCGTAGCGCCCTTGCGCACCTCCACGAGCGGGTTGTACTTGGCGCTCTTCGGGTCTGTCGGGTTGAACAACAGGCAGTGAGAGAACTTCGAGCGCCATCCAGCCGTGAGCTGCCAGTTCTCGCCCTTGATGTCGTGGATGACCGCGCTGCCCGTCCACGACAGGAGCGTCGGGATGACGAGGCCGACGCCCTTGCCGGAGCGGGTGGGCGCGAAGGCCATCACGTGCTCGGGGCCGTCGTGACGGAGATAGCGGTCGGCGAGCCGTCCCAGGAAGACACCACGCGGCTCGAACAGGCCGGCCTTGCGAACCTCCTTCCTGGTGGCCCAGCGCGACGACCCGTAAGTCGTGACGAATTTTGCCTGCCGGGCGCGCCAGACCGAGCCGATGATCGCGACCACCGCCCCGAGCAGTCCGCCGCCGGCGGCGAGCGTCCCCGCCTTGTTGAAGACCTGGGGCGCGTAGGGCTCGAAGACATACCACCACTCGAAAAGCCGCCAGGGGTAGTAGACCGGCATCTCGCCGAGCGCGAACCAGGCCGGTCCCAACCGCGGCTGATTGCCGAGCATCGCCGCCGCCCACTGGGTGGATGCCCAGAGGCCGCCGATCACGATGGCGAAAACGATGGCGACTTGGCCGATCAGAACCTTGGTAGGGGTCATCCGTTCCTGCTCCACGACGCTTCAATCCATGCGTCACTGAACACAGGAAAAAGTCGGACGGATCGAATTGTCAAGTAAATATTAAAAATAAAACAAGTGAAGTGTAAGTAAAAAGGAAGTTCAGTCCAAATAACGGAAAAGTCGTACGGTCAGGGGAAGTTCTGAGAAAGAGAAAAAAATTTTCTATTCTGCTCCAGACTCGCCGCCCTGCACTCGTATAGCCCTCGATGCGTCGGGCGAGATCGATTAGAATCAATATGAGCTGCGTAACTCTCTCTCGGCCCGATGTGACCTGGAGACACAAAATGAGCAAAGTTTGGACCTGCCTTCGCCAAATGGTCCTGATTGGTTTGCTGGCGTCCGTTCCCGCCACGTCGGGTTATGGCACCGACGCCAGTGGATTCGATATTGCCGGTATACGCATCGGCATGACCTCCGAGGAGGTGGCCGCACTTGCCCGGTCACGGGGGTTCGAAGACATAAGGTCGGATATGGCGCCGTCGTTCGACCAAGCGGTGGCGCTTCAGAACCGGCAGAAGATCGATTTCTCCGCGTATGCCGGCGTTCAGACGATGACGTTCAAAAGCGACAGTGAGGAGTTCCGCGTTTCCTTTGTGCAAACGCCGTCTGGGTCTCGGGCGAGCAGCATTTCGTACAGCTTCTTCGGAGCCAAAGTGAGCAGCGACCAGATGAGCACCAAGGCACTGCAGAAGTATGGCGAGCCGGATCAGCGAGACAGCCGTGGATGGGTGTGGGGCGATACTGCGGTCCGGTACGCGCGGACGGAACCATTTCTGGAGTTTGCGCCCAATCCCGCTAGCTTTGGATCGGTCAAGCCTGTCGGAACGCTGACGCTCGTCGACCCCTCGATGCCCAAGGAATCGAAGGCGGCCATTCGAACTGCCGCCGCCGAGCGGGCCACCGGCAAGCAGCCGACATTCTGAGTCGAAACCCCCT
>CAZHDF010000135.1:0-9847 GCA_964531525.1 uncultured Alphaproteobacteria bacterium | reverse complement strand
TGAAGCACCGCGAGAACGCGCTTCTCGGCCGCGACGCCGACGAGATCGCCGATCTGGTCGCCGAGGCCGCCGCCGACCGCGCGCTGCGCCGCCGCCTCGGCGAGGCCGGGTTCGAGACCTTCCGCCGCCGGTTCACGGCGGAGAGCGTGGTCGGCGATCTGCGTGCGCGGATCGACGCGGCGCTCGGCCTCGCGCCCGCGCCGCGGCGTTCGGAGGAGACCGCTTGACCATTCGTGGAACCTTTCGCTCGCGCTTTCTCCTGTTCTTCGCGCCCAACGTGCTGCAGGTGGCGCTGTCGTTTTTCACCCTGCCACTCACGACCCTGATCCTGGGGCCGTCGGACTACGCGATCTTCGCCCTCGTCGTCTCCTACACCACGGTGGGGTCGGTCCTGAGCCTGATGGGCGCGACCTACCTGTTGTCCCACCGCTTCGGCCCCGCCGGGCGCGAGGAGCGCGCGCGGCTGGTCACCACGGTCGCGCTTGTCGCCCTGGTCGCGAGCACGGTGCTTGCGCTCGCCTTCGTGCTCGGCTGGGCGCTGCTCGCCCCCGCCTGGGAGGCGTCGCGGGCGATTCCCATGACCGCCGTGGTGCTCGCCGCCGTCGCCATGGTGTTCGCGACCGTCTGGTCGCTGACGGTCAACATCGTGACTCTCTCGGGCGCGGCCGAGCATTACGGCGTCGTCGTGGTGGTGCAATCGCTTCTCGGCACGGGGGCGACGCTCGCCGTCCTGTTCCTGACCGACCTCGGGGTGCTGTCGCTGTTCATCGGCCTGTTGGCGTCGAGCGCCATCGGCTTCGTCGGCGCGCTCGCGGTGCTGCGCCCCTACCTCACGGCGCGGATCGACCCCGGCCTGGTCAAGGAGGCCCTGCGCCTCGGCGGCTGGCTCGCGCTGTCGAACGGGATCGACAGCGTGCTCCGGGTATTCGAACGCACCTTTCTGTCATCGCAGATCGGGTTTCACCGGCTCGGCATCTACACCCACGCGCAGCAGTACCAGGGCTATGTCAATCTCGGGGTCAAGCCCGCGATGCGCGCGGTCTGGCCGGAAGCCCTCGAGGAAGCGCGCGACCCGGCCTCGTCGTTCGAGCGCACGCGGCGGGTCTGGCGCGTCCTCCATGTGGGGATCACGGCGGTCGCCGTCGGCTTCGCGCTGCTCGGCCGCGATTTCCTCGACCTGTTCACCCACGGCAAGTTCACCGAGGCTGCGCCTTACGCCGCGGCGCTTCTCGCCCTGCCCCTGATCCAGCTTTCGGGACGCCCCCAGCTCGCGACGATATACGCTTTCGGACGCGGCAATTTCATGGCCGGCATCAGCATCGTCGCCGCCTTTGTCGCGCTGTTCGCCCTGATCGTCCTGGTCCCCGCCTTCGGGATCACGGGCGCGATCGCGGCGCTGTATTGCCAAGCGCTGGCCTTGAGAATCGCCTATCAATTCGGCGCCCGTCGCGACCGCGCCACGCCCTGGCAGGACGGCTGGCCCTTGTTCGGCCTGGCGCTCACCGCCGTATCCATATTCTGCGCCGAATACCTGGTGCCCGATCTCGCCGGACGTATTGTGCTGCTGGTCGGATTGTTGCTTCTGCTCGCGTTCACGGCGCGCCAGGTCCTGCACGACCTTGCCATCCAACTGCGCCGCGCATTAAGGCTCGAAAAGTCGTGATCGTCGAGTATCCCGCCCGGAAAGGCGTCGCGCCCCCGCGCGAGCGCGCCTTCATGATCCCCGCGACCTTTGAACACGGCCGCCGATTGGGCTATTTCAAGAGCGTGGCGCGGCCCGACCCGGCCGCGCGCCGCCCATCCGAGAAACCAACCGACGGGAGACGGCAGACGTGAGCCCGACCATCACCATCAACGGCCGCCCGGTCGGCGAGGACCACCCGCCCTACCTCATCGCCGAGGCCTGCATCAACCACGACGGCGAGATCGCCATCGCCCGCGAGATGGTGTTCCACGCCCGCGCCGCCGGCTGCGACGCGATCAAGTTCCAGATGCATGTCCTCGACGACGAGATGCTGCGCGAGGCGCCGCGATCGGCCAATTTCGAGGAGCCGCTCTACGACACCCTGGCGCGCACCAATCTCTCGGTCGAGGAGCATATCGAGCTGCGCGATCTGTGCCGCTCGATCGGCATCGATTATCTCTGCACGCCGTTCTCGAAGGCCTCGGCCGATCTTTTGGAGGAGAAGCTCGGGGTCGCGGTCTACAAGGTCGGCTCGGGCGAATGCACCAACCACCCGCTGCAACGCCATATCGCCGCCAAGGGCAAGCCGATGATCGTCTCGACCGGCATGACCGAGCTTTCCGAGGTCGACGAGACGGTGGCGGTGCTGAAGGAGGCGGGCGCGAACTTCGTGCTCACCCATTGCGTCTCGGCCTACCCCTGCCCCTACGACCGGGTCAACCTGGGCGTCATCCCGATGTACCGCGAACGCTACGGCGTGCCGATCGGGCTGTCGGACCACAGCGTCGGCATCTACACCTCGCTCGGCGCCATCGCGCTCGGCGCCTGTTTGATCGAAAAGCATTTCTCGCTCGACCGCACGCGGCCGGGGCCCGACCACAAGTCCTCGATCGAGCCCCAGGAGCTCCGCGAGCTGGTCCGGGGCTGCCGCGCGGTCTGGGAGGCGCGCGGGGATAAGCGCGAGATCTTCCCCGAGGAGCGCGAGATCGCGGGCTGGGCGCGCGAGAGCGTGGTCTCGACGGCCGACATTCCCGCCGGCGCGACGATCACCGCCGAGATGGTCACGGTCAAGCGGCCGAGCCCCGGCGAGGGCGCGATCGCGGCCAAGCATCTCGACGAGGTGATCGGCCGCGCCGCCGCGACCGACATCGCCGCCGACCGGCAGCTTCTGTGGCGGGACCTCGCCTAGTGGCCAAGCGCCGCCGCATCCTGGTGACGCTCGAATCGCGGGCGACGTACGGTTATTCGCGCAACGTCATGCGGGCCATGCGCGCCGTCCCCGAACTCGAGCTCGCGACGCTGGTGACCGGCATGCATCTGATGGAGGAGATGGGCAACAGCGTCGAACTGATCGCGCGCGACGGCTTTCCCATCACCGCGCGCGTGCCGCTCGCGCCCTCCGGCGACGGCGCCGGGGCCTGGTCGCGCGCCATGGGCGAGGCGATGGCGGGCTTCGCCGAGGCCATGGAGCGGATCGCGCCCGACATCGTGCTGCTCTCGGGCGACCGGGCCGAGACCCTGACGCTCTGCGTCGCCGCCGCCTACATGGGCCTGCCGATCGCTCATGTGCAGGCGGGCGATAAGTCGGGCCATATCGACGACGCCGCGCGCTACGCGATCGCCAAGCTCGCCCATATCCACTTCGCGTCCTGCGACGATTCGGCCGAGCGCCTGCGCCGCCTGGGCGAGCAGGATTTCCGCATCTTCAATGTCGGCGCGCCCCAGCTCGACGACATGGACCGCGACTTTCCGCCCCGCCCGATCGCCGCGAACGGCGCGGCGCTCGACCTCGACGCGCCCTATCTGCTGCTTGTCCAGCACCCGGTGATGGCCGAGCGCGACGAGGCCGCCGCCCAGATGGAGGCGACGCTCGAGGCCTGCCTCGCGAGCGGGCTGCGGGTGATCTGGCTCTACCCCAACAGCGATCTCGGCTTTCGCGACATCGTCGAGGTGATCGAGCGCTACCGCGCGCGCCCCGAGGTCCGCGCGGTCGCCAACCTCGAGCGCGACGACTACCTGACCCTGCTGCGCAATGCCCGGGCGCTGGTCGGCAACTCGTCGAGCGGGATTCTCGAGGCCCCCTCGTTCAAGGTGCCGGTGGTGAACATCGGCAACCGCCAGCGCGGCCGCCCGCAGGCGAGCAACATTCTCAACTGCGCCGCCGAGCGCGACGCCATCTCGGCGGCGATCGCCAAGGCCCTCGGCGATCCCGCGTTCCGGGCCGCCTGCGCGCGCGCGGTCAACCCCTACGGCGACGGGCGGAGCGGGCCGCGCATTTGCAAGATCCTCGCCGAGATCCCGCTCGACCGCCGCCTCGCCGACAAGGAAACGGTCTATTGACCCGCGCATCCGACGATCCGGCGGCCGCCGAGGGCCGCCGCTGGCTGGTGACCGGGGCCGCGGGGTTCATCGGCTCCAACTTCTGCCGTTATCTGATGGAGCGCGGCGAGCGGGTGGTCGGCTGCGACAACTTCTTCTCGGGCAAGCGCGCCAACATTGATCGCCTGGAGGCGCGCTTCGGCGAACGCTTCGCCTTCGCCGAGGGCAGTATCCTCGATCGCCCCTTCATGGACCGCGTGGCGAGCGGCTGCGACGCGGTCGTGCATTTGGCGGCCCAGGTCTCGGTGCAGCGCTCGCTCGACGACCCCGAGGAGACCCACGCCATCAACGGGACCGGCTTTCTCAACGTCTTTCTCGCCGCCGCGAAGGCGGGCGCCTCAAGGCTGGTCTATGCGTCGAGCTGCGCGGTCTATGGCGACAGCGACGCGCTGCCGCTGGCCGAGACCGCGCCGCCCCGGCCCATGAGCCCCTACGCCGCCACCAAGCTCGCCAACGAGCATTACGCGGCTGGCGCGGCGCTGGTCGCGCCCGGGATGACGTCGATCGGCTTGCGCTTCTTCAACATCTTCGGCGCCTGGCAGGATGCGGACGGCGGCTATGCCGCGGTGATCCCGCGCTGGGTCGAGGCGCTGCGCGCCGGCGCGCGCCCGGTGCTGTTCGGCGACGGCTCGGCGAGCCGCGACTTCTGCCATGTGGAGAACGTCTGCGAGGCGCTGTGGCGCGCGGCCGACCCGGCCGGCGTGCGCGGGCCGGCGGTCTTCAACGTCGCGACCGGCGTGCGCACCCGGCTGGACACGCTTTACGAGACGATCCGCGCGGCGGTCGTCGAGGCCGGCGCGCTCGCGCCGCCACCCGCGCCCGAGCATCGTCCCTGGCGCGCGGGCGATATCGCCCATTCGGTCGCCGACACGACGCTGGCGCGCGAGGTGTTGGGCTTCTCCGCGCGCATCGATCTGCGACGCGGCATCGAAATGATGCTGGCCGAACAATACCGGCCGGGCGTATGAAGGAGCGCGGTTTCGCGCCGCGCCCTTAACGGCGGGCCCTTAACGGCGGGAAAGAACAGGCGAAGACGGCGATGGCGAAGACAGTCCTGATTACCGGCGGCAGCGGCATGATCGGCCTGGCGCTGGCCGAGAATCTCCTGCGCCACGGCCATGCCGTTCGCTGCTTCGACCTCGCCGAGCAGTTCCTGCGGCACGAGGACGAAATTCGCGCGCTGCGCGAACTCGGCGAAATCGAGGTCAAGGTCGGCACGATCATGGACCGCTGGTCGGTCGCGATCGCCACCAAGGGCGTCGACGCCGTGGTCCATCTAGCCGCCATGCTGGGCGTCAAGCGGACCGAGGACAACCGGCTTCTGTGCATGGACATCAACGTCAACGGCACCGACAACGTGCTCAACGCCTGCGCGCTCAACCGGGTCGACCATGTGGTGCTCGCCTCGTCGTCGGAGGTCTATGGCGAGCCGACGCGCAACCCGGTGACCGAGGACGTCGAGACCAAGGGCAAGACCGTCTACGCGGTCTCGAAGCTCGCCGCCGAGGAGCTGGTCAAGGGCTACAGTCAGCTCGACCCGGCGCTCGGTTACACGATCATTCGCTTCTTCAACACCTATGGCGAGGGCCAGGTGGCCCAGTTCGTGCTGTCGCGCTTCGTCAAGCGCGTGCTCGATGGCCGGAACCCGGTGGTCTACGGCGACGGCTTGCAGAAGCGCTCGTTCTGCCACGTTACCGACGCGGTCGACGGGGTGCGCGCGGTGCTCGAAAATCCGATCGCGCGGAACCGGGTCTACAACATCGGTAACTCGGGCGAGATCTACACCATGCGCGAGGCCGCCCAGCTCGTCATCGACACTCTCGCGCCCGACATGGGGCTGTCGGTCGAGCTGATCGCCTTCGACCGGTCGGACCGCGCGCGCGCGCGCGAGATCTTCGAGCGTTATTGCGATTCGAGCCTTGCGATGAACGAGCTCGGTTTCGCGCCCAAGGTGACGCTCGCCGAGGGCGTGCGCCGGATCGCCGCCGCGCGGGGCATCCACGACGACTGGGCCAACCGGCTTCTTTGACCATGATCGCCGCGCGCCGCTTCCTCGCCGTCGTCCCGGCCCGGGGCGGGTCCAAATCGGTTCCGGGAAAGAATATCCGACCGCTCGCCGGCCGCCCGCTGCTGCATTACACCCTCGACCAGATCGCCGCCGTTCCCGAGATTGATCGCGCCGTCGTCTCGACCGACGATGCGAAGATCGCGGCGGCGGCGCGCGCGGGCGGGGCCGAGGTGATCGACCGCCCGGCGGCGCTCGCGACCGACACGGCGCGGACCGAGGAGGCGCTGATCCACGCGATCGAGACGCTGGCCGCCGACGGCGAGACCTTCGATTACGTCATGGTGCTGGAGCCGACCTCGCCGTTGCGCCGGCCCGAGACGATCCGTCGCTGCATGGAACGGATCGTCGCGCGCGACGGCGTCTCGCTGATGACCGTGATCGAAAGCCGCGCCAACATCGGCCGGCTGGTCGACGGCGTGTTTCGTCCCCTGGTCCCCGACGCGCCGCGTCGGCGCCAGGACCGCGCGCCCTTCCATATCGAGAGCAGCACGGTCTACATCGCGCGCCGCGACTTCGTCTGCCGCACCGGCTCGCTGGTGGCCACGGACTGGCTCGGCCTGATCATCGACGCGGACGAGGCGCTCGACATCAACAGCGAAACCGATTTCGCCGTCGCCGAGGCGCTCATGACACGGATGCGGGGGAGCTTTGGTGCGCCCGCGTGACGCGCTCGCCGACCGGCTCCTCGATCTCGGGCTTCTGAAGCCGCTGCGCCGGGCCCGGCGTCGCCTGTCGCCCGCCTGGCGCGCCGATCAGGCGAGGCTCGCCGCCGAAAGCGACAAGATCCTGACGCGCTTTTCGACGCCCCCCGCCGAGGCGCTCGCGCGCTGTCCGCGCGATCGCGCCGCGCTGGTGGTCGGCCAGGGCAATCCGGGCTTCGCGCTGTTCCAGCTTCCGCTGCTCGCGGGGCTGCGCGCGTCGGGCCATCGCATCACCGTCGCGTTGCCCGCGCCCGCGCCGGCGATGGAGCGGCTCTATGCGGCCCTCGGGGTCGAGGGGTTCGTCTTTATCGAGGACTATCTCCGGCGCGCCGTCCCGGACCGCGCCTTGCGCGCGATGGAGGCCGTGACGACGCTCGACGACGCGCTCGCGCTCAGCCATGCGGGCTGCGCGGTGGGCAAGTACGCGCTCTCGACCCTGATGCGGCGCACGCGACGCGGCGACATCCCGCTCGACGATCCCGCGACCGCCGCCGAGTTCCGCGCCTATGCCCGGCGCTCGGTGGCCTATGCCGAGGCCCAGACCCGGCTGGTCGCCACCGCGCGGCCCGATCTCGTCTGCTTCTACGATCGCGGCTACACGCCCGACGGCGAGCTGTTCGACGCGGCGCTCGCCGCCGGCGCCCGGGCGACCACCCTGAACGCCGCGCATCGCAGCGGGCTCTTGATGCTCAAGCGCTATCATCCCGGCAACCGCGACCGGCACCCGGCCTCGCTTTCGGCGGAAAGCTGGGCGGCGGTCAAGGCGATGCCCTGGTCGGATGCGCATTGGCGCGCGCTTCACGACGAGCTCGCCGACGCTTACCGGTCGGGCGCCTGGTACGACGAGGTCGGCACCCAGCGCGACCGCGCGATCCTCGACCGCGAGCGGGTGTTCGCGGCCCTCGGCCTCGACCCGGCGAAGAAGACGGCGGTGGTCTTCGCCCATCTCTTCTGGGACGCGACCTTCTTCTGGGGGCGCGATCTGTTCGGCACCTACGAGGCCTGGTTCAAGGCCGTGGCCCGCGTCGCGGCGCGCAACCCAGGGCTCAACTGGGTGTTCAAGGTCCACCCGGCAAACCTGGTCAAGAGCCGCCGCGACGGCTACGCGGGCGAGCCGTCCGAAAGCGTCGCGCTGCGCGAAGTGCTCGGCGCGTTGCCTGCGCATGTCAAGCTGATGCCGGCCGACCATCCGGTCTCGACCTTCTCGCTGTTCGACGCGATGGACTACTGCCTGACGGTGCGCGGCACCGTGGGGCTGGAGGCGGCCTGCTTCGGCATCCCCACGATCACCGCCGGCACCGGGCGCTACGACCGCAAGGGCTTCACCGTCGACCCCGAAACGCCCGAGGACTATCTCGCGCGCCTCGACCGGCTGGGCGAGATCCCGCCGCTTTCGCCCGCCCAGACCGAGCTTGCGCGGCGCTACGCCTGGGCGCTGCTGCGCGCCCGACCGGTCGCCACCCGTTGCGTTCGCTTTCGCTACGAGGCCGACGGCCAGGCCTCGCTGACGGTGGAGCCGGACCCGGCGGTCGACGACCTTCTCGCCGCCCCCGACGTGCGCGCGATCGCCGCTTGGCTCGAAAGCGGCGCCGAGGACCATCTGGCGCTGCCGGAAACCGGCGGGTAAACAGGAGCGTATCGCGCACGGGAGGACCCCGACGGATGGAATACCGGCAACTCGAATGGACGCCCGAACTGGTCGCGCGCTTCTGGAACTGGTCGTCCCAGTATCCCGAGCAATATTTCACTTATCAATTCGGCCGCCCCATCGTGTCCCACCTGCGCCCCTTCCTCGCCGGGCGGAAGCGCGTGCTCGATTACGGCTGCGGCACGGGCTTTCTGATTCCCCATCTCACCGCCGCCGCGCAAGAGGTCGTGGCCGCCGACCATTCCCCCGATTCGGTCGCCGAGACGAACCGCGTGCATGGCGCGCTGCCCCGTTTCGCGGGCGCCTATCTGATCGAGACCTTGCTTGAGAAAGGCCGGCTTTTCGACGCCACCGTCTGCATCGAGGTGATCGAGCACCTCTACGACCCCGAGCTCGATGCGCTGCTCGACAATATCCGGCGGCTGTCGGCGCCGGGCGCGTACAATATCTTCACCACGCCGAACGACGAGGCGCTGGAGAAGAATTTCGTCTATTGCCCGGTATCGGATGTGGTTTTCCACCGCTATCAGCACGTGCGAAGCTGGAACGCGGAAACGCTGACGGCATACCTTGTGGACCGTGGTTTCGAGGTCGAGCGGATGTTCGCGACCAACCTCGCCGAAGGGGTCGTGGGCTGGCCGCGGCGGATCGCGCGGGCGGTAAAGCGCAGGCTCTGCGGTGGCGGCGGCGAAACACCGCATCTGGTTTGCATCGCCCGCGCGAATTCAAAATGAATGGCGCGCGGCCCGAACGGCGCGGCGCGCCCAAGCCGGCATGAGCCTTTCGGTCACCCACTTCTCGACCGCCGACGTCCTGGGGGGCTCGGCGCGCTCGGCGTACCGGATTCATTCGGGGCTGAGAGAATTGGGCCTGCGCTCGCGAATGCTGGTGGGCCACAGGTTCTCGGACGACGGCGACGTGCGCGCCATCGCCGAAGGAAACATGCTGCGGCGCGCCGACCGGCTGGCCGAGCGCGTCACCGCGCGCCTCGGCCTGCAATATGTGTTCCTGCCGTCGAACCTGGGGCTCGCCCGCCACCCCTGGGTGCGCGCGGCCGACGTGATCCAGCTCTTCAACATCCACGGCGGCTATCTCAACCCGCGCGTCCTGCCGGCGCTCGCGCGCCGCGCGCCGGTCGTCTGGCGGCTGTCGGACATGTGGCCGATGACCGGGCACTGCGCCTACAGCGGCGATTGCGAGAAGTGGCGGACGGGCTGCGGCGGCTGTCCCGATCTCGCGACCTATCCGGCGCTCGCGGTCGACACCACGGCGCGGCTCTGGCGGATGAAACGAAGGCTCTGGCGCGCGGCTTGCCCGACGGTGGTCGCGCCGTCGTCCTGGACCGAACGCCTCGCCCGCGAAAGCCC
>CAZHDF010000134.1:0-9943 GCA_964531525.1 uncultured Alphaproteobacteria bacterium | reverse complement strand
CCGCGCGCAAGCGGGACCGAAATGCGCTAGACTGGCGGGGATGAGCCGGAAAGGGGCAACGCCGAAAGCGGTCCGGCCGCGCCGGAGACACGGCGGCGGGCGGCACGCGAGCCAGGGCGACCGCGTCGTCGCGCTGTTCCTTCTCGGCGCGCTTCTGTTCAACGCGCCGATCCTGCTTCTGTTCGACGTCGAGGCCTTCGTCCTCGGCATTCCGGTTCTTTACGTCTATCTGTTCCTCGCCTGGGCGGCGCTGATCGTCCTGATGGCTCGGAACGCGCGCCATCCGGACGCCGCCGCGCTCGCCGATCCGCCACCGCCGTATGTCCACGGCCCGCCGCCCCCGCACCCGCCGGACGGGGATGCGTGATGCTGACCGGCGGCTTCATCCTGTTCGCGGCGTTCAGCTACCTGTCGCTCCTGTTCGCGATCGCCTACTACGGCGACAAGCGCGCCGATCAGGGGCGGAGCATCATCCGCAACCCCTATATCTACTCGCTCTCGATCGCGGTCTACGCCACCTCCTGGACGTTCTACGGCAGCGTCGGACGGGCGTCGAGCGCCGGCATCGGCTTCCTGCCGATCTATATCGGCCCGACCCTGACCTTCATGCTGTGGTGGTTCCTGCTGCGTCGGATCATCCGCATCAGCAAGGTCAACCGCATTACCTCGATCGCCGACTTCATCGCCTCGCGCTACGGCAAGAGCACCCTGCTCGGCGGGCTGGTCACGGTCATCGCCGTGGTCGGGATCATGCCGTATATTTCGTTGCAGCTCAAAGCCCTGTCGACGAGCTTTAACGTGCTTATCCAATATCCGGAGATCGTCATGCCCGCCGCCACGCGGCGCACGCCGGTGCTTTCGGACACGGTGTTCTACGCGGCGGCCGCGATGGCCACCTTCTCGATCCTGTTCGGCACCCGCCATATCGACGCGACCGAGCACCACGAGGGCATGGTCGCCGCGATCGCCTTCGAATCGCTGGTCAAGCTGCTCGCGTTCCTCGCCGTCGGCCTGTTCGTCACCTTCGGCATGTACGACGGCTTCGGCGATTTGTTCGCGCGCGCCGCCGCGGAACCGGATCTTGCCGAGCTGTTCACCCTCGAGGGCGCGGGCGGCTACGGCCAATGGGCGGCGCTGACGATCCTCGCCATGGCGGCCGTCATCTGCCTGCCGCGCCAGTTCCAGGTAACGGTGGTCGAGAACACCGACGAGGCGCATCTGCGCAAGGCGGTCTGGCTGTTCCCGCTCTACCTCCTGATCATCAATCTGTTCGTGCTGCCGATCGCCTTCGGCGGCCGGCTTCAGTTCCCCGACGGCTCGGTCGATCCCGACACCTTCGTGTTGACGCTGCCGATGGCCATGAACCGCGAGGCGCTCGCGCTGCTGGTCTTCATCGGCGGACTGTCGGCGGCGACCGCGATGGTCATCGTCGCGACCATCGCGCTCTCGACCATGGTGTGCAACGACCTGGTCATGCCGATCCTCCTCAGACTGCGCTGGCTTCGGCTGACCGAGCGCGAGGACCTCGGCGACCTGCTCCTCGGCATTCGCCGGACCGCGATCGTGTTCATGCTCATACTCGGCTATCTCTATGTCCGGCTGATCGGCGAATCATACGCGCTGGTCTCGATCGGCCTGGTTTCCTTCGCCGCCGCCGCCCAGTTCGCGCCCGCGATCGTCGGCGGTATCTTCTGGAAGGGCGCGACGCGCTCGGGGGCGCTCGCCGGGCTGCTCGCGGGCTTCGCCGTCTGGGCGTATACGCTGTTGCTGCCCTCCTTCGCGCGCTCGGGCTGGCTGCCCGACGCCTTCATCGAAAACGGGCCGTTCGGAATCACGCTCCTGATGCCCTACCAGCTTTTCGGGCTTCAGGGGCTCGACGCGGTGAGCCACGCGGTGGTGTGGAGCATGCTCGCCAACATCGGCTGCTATATCGGCGTTTCGCTGGTGACCGACCAATCCGCGATCGAGCGCGCCCAGGCGGCCATGTTCGTCGACGCCTTCCGCCGCGGCCAGGTGGACGAGCCCTTCTGGCGCGGCACCGCCATGGTCCGCGACCTCCAGGCGCTGGTCGCGCGCTTCATCGGCGTCCGGCGCGCCGAGGCGGCCTTCGCCCGCTACGCCAAGCGGCGCGGGCTCGACCTCGCGCGCGCGGGCGCCGCCGACGCCGGATTGGTCGAGTTCGCCGAGCGCGAGCTCGCCGGCGCGATCGGCGCCGCCTCGGCGCGGGTCATGGTCTCCTCGGTGGTCAAGGAGGAACCGCTCGGCATCGACGAGGTGATGGAGATCCTCGACGAGACCTCGCAGGTGATCGAGTACAGCCACCGGCTCGAGGAGAAATCGCGCGAGCTCGAGGCGGCGACGGCCGAGCTGCGCGCCGCCAACCGCCAACTTCAAGAGCTCGACCGGCTCAAGGACGACTTCATCTCGACCATCAGTCACGAGCTGCGCACGCCCTTGACCTCGATCCGCTCGTTCTCGGAGATTTTGTTCGACAACCCCGACGTCGATTCCGACCAGCGGCGCGAGTTCCTCGGCATCATCATCAAGGAGAGCGAGCGGCTCACCCGGCTCATCAACCAGATCCTCGATCTTGCGCGCATGGAGGCCGGGCGCATGGAATGGCGCATGGCCGACATCGACCCCCGGGAGATCATCGAGGAGGCGCTCGCCGCCACCGGCGGTCTGTTCAAGGAAAAGGGCATCGCGATCGAGGTCGACCTGCCCGCCCGGCTGCCCCCGGTCCACGCCGACCGCGACCGGCTGATGCAGGTGGTGCTCAACCTCCTGTCGAACGCCATCAAATTCTGCGACCCCAAGGAGGGCCGGGTCCGGATTTCGGCGTCGGTCGGGCGCGAGGGAGTTCAGGTGATGGTGCGCGACAACGGCCCCGGCATTCCGCGCGCCGAGCGCAAACGGGTGTTCGAGAAGTTCCGCCAAGCCGCCGACACGCTCACCGACAAGCCGCAAGGCACAGGCCTGGGCCTACCCATCTGCCACCAGATCATCGAGCATTTCGGCGGCCGCATCTGGGTCAAGGCGACCCACGGGCGCGGCGCGACCCTGGTGTTCACCCTGCCGCTCGCCCCGGCCGCGACCACGACACCGGCCGAGACGCGCGATCCCGCGGACAGCTCCGCCGCGTGAGCCTTCATACCGGCGAGCAACCGGCCGATCCGCAGAGCTACTTCACGCTCGTGACGTCGCGGGCGCGCCAGAGGCCCAGGGTACGGCCGCGATAGGGCTTGGCGCTGAGCGGCGGCCAGGGCGGGTCGGCCGGGCGGTCGCGGAACTTCATCACCAGCCGCCCGCGCGGGTTGGCTTCGAACCAAGCGGCGCGCTCGCCGGCACGCAGCACCGCCACGGGCTCGCGTAGGCGGCCGAGAAAACCGAGCTCGCCGTGATAGCTGCCCCCGAAGGCGATGCCGTCGTCCTGGTTGCGTCCGAGAAACTCGGCCAGCGGCCGCAAGTCATAGCGCGGCATGACGGTCTTCGACGCCTCGATATGGACGACGAAGAAGATCGCGAGCGTGAGCGCCGCGACGCCCAGCGCCACTTCGCCGATCCGGCGGCGGGCGGCGACGACGACGGCAATCAGCGCGAGAATCACCAGCGCGACGCCCCACAGCGGATCGGCATCGGCGAGCGCGCGGATCGTCGCGGCGGCGCGGAACCTCGGAGTGAGCCCCGAGGCGATCACGGGAAGGGCCGCGAAGCCGATGCCGATCGCCGCCGCGATCACCGCCGGGATCGCCATGTCGAGCATGCGGGCGCGTCCTCCCGCCTCCAGGGCGAGGCGGGCGAAGGCCATCGCCGCGACCGGAACGAGCGGCATCAGGTAGTGAAGCTGCTTGCCGCTCACCATCGAAAACGCGACGAGGGCGACCGCGAACCACACCGCCATGAGCCGCAGTCCGTCGTCGAGTCCACGCCCCTTGAGTACCCGCAGCCCGCGCCAGACCGGCGGCCAGACGACCCAGGGATAGAAGGCGACCGGCAGCAGCACGAGGAAGAACCACCAGGGCCGGGCATGGGCGAAGGACTTGACCATGCGCCCCGCCGTCTGGCCCCAGAGAATCGCCTGCTCGTAGTCCGGGCCGCCCGCCATCGCAGCCGGGATTGCCCAGGCGAGCCCGATCGCCGCGCCCAGAAGAACGCCCGCGATCGTGCCGACGTACCAGCGGAACCAGGATAGAGGCCGCCGCTCGCGCGCCCAGAACGGCGCCAGCAGCGGCACCGGCAGCGTCAGCAACAGCGCGACCGGCCCCTTGGCGAGGATCGCCCCGCCAAGGGCCAGGCCGAACAATAGCCAGCCCCGCTTGCCCCCCCGCCGCCAGGCATGGACGACGCCGATGACGGCCGCCAGCACGAAGGCGGCGAGCATCAGATCGAACATCACCAGGCTGCCGTAGAGCGCGAATAGGATCGAGCCCGCGACCATCAGCGCGGCGTAACCGGCGAGCGCGCGCTTCCCGGGCCAGATCATCCGGGCGAGCGCGGCGGTCAGCCAGATGACCGCGAGCGCGAACAGCGTCGGCACCAGGCGAGCCGCCGTCTCGCTCACGCCGAACACCGCCCAGGCGGCGTTGATCAGCCAGAAAAGAAGCGGCGGCTTATCGCTGTAGGGAACGCCGTTGAGATGGGGGACCAGCCAATCGCCGCGCAACCACATCTCCCAGGCGACGGTGAGATAGCGGGTCTCGTCGACCGGAAGCGGCGGGCGCAACGCGATGCCGGTCGCGACCGCCGCCGCCCAAAGAAGCGTGGCGACGACGAGCGCCGTTCGCGTCGAGATCATCGAACCGTCGCCTCGCCTTCACCTTCCGCCTTGGCGCGTCGGCGGGCGCGGTAGATCAAAAAGAGGTTGCGGGCGTAGATGAACAGGCCCGCCCCCTGGCCGAGAATGAACACCGGGTCCTTGCGCCAGATGGCATAGACCAGCAGCGTCGCGCCGCCGGCGAGGCTCAAATACCAGAACGCGAGCGGGATGATGCTATGGCCGGCGCGCTCGCTGCAAATCCATTGCACCAGGAATCGCATCGAGAACAGAGCCTGTCCCAGGAAACCGACCGCTAGCCATAAGCTCATTCCGAGCTCCTCTCGTGGGTATCATCGGCGATCTCGGGCAAGCGCCGCCGCCGCTTGAGCCACATCACGCCGCAAAGATCGACGATCCCCACCCACAGCCGGTTCATGACCCCGTATTTGGAGCGCCCGGCCTGGCGGGGGCGATGGTTGACCGGCACGACGGCGACGGCGAGACCTTCGCGGCGCATCAGCGCCGGCAGGAAACGATGCATGTGATCGAAATAGGGCAGCGCGAGGAAGGCCTCGCGCGAAAACGCCTTGAGCCCGCAGCCCGTATCGGCGATCCCGTCATCGAGCAGCCGGCTGCGCACGCCGTTGGCGATCCGCGACGACAGCCGCCGAAGGCCGCTGTCGCGACGACGCACCCGTTGGCCCGTCACCATGCCGAGATTGGGCGCCCGGCCCTCGGCGCGCCAGGCGTCCAGCAGCGCCGGAATGTCGGCGGGGTCGTTCTGCCCGTCGCCGTCGAGGGTGACGACGATCGTGCCCCTGGCGGCGCGCACGCCGGTGCGGATCGCGGCGCTCTGCCCGCAGCTCGCGACATGGCGGATGGCGCGGACCTCGGGGTAGCGCGCGCGCGCTTCCTTGAGCCGCGCCGGCGTGTCGTCGCTCGATCCGTCGTCGACATAGACGATCTCGAAAGCCTCGCGCCCGGAAAGCGCCGCATGGATCTCGCCGATCAGCGGCAGGACGTTGTCCTGCTCGTCGCGCACCGGCACCACGACCGAAACCTCGACCGAAGTCGACGTCCGCGGCGCGAGCGTCGATGATGCGTCTCGGGACGCCGGATCGGCGGCGCCCGCGCGGGGCGCCCGGCCGGAACGGGACATCGGGGCTACCGGTTTCTGATGATGATCGTCGTTGCCGAAGGGTTTTGCCCCAAGGAACGGCGCCGGGCAACGAAAAATCCGCGCGGCGGCGGATGCGGGCTCATGCTCGATCCTCGGATTCCCTCAAAAATCACCGGTCAGCTCGGTTCGCAGACGGTCGCGGAAGCTGTCGATCGCGGCCAGATGCGCGATCAGCATGTCGCGCTCGCGCCTCGACAGCGTCCGCACCGGCACCTGATTGCCGACCTTGCGCCCGGCGCGGAAATCCGTGATCTGCTGGCGTAGAAGAAAATCCGTCATGAGGTGGAAAGCGCCCGAGAGATAGTCTTCCTCGTTGGCGTCGATCACCTCCAGATCGCGCAGATGGGCGATCCGCTCGAGCGTCGGCGTCGCCGCCACCCCGTGGCGAAGCGCGAACAGACGCACGCCCTCGACCAGCGGCAGGGTGCCGGCGTATTTGAGGTCGATCCAGCGCCCCGGCCGGTCGGGCTCGGCATGGGTGCGCAGCCGTCCGAACCAGCCGAGCGCGACCCGGTGATCGGCTTGCAGGCCGTACATCTCGCGCAGGAACCCCGCGTTGGCCGGCAGCGCCTTGACCACATGCTCGCGCAGGCTCCGGACCAGCGCCGCGTCGCCGCAGGCGATCCGGAAGTCGAAGAAGATATCGGCGAGTCTGAGCGCCACGTCGCTGCGCCGGCGAATCCAGATATCGATCTGATCGCGCCATTGGCTCAGCGTCTTGCGCCAGACCGGGTTGGTCGCCATGACATGGCCGCGGCAGAACGGAATGCCGAGGTCGTCGAGCGCGCGGGTCATGCGCTCGGCGAGTTCGATGAAGAAGGCGTCGATCCGCCCGTGCTCCTCGTCGGGATAGTCGGCGAGCACGAACCCGTTGTCCTGGTCGGGAAACAGGAAACTCTCGCCCCGCCCGCCCGAGCCGAGCACGATCACGGCGAACTCGACCGGCGGCGCGCCCCAGCCCGCCTCGGCCATCTCGTGGAGCGAGAGCATGACGACCCGGCGGTAGATGTCGATGTTGATATCGCTCAGCAGCGCCTGGATCTCGGCCGCCGGCACGTTGTCGCCGAAAAGCGCCTCGGCGACCTCGACCTGGGCCGCCTTGACTTCCTGAAGTCCGGCGAGGGTCTCCTCGTGGGTCAACCGGTCGATCAGCCCGACCAGCCGGGTCGAGGTCGCGGCCAGGGCCTCGTGCAGCGAAATCAGGCCGATCGCGCGGCCGTCGTCGTCGACCACCGGCATGTGGCGCAGTCGCGCGCGGCGCATATGGGCGATCGCATGATAAAGATAATCGCGCCCGGCGATGGTCTTGACCGGCGCGCTCATCACCGCCTCGACCGGGGTCGCGGGGTCGATGCGGAAGGCGATCCGGCGGGTGACGTCCTGCTCGGTGACGATCCCCAGGATGGTCCCGGCCTCGTCGGCGACGATGGCGCTTTCGGTGGCGGCCGAGGCCATGCGCGCGACCGCCTCGCCGCAGGGCGTGCCGGGCGGCACCAGAAGCGGTTCCGGCCGCATGTGATCGCGGGCTAGCTGACGGAAGGCTGCGGTGCGGGACACGATGCCCCCGAGGCTGCTTCGGGCGCCCGCATACTCGCCCCAAGGCGCGCCGGTTGCAACCGCCGGCGCGCGCGACGGTAGCCAGACGGCGTCGGCGGGGGTAAAATCCTTCGATTGGTCCGCGCGACGGGCCTCATGGGGGGCGATAACGGGGTAGGATGACCAACCGGGTGACCCTCTCCGGCAAGGACTGGGACGAGCTCCTTGCCCGACATCACCACAATATCGAAACGCTCAGAGCGGCCAACGAGGTCGCGCTCGGAGATACCCGCGCGGGCGTCGAACGGGTGCTGGACGAGGTGTCGCGCCTGATCGACGGTTGCGCCCAGCTCCAGCGCAAGTCGAACGAGTTCGAGGAGGCGATGGCCGCGCTGGCCCGCGCCGGCGACCAGCTCAAGGCCGAGGCCGACGCCCTGCCCGAGGGGTTCCTCGCCGCGATCGCGCCGGCGCTTCTGTCGCCGTTCACCTCGGTCTGCTCGTTTTCCGAGATTCTCGCCGACTACCCGACCCTGCCGCTCGACCAGCGCAACAGCTTTCTCGACATCGCGATCCGGGAAAGCCGCCGGCTGGCAACCGTGATCGACCGTGTGGTCGATCTCGCGCGCCTGCGCGCCGGGCGCGCCGACTGGCGGATCGCCGCGGTCGAGATCGGCGCCGCGGTCGACGAGGCCGTGGCCGCGACCGAGCCTTTGTTCCGCGACAAGGTCGTGCGGCTCGACGTCGCGCTGCCCGCGCGCATGCCGCCGGTTCGCGCCGACGCCGCGCGCCTCGCCCAGGTGGTGGAGAATCTGCTCGCCAATGCGGCCAAGTTCTCGCAGGCCGGACGCGGACGCGTCGCGCTGGCGGCGGCCGCCGACGACCGCTGGGTCGAGGTCAGCGTCGCCGACGACGGCCCGGGCGTCGCGCCCGAGCGCCAGGGCATCATCTTCGCCCAGTTCCTCGAACGCGAGGACACGCTCCAGGACGAGCCGCGCGGCAGCGGCCTGGGCCTCGCCGTGAGCAAGCAGGTCATCGAGCACATGGGCGGTCGCATCTGGGTCGAAAGCGCCCCCGGCGAGGGCGCGCGTTTCGCCTTCACCGTGCCCCGCGCCGGCACCCTGGAGACGCGCGTAGCCCCCTGACGCGAAATCGATTCGGCGGCGCAACGGGCGCTTTTCCGCCGGAAATTCCACCCCGGCCCAGGTCCGGAAACCCGGGGAAATCGGCGGACAGTTTACTTCGCAGTTGCGAAAAGCTTATATGTTGCATCGCAAAAAGTCTCGCATCGGCACGCGATATTGCAGTGCAGCACAAATCATTTGCGGCGCAATATTTCATTTTCGGAACTAGCCGTTACCAAGTCGCAATCGAAATACTGCGATTCATTTTGATGATTTCGCGTCGCACAACATTTCGATTGGCAGTTGGTTGATGAAGTGTTAACCTTTTTGCCACGAGTGGGACTGTACGGGCTCCCGGCCTGGAGAAACCAAAGCAAGGGGGCACCAGGGAGCCGGCGCAGACCCGAGCGAGGCGGCCGCGCCCGCGGGGCAGCAGATCGACGACGACACTCTCTCGACGACGTTGCCCAGGCTTACCGAGCGAGCGGCTTCGCATGGCGCTCCGACATGAGCACGGGAGGCAGAATTGGACCCCAAAGTTATTTGGCTCTTCGTCTTTGTCATCCTCTACTGGGGATATTGTATCTTCTGGGGGATCAAAGGCGCGCTTTCAGCCCGCACGGCCAGCGACTACTTCATCGCCGGCCGTAGCATCTCAATCTGGGTGTTCGTGCTCGCGGCGACGGCGACGTCGTTCTCGGGCTGGACCTTCATGGGGCACCCGGGACTCCTCTATCGCGACGGCTTCCAATACGCCTACGCGTCCTTCTACGCGATCACGATCCCCTTCACGGGCGTGATCTTCCTCAAGCGTCAGTGGATGCTCGGCAAGCGCTACGGCTTCGTCACGCCGGGCGAAATGCTGTCGACCTACTTCCAGGGCGACGGCATCCGCCTGCTGACGGTGTTGGTCGCGCTGGTGTTCTCGATCCCGTATCTGGGATTGCAGCTTCGCGCCTCGGGATTCCTGTTCAACGTGCTGACCGACGGCATGCTCGACGTCAACGTCGGCATGTGGTTGCTCTCGGCGGTGGTGTTCATCTACGTCGCCTCGGGGGGCTTGCGCGCGGTGGCCTACGTGGACACGCTGCAAGCGATCCTGCTGGCGCTCGGCATCGTCGTCATCGGCATCATCGCGGTGAGCTACGTCGGCGGCTGGGATCGCCTCAACGAGGGGATCGCGGCGCTGGCCTCGATCGACACCAAGCGCACGCCGGACGGTTACAGTCACTACATCGCCATTCCCGGCGTGATCCAGTTCGTCAGCGCGGGGCCGAAGGCCACGGGCGGCGCCTGGACCGGCATCATGATCCTGACCTACATGTTCGCCCTGATGGGCATCCAGTCGGC
>CAZHDF010000133.1:0-9966 GCA_964531525.1 uncultured Alphaproteobacteria bacterium | reverse complement strand
CACCCCTATCCTACGATTCCGTGGGTGGCCGGGCGGGGGAGTGGGCCGGCGCCGACTTAAACACATCATGCTTTAAACCCGTTCGATGATGCGCTCGCCGAACAGCCCCTGCGGCCGGAACAGCAGAAACACGAGCGCCAACACGTAGGCGAACCAGTTCTCGATCGCGCCGCCGATGACCGGCCCCCAATAAACCTCGGCGACCTTCTCGCCGACGCCGATGATGAGCCCGCCGACGATCGCCCCGGGCACCGAGGTGAAGCCGCCCAGGATCAGCACCGGAAACGCCTTGAGCGCGATCAGCGAGAGCGAGAACTGGACCCCGCTCTTGGCCCCCCACATGATGCCCGCGACCAGCCCCACGAACCCCGCGACCGACCACACGATCACCCAGATCGTGCGCAGCGGGATACCCACCGAAAGCGCCGCCTGATGGTCGTCGGCGACCGCGCGCAGCGCGCGTCCGATGCGGGTGTACTGGAAGAACAGCGCCAGCACCACGACCATCACCGCCCCCGAGCCGGCGGCGAACAGGTCGAACTCGTTCAGCAGGATGCCCCCCCAGTCGAACGAAGTGTCGGGAATGCCGATGTCGAGCGGCTTGACGTCGCGCCCCCACATGGTCTCGCCCAGCCCCTGGAGGACGAAGGAAAGCCCGATGGTCGCCATGAACAGGATGATCTCGGACTGGTTGACGAGATAGCGCAGCATCACCCGCTCGATCGCCAGCGCGAGCAGCACCATGACCACCGCCGTCAGAATCAGCGCGGCCCAGATCGGAACCCCGCGCTCCATCAGCCCGACCAGGGTAAGCGCGGCGAACAGCACCATCACCCCCTGGGCGAAGTTGAACACGCCCGAGGCCTTGAAGATCAGCACGAAGCCGAGCGCCACCAGCGAGTACATCACCCCGGTCAGAAGGCCGCTGATGACCACCTCGGCGAAGAACAGAGGCGAACTCGCCATGTCCAGGAACGGCGCGACGAAAAAATTACCGAGGAGCTCCATGTCCCGTCCCTTTTCCCGTCCTGGCCCGCTCAGTCGCGCGAAACGCCGAGATAGGCGTCGATCACCGCCTGGTCGGCGCCCACCTCGTCTGGCGTGCCGTCGGCGATCTTGCGTCCATAGTCGAGCACCATCACCCGGTCGGACAGATCCATGACGACGCCCATGTCGTGCTCGATCAGCGCGATGGTGGTGCCGAACTCCTCGGTCACGTCGAGAATGAAGCGCGACATGTCCTCCTTCTCCTCGACGTTCATGCCCGCCATCGGTTCGTCGAGCAGAAGAAGCTGGGGCTCGGCGGCGAGCGCGCGGCCGAGCTCGACCCGCTTCTGCAGTCCGTAGGGCAGCTTTCCGACCGGCGTCTTGCGGATTGCCTGGATCTCGAGAAAGTCGATGACATGCTCGACGAAGGCGCGGTTCTCGAGCTCCTCGCGACGCGCCGGTCCCCAGTAGAGCGCCTGCCACAGCAGGTTGCGCTTCATCTTGAGAAGCCGCCCGGTCATGATGTTGTCGAGGGTGCTCATCCCCTTGAATAGGGCGATGTTCTGGAAGGTTCGCGCGATCCCCTGGGACGCGGCCACATGGGGACGCATCTTGCGCCGGGTGGTGCCGCGATAGGTGATGCGCCCCTTCTGCGGATGATAGAAGCCGTTGATGACGTTGAGCATCGAGCTCTTGCCGGCGCCGTTGGGGCCGATGATGGCGAAGATCTCGTGCTCGCGGATTTCGAAGCTGACCTCGGCGAGCGCCGCGACCCCGCCGAACGACAGACTGATGTTTTCGACCTTGAGCAAGACCTCGCCGATCCGCCGCGCGGGCTCGGGCGGCGCGGCGGTGGCGGCGGGCGGGGTGGATGTCTCGATCGCGGCCATGGCTCCTAACCCGCCTTGCGCAGTTCGGGCGCCGGCGCGTCGGCGAGCGCCGCGTCGCGAATTTCGAGCACCGCGCGCATCGCCCCCTTGCGCCCGTCCTCGTAGGTGACGACGGTTTCGATCTCGGCGCGCGTCGCGTCGGAGTAGAGCGCCTCGATCAGGCTGCCGTACTTGTCGGCGATGAAGCCGCGCCGGACCTTTCGGGTGCGCGTCAGCTCGCCGTCGTCGGCGTCGAGTTCCTTGTGCAGGATCAGAAAGCGCCGGATCTGCGAGCCCGCGAGAGGGGGGTCGGCGGCAAGGTCGCGGTTGACCTGCTCGACCTCCCCCTGGATCAGGTCGTAGACCCGGGGCTCGGCGGCGAGCTCCTGATAGCTGCCGTAGGCGATGCCGCGGCGCTCGGCCCAATTGCCCACCGCCTCGAGATCGATGCTGATGAAGGCGGCGGCGTAGGGCCGCCCGTCGCCGAAGGTCACCGCTTCCTTGATGTGGGAGAAGAACTTGAGCTTGTTCTCGAGATACTTGGGCGCGAACATCGTGCCGTCGTCGAGCCGGCCCACGTCCTTCGCCCGGTCGATGATCTTGAGATGCCCGGTCTCGTCGAAATATCCGGCGTCGCCGGTATGGAACCAGCCGTCGGGGGTCTTGGCCTCGGCGGTCGCCGCGTCGTTCTTGTAATAGGCCTGGAACACCCCCGGGCTCTGGAAGACGACCTCGCCGTCCTCGCCGATCCGGATCTCGACGCCCTCGCAGGGCGTGCCCACGGTGTCGGTCTTGACCTCGTTGTCGGGCTGGATGGTGACGAAGACCGAGCCCTCGGTCATGCCGTAGATCTGCTTGAGATTGATCCCGAGCGAGCGATAGAAGCGGAAGATGTCGGGGCCGATCGCCTCGCCCGCGGTATAGGCGACGCGAATCCGCGACAGCCCGAGCGCGTTGCGCAGCGGCCCGTAGACCAGCACCCGGCCGAGCCCGTAGAGAAACCGGTCGCCGGCGCTCACCGGCCGCCCCTCGAGAATATCCATGCCCACGCGCCGGGCGAGGTCCATGAAATAGTCGAACAATTTGCGCTTGATCCAGGAGGCGTCCTCCATGCGGATCATCACCTGGGTGAGGATGTTCTCGAAGATGCGCGGCGGGGCGAAGAAATAGGTCGGCCCGATCTCGCGAATGTCCTGCATCACGGTCGCGCTGCTTTCGGGGCAGTTGACGCAGAACCCGACCACGTAGGACTGGGCGAAGGAGAAGATGTTGTCGCCGACCCAGGCCATGGGCAGGTAGGCGACCACCTCCTCGTCGATGCCGAGGCCCTCGCGCACGGCTCCGTTGCGGGCCGAGACGATCGCGTTGTCGAAGCTCAGCATCACGCCCTTGGGCGTGCCCGTGGTGCCCGAGGTGTAGAGGATGATGGCCGTATCCTCGCCCTTGGCCTTGGCGACCTCGGCCTCGAAGAATCCGGGGTGCTCGCGGTCGAAGGCGCGACCCGCCTCCTGCACCGTTTCGAAATCGTGCAGCCAGGGCTGGACGTAGTTCCGCATTCCCCGCGGATCGTCGTAGACGACATGCTCGAGCTTGGGGCAGTCGGGCCGGATCTGAATCAGCTTGTCGACCTGCTCCTGATCCTCGGCGAGCGCGAAGCGCACGTCGGCGTGGTCGATGACGAAGGCCATCTCCTTGGCGACCGAATCCTGATAGATCGGCACCGGAACGCCGCCAAGCGCCTGGGCCGCCACCATGCCCCAATACAGCCTCGGCCGGTTGTCGCCGATGATCGCGAGCTTGTCGCCGCGCTCGAAGCCGAGCGACGCCAGGCCGCAGGCGAGCGAGCGCACCTCGTCGAGCACCTCGGCCCAGGTCCAGGATTGCCAGATGCCGAGATCCTTCTCGCGGATCGCGGTGCGATCCCCGTGCCGCGCGACATGATCGAGCAGAAGCTTGGCGAACGTGTCCGCCTCCGCCGACGGCGCGGTTTCGGCCCGCACGTCCTGCGCGTCGCGTCCCTGCATCCCTGTTCCGCGGCTCCCTGCGGTGTTCTTGCGAGGCGCCCCCCTTGCCGCCCCGATATCCTCCTTAACCCGGCTCCGCCGCCGCGTCCCTCCCCAAGGACTTCGACGGCAACACAAAAACAGGCCCGCCGCGGTGGTGCCGGGCGCGCCCACCGTCGCTTTAGCCGCATTTATAACACCGCGCCCGCAAGCTGAACGGTCAAATCGGCGCCGCGCCGAGAACACACTACCCGCGCCCCTCTTGTCAAGCGACCAGAAGGCGCGGCACCCTGCCGGTCGCGGCCATGTGAACACCCCCTTTCAACCATCGCGTTTCAACGTTCAAGCGGAGCACGTCATGACCAAGCGGGCCGGGACCAAGCAGGTAAGGGTCTGGGATCTGCCGGTGCGCATCGGCCATTGGGCCTTGGTCGCGCTGGTCGCGATCGCCATGGTGACCGGCGAGGACGAGGGGCTGATCCTGCGCGTCCATCTGGCGGTCGGCTACCTGGTGCTCGCGATCGTCGTCTTTCGCCTCGGCTGGGGCGTGATCGGGTCGGAGCACGCGCGCTTCGCCGATTTCGTCCGCCCCTTCGCCGCGGTGCGCGCCTATGCCGTCCGGCTGCTGGCGCTGCGCCCGCCCATCCATCTCGGCCACAACCCGCTCGGCGGCTGGATGATCCTCGGCCTGATCGCGACGCTCGTCCTGGTGGTCGCGAGCGGAATCGCCGCCGAGGCCGGGCTGCCGAACGCGGGCGGGCTCGCGCGGTTCGTTCCCGGCATCCTCGGCCGCATGATGGGCGAGGTCCACGAGGGCGTGGCCAACCTTCTCATCCTTCTCGCCCTGGTCCATGTCGCGGGGGTCGCGATCCACCGCCTGCTCACCGGCGAGCGGCTGGTGCGCGCCATGATCACCGGCGCGAAGGAGGTGCCCGACGATATCCCGGCCGCCGACTACCGCCCGGCGAATCCGGTTCTCGCGACCTTGTGGAGCGCGCTGACGGCGCTGTTCGCCGCCTATCTCCTGGGCTGGATTTGATCCCTCCGGCCTTCCCCGGACGGGTGGCGCGATTGGGGCTTTCGAGCGTGCGGCGAAGGGCCTAGATTAGGCGCGCTCCCACGGACCCACCCAAGCTCAGGGGATTGCCATCGTGACCGCCGGTCAAGACACGCTCAACGTCCGCCGCACGCTTGAGGCGGCGGGCGCCCGCCATGGATACTTCAGCCTCGCCGCCGCCATCGAGCAACCGGGGCTCGGCGGGCTCGCCCGCCTGCCGCGCACGCTCAAGGTTCTCGCCGAGAACCTGCTGCGCCACGAGGACGGGCGCAGCGTCACCGTCGACGACATCCGCGCGCTCGCCGAATGGGCCGAGACCGGGCGCAGCGCGCACGAGATCGCCTACCGTCCGGCGCGGGTGCTGATGCAGGACTTCACCGGCGTGCCGGCGGTGGTCGATCTCGCGGTGATGCGCGACGCGATGGTCGCCCTTGGCGGCGACCCGGCGAAGATCAACCCGCTTTCGCCGGCCGATCTGGTGATCGACCATTCGGTCATGGTCGATACCTTCGGCGTGGCGAACGCCCTGCAACGCAACGTCGAGGCCGAGATGCGCCGCAACGGCGAGCGCTACGCCTTCCTGCGCTGGGGGCAGACCGCCTTCGACAACTTCCGCGTCGTGCCGCCGGGCGCCGGCATCTGCCATCAGGTCAACCTCGAACACCTCGCCCGGGTGGTCTGGTCGCGCGAGGCGGACGGCGAGACGCTGGCGTACCCCGACACCCTGGTCGGCACCGACAGCCACACGACCATGATCAACGGGCTCGGCGTTCTCGGCTGGGGCGTCGGCGGGATCGAGGCCGAGGCGGCGATGCTTGGCCAACCGATCTCGATGCGCCTGCCCGAGGTGGTCGGCTTCAAGCTGACCGGCGCGCTCCGCGAGGGCACCACGGCGACCGACCTGGTGCTGACCGTGACCCAGATGCTGCGCGCCAAGGGCGTGGTCGGCAAGTTCGTCGAGTTCCATGGCCCGGGCCTCGACCATCTGGCGCTTGCCGACCGGGCGACGATCGCCAACATGGCGCCCGAGTACGGCGCGACCTGCGGCTACTTCCCGATCGATTCCGAGACCATCGCCTATCTCAAGGCCTCGGCGCGCCCGGCCGAGACGGTCGCGCTGGTCGAGGCCTATGCCCGCGCCCAGGGGCTGTGGCGCGAGCCGGGCGAGGCCGAGGCGGTCTATAGCGACACGCTCGAGCTCGACATCGGCACGGTCGAGGCGTGCATCGCCGGACCGAAGCGCCCGCAGGACCGCATCGCGCTGTCGGACGCGGCGCGCGCCTTCGCGACCACGCTCGGCGAGATGGCCGGGACCGAGACCCCGCGTACGCGCAGGGCCGGCGCGGGCGCCGATTTCGAGGTCGCCGACGGCTCGGTCGTGATCGCCGCGATCACGAGCTGCACCAACACCTCGAACCCGAGCGTCATGATCGCCGCCGGGCTGCTCGCCCGCAACGCCGTCCGCCGCGGCCTCAAGGTCAAGCCCTGGGTCAAGACCTCGCTCGCCCCGGGCTCGCGGGTGGTCACCGACTATCTCGCCCGCGCCGAGTTGCAGGACGACCTCGACGCGCTCGGCTTCAACCTGGTGGGCTACGGCTGCACCACCTGCATCGGCAACTCGGGGCCGCTGCCCGAACCGGTCGCCGAGGCGGTCGAGAAGGGCGATCTGGTCGCCTGCTCGGTGCTGTCGGGCAACCGCAACTTCGAGGGCCGGGTGAACCCGTTGGTGCGCGCCAACTACCTCGCCTCGCCGCCGCTCGTGGTCGCCTATGCGATCGCCGGCAGCATGACCGTCGACCTGGCGACCGAGCCGCTCGGCACCGGCGACGACGGCGCGCCCGTCTATCTGCGCGACGTCTGGCCGTCCAACAAGGAAATCCACGACACCGTGCGCGCGGCGCTTAGCCCCGAGATGTTCGCCAAACGCTACGCCGACGTGTTCTCGGGCGACGCGGCCTGGCGCGCCATGCCGGTCGGCGGCGGGCTCACCTTCGACTGGGACGAGACCTCCACCTATGTCCGCAAGCCGCCCTATTTCGACGGCCTCGGCCCCGAGCCCGCGCCGCTTGCCGACATTGCGGGCGCGCGGCCGCTCGCCATCCTCGGCGACAGCATCACCACCGACCATATCTCGCCCGCCGGCGCGATCGCCGAGGACGGCCCCGCCGGGCGCTACCTGATCGAACGCGGGATCGAGCGCGCGGCGTTCAACTCCTACGGCTCGCGGCGCGGCAACCACGAGGTGATGATGCGCGGCACCTTCGCCAACATCCGCCTGCGCAACGAGATGGCGCCCGGCACCGAGGGCGGCGTCACCCGCCACATGCCCGACGGCGAGACCATGTCGATCTTCGACGCCGCCATGCGCTACCGCGAGGAAGGCGTGCCGCTGATCGTGGTCGCCGGGCGCGAGTACGGCACCGGCTCGTCGCGCGACTGGGCCGCAAAGGGACCGAGCCTGCTGGGCGTCAAGGCGGTGATCGCCGAGAGCTTCGAGCGCATCCACCGCTCGAACCTGGTCGGCATGGGCATCCTGCCGCTGCTGTTCCCGGACGGGGTCACGCGCAAGACCCTCGGCCTCGACGGGAGCGAAACCTTCGACATCACCGGGATCGCGGGCGGGATCACGCCGCGCATGGCGCTCGCCTGCCGCATCGCGCGCGCCGACGGCTCCGACGAGACGATCATGCTCACCTGCCGGATCGACACCGAGGACGAGGTCGAATACGTCCGCCACGGCGGCATCCTTCACTACGTCCTGCGCGGCTTGGCAAGGAACGCTTAACCAACGTAAATCTTTTGATTTTCCTTATGTGGCAGAGGATTACGTAAAGCGCGCGACGTCACCGAAAAGTGATTCGTACGCGAGCGCGGGGCACGCCTATCGTCGGGCATGGTTTTTCGCCCCGCCCTCGCCGCGCTGGCGCTCGCCGCCGCCGCGCTTCTGCCCATCTCCGCCGCGCGCGCCACCACGGACGCGCCGCCGCTGCTGGTCGAGCTGTTCACCTCGCAGGGTTGCTCGTCCTGCCGGCCGGCCGACGCCTACATGGAGGAGCTCGCGCGACGCGACGATCTGGTCGCGCTGTCGATGCACGTCAATTACTGGGACTACATCGGCTGGAAGGACCCCTTCGCCTCCAACGCGACGACCGACCGCCAGCGCGCCTACGGCCGCCGGCTCGATCGCGGCCAGGTCTACACGCCCCAGATCGTGATCGACGGGCTCGACGGGGTGGTGGGGTCGAACCGCCGCGCGGTCGAGCGCGCGATCGACGACGCCCGCGCGGCACAGCGCCTGCGGCTGCGGATCGACGCCCGGCTCGCGCCCGACGGCGGGCTGGTGGTCGTGATCCCCGCGGCCCCGTCCTTCAAGGGCGCCGCCGACGTCTGGCTCGCGCGCTTCGACGCCGAACGGGTGACGCCCGTGCCGCGCGGCGAGAACGCGGGTTACGTGATTCGCAACATCAACGTGGTGCGCTCGCTCGCCCATATCGGCATGTGGTCGGGCAAGACCCTCGAGATCGACCTGCCGCCGGACGTGCTGATGGCCGGCGAGGGCGGGCGCGACGGCTGCGTGGTGATCGTCCAGACCGCCGGCCTCGGTCCGGTGCTGGGCGTGCGCAAGCTCGCGCTTCCCGGCGGCTCGTAGGCGGCTCTCGCGTCCGAGGCGCTCATACCGGCGAGCCGATGAATCGGCTCACTGGGCGTTCAAGCGCCACGCGGGCTTCCGCGCCATAGGGCGCGGCGCGCGGTCGCGCTTGCCAACGAGCCCATGAATGCATTCATGGGCTCATTGGAATCAGCCCAAGCCCTTCTCGATCATCGCCGCGAGCCGCTTGGCGAAATCCGCCGGGTCGGGCAGCGGCTCGCCTTCCACGAGCCGCGCCTGATCGAGCAGCAGATGCGCCGCGTCGCCGATCGTGTTCCCGCCGTCGCCCTCCCCGAGCCGGCGGGCGAGCGCGCGGATCACCCCATGCTTCGGGTTGATTTCGAGAATGCGCGGCGCGGTGTGCTCGAGCTGGCGGTGCTGCTTCAAAAGGCGTTCGAGGTGAATGTCCATGTCGCCCTCGTCGGCGACCAGGCAGACCGGGCTTTCGGTCAGGCGCGATGACGCGCGCACGTCCTTGACCGCGTCGCCGAGCGCGAGCTTGAAGGCGGCGATCAGGCTGTCGATCGCGCGGTCGTCGGGCGCGTCCTTGTCTTTTTCCTTGTCCTTGTCCTCGGCCGCGTCTTTTCCCGCGTCGCCGGCGATCCGGTCGAGATCGACCCGGCCCCGGGTGACCGAGCGGAACGGCTTGTCGCGATATTGCCCGACCGCAGCGACCCAGAACTCGTCCACCGGATCGGTCAGCGCCAGCACCCGCACCCCGCGCGCGCGGAACGCCTCGATCTGTGGGCTGCGGCGCGCGGCGGCGAGGGTCTCGGCGCTGATGGTGTAGATCGCCTCCTGGCCTTCCTTCATGCCCTCGACGTATTCTGCGAGGCTAATCAGGCCGTCGCCCTCGACCGTGTGGAAGCGGGCGAGCTCGAGCAGCGCGTCGCGCCGGTCCGCGTCCTCGTAGATGCCCTCCTTGAGGACCGCGCCGAAGTTTTCCCAGAAGCGCGCGTAAGATTCCGCGTCCTTGGTCGCCTTGCGCTTGAGCTCGGCGAGCACTCGCTTGACCAGCCCGGCGCGGATTCTGGCCACCACCGGGTTGTGCTGGAGCATCTCGCGGCTGATGTTGAGCGGCATGTCCTCGGAATCGACCACCCCGCGCAGGAAGCGGAGATAACCGGGCAGCAGCTCGGGGCAGTCGTCGGTGATAAACACCCGCTTGACGTAAAGCTTCACATGCCCCTTGCGCTCGGGGTGGAACAGGTCGAACGGCCGCGCCGAGGGGATGAACAGAAGGTTGGTGTAGGAGATCTTGCCCTCGACCCGATTGTGGATGGTGAGCCAGGGCTCGTCGAACAGGTGGCTCGCGTGGCGGTAGAACTCGGCGTACTGCTCGGGCTCGATCTCGTTCTTGGGCCGGGTCCAGAGCGCGAGCGCGGCGTTGACCGTCTCCTC
>CAZHDF010000132.1:0-9976 GCA_964531525.1 uncultured Alphaproteobacteria bacterium | reverse complement strand
TGTCGTCGCCGATCCGGACCACGAAGCGCTCGCCCCGGTCCTCGACCACGAAGTTGTGGTTGGTGATGCCGCCCGCGAGCGGCTGCGGCGATACCGGCCCCGACCAACAGGCGAGGCCGGCGGCGCGCGCGGCGGCGCGGACGGCGGGATCGTCGTTGCGGTCAGCCAATGCCGAGCTCCTGTTTCTTGCGCGCGCTCCAGGCCGAGATCAGCCGGTCCGAGATCATGGCGATGGCCGCCACGCTGAGCCCGGCCACCAAGCCGCGGCCGGTGTCGGCCTTGGTCAACGCGATATAGACCTCTTGGCCGAGATCGCGGGTGCCGACGAGCGCGGTGATGACCAACATGGAGAGCGCCATCATGATGGTCTGGTTGACGCCCAGCATGATCTCGGGCAACGCGAGCGGAAGCTGCACCTTCCACAAGATCTGACGCCGCGTGCAGCCGGCGGCGGTCGCCGCCTCGATGATCCCGGGCGGCACTTGGCGGATGCCGTGATCGGTGTAGCGGATCGCCGGCACCAGCGAATAAGCGACGACCGCGATCATGGCCGAGAAGTCGCCGACCCGGAACAGCATCACGACCGGGATCAGATAGACGAAGGACGGCAGCGTCTGGAGGGTGTCGATGACCACCTGAACGATGCGATGCGCGCGGTCGTTGCCCGCCGCCCAAATGCCGATGGGAATCCCGATGACCGACGCGATCGCCACCGAGATCCCGGTGAGATAGGTCGAGATCATCGCCTTCTCCCAGTTGCCGGTCACGGCGACGAACAGCGCCAGCCCGGCGACCAGAAGCGCAAGCCTGAAGCCCCCGAGCCTGAGCCCCGACAAGGCCAGAACGCCCACCACCGCCGCCCAGGGCAGCGAGAGCAGGAACCGCTTGAAGGGGATCAGCGCGTTCAGCAGCAGCCAGGACTTCACCGCGTCGATCTGATCGAAGTAGTTGCGGTTGATGTAGGAGACGAGGTCGTCCCAGATCGGTCCGGTGGTGACCGTGATCGCCTTCGGGTAGGCCTGAATCGCCGGCGCCAGGTGGCCGAGCGCGGTCGCGCCGACGATGAGCGCAAGCGCGAGCGCGAGATGGGGATGACGGCGGATCAGGCCGCCTTGCGTCTCTTGGTGCTCGGGCGGGGGCTTGGCGGCGAAGGCTTGGCTCAGCCGGTCGAGCGCGATGGCGAGAAGCGTGATCGCGATCCCGGCCTCGAGCCCTTTGCCGATCGCGAGCCGCTTGAGCGAGGTGAGCACGTCGAAGCCGAGCCCGCCGGCGCCGATCATGGAGGCGATGATGACCATGTTCAAAGACAGCATGATCACCTGGTTGACGCCGACCATCAGGGTCGGGCGCGCCGCCGGGATCATCACCCGCCAGATGAGCTGGCGGCGCGAGCAGCCCGCCATGTTGCCGAACTCGACCACCTCGGCCGGCACCTGGCGGAGCGCCAGCATGGTGCAGCGAACCATCGGCGGCAGGGCGTAAATGATGGTCGCGATCATCGCCGCCACCGCGCCGAAGCCGAACAAGAACAGGACCGGAACCAGATAGGCGAAAACCGGCACCGTCTGCATGAGATCGAGAATCGGCGTGATCGCCGCCTCGGTGCGCCGGCTGCGATGGCCGAGGATGCCGACCAAAAGGCCGCCGGCGACGCCGAAGGGCACCGCGATCAGGATCGAGGACAGCGTCACCATCGCGCTGTCCCACTGGCCGAACGCCGCGAGATAGAGGAAGCAGGCGCCGACGAGGGCCGCGAGCTTGCGATCGCGCGCGTAATGGCCGAGCACGACCACGGTCCCGATGACCGCAATCCAAGACAGCCGCGGCAGGCGGTACGCCACGTCGCCGGCCTCGTTGGTCAGCTTGAATCCCGAGGCGAGCAGCCCATCGGCGGCGTCCAGCGGCCATTGCAGGAGCCAGGCGATCGAGCGGGTCAGCTCCTTGAAGGTGAACAGCCCGAGGTCGGCCTCGTTGATCAGCCACTTCATGAAGTCGCTGATCCAGTAGCGCAGCGGCACCACCGCCTCGCGCGGGTACCGCGCGAGCCAAGGCGCGGTCTCGGCCAGCGCATAGACGACGAGGACCAGCCCCGCCGCGGCGGCCAGGAAGACCCAGCCCGAACGCGCGCGCGGCAGTCTTGCGAAAGCGGCCGCCGGCGCGGTCATGCGCGGTCTCCGCGACGGACCAGAACGTCGAGCACCGCCTCGCGGGTGATCTGGCCGATCACCCGGCCGTCGGCGTCGATCACCGCGAGCGGCGTCTCCGAATCGAAGACCTGCGCGGCGAAGGTCTCGACCCGCGCGTCGGCCGGAACGCTGCCTCCAAGAGCGCTCACGCCGTCGATCGCGCTCATGACCGCGCGCGCGGACAACACCTTGGCGCGCGGAATCTCGCGGGTGAACTCGGCGACGTAGTCGGTGGCCGGGTTGGTGACGAGCTCTTCGGGCGTGCCGATCTGGATGATCGCGCCGTCCTTCATGATCGCGATCCGGTCGGCGAGCCGGATGGCCTCGTCGAAATCGTGGGTGATGAAGACGATGGTCTTCTTGAGCACGCTTTGCAGGCGCAGGAACTCGTCCTGCATCTCGCGGCGGATCAGGGGGTCGAGGGCCGAGAACGGCTCGTCGAGGAACCAGATCTCGGGCTCGATGGCGAGGCTGCGCGCGATGCCCACGCGCTGCTGCTGGCCGCCTGAAAGCTCGCGCGGGTAGTAAGACTCGCGGCCCTTGAGGCCGACGAGCTCGATCACCTCGCGGGCGCGCCGTTCGCGGGTCGCGCGGTCGACCCCCTGGACCCCGAGCGGGAAGGCGACGTTGCCGAGCACGGTGAGATGGGGCAAGAGCGCGAAGTTCTGGAACACCATGCCCATCTTGTGGCGGCGGATCTCGATCAAGGTCTGCTCGCTCGCCTTCAAGAGATCCATGTCTTCGAACATGACCGAGCCGGCGGTGGGCTCGATCAGTCGCGACAGGCAGCGCACGAGCGTCGACTTGCCCGAGCCCGACAGGCCCATGATGACGAAGATCTCGCCTTCGGCGACGGCGAAGCTCGCATCGCGAACGGCGCCGATCAGCCCGGCCTCGTTGAGCTCTTCGAGGCTGGGCGCGCCGCCGCGCTCGGCGAGGAACCGCTCGGCGTTATTGCCGAACAGCTTCCAGACGCCTTGACAGCTTATCTTGGCTTCGCTCCGGCCGGCGGCGGCGCCGGCTGCGGACGAACGGGTCTCGCGGGGATCCATGCGCGGCCCCTCAAGAAAGACGCGGGCCCGCGCCGCCGCGCACCGCCCCGGAAGGGCCGGGATGCGTGCGGCGCGAGCCGCGGAACGAACGACTTAACCGCTGGAAGCGCAGGCGGTCCAGGGCTTCCAGGTGCTCTCGTGGGTCTTGAACCAGTCCTCGACCACGTCGTTGACCGACTTGCCCTCGAGGTCGACCTTGCCGATCATCTCGCCCATGGTCTGGTTGTCGATGCGGAACTTTCGGACTGCCTCGTAGGCGCAGGGCCATTTCTTCTCGCCCCCTTTCCAGCCGACCTTCTTGATCCAGCCGTAGGGCTTGCCGCAGTCGTACTTCTGGTTGGGGTTGATGCCCCATTTGGGATCATTGTAACAGGCGTCGGTGTACTCGGGGAACTGAACCCACTCGCCCTTGAACTTGATCGGCGCCCAGTGCGGCGTGTAGATCCAGCCCAGGAACGGGGCCTTGCGCTCGTAAGCCGACTTGAGTTCGGCGAACAAGGCCGCGTCGGTGCCGGCGTGGACCACCTCGAAGGGCAGATCGAGCGCCTCGACCCGCTCGTCGTCGAAGCCGGCCCAGGTCACAGGCCCGCCGAGATAGCGGCCCTTGGGGTAGGTCTCGGGGGTCGAGAAGGCCTTGGCGCACTCGGCCGACTTCAGCGCGCGCCAGTCGGGCAGCCCGGGGCAGAGCTCCTTCATGTAAATCGGATACCACCACTCTTCCTTGGCCTGCATTCCGGTCTCGCCGAGATCGACCGTCTTGCCCGTCTTGAGGCTCGCCTCCATGGCCTGCTTGCCGGTGGTCTCCCACATCTCCGGCGCGATGTGGAGATCGCCCGATTCGAGGCCGGCGAACTGGGCGATGTAGTCGGCCTGCTGATACTTGACGTTGTAGCCCATCCGCTCGAGCACGCCGCCGATGAGATGGGCGGTGATGTACTCGCCGGTCCAATCCTGGATCGTGATGATGATGGGATCCTTCGATTCGGGAACGCCGGCCGCGGCTGGGTTCGCGTAGGCGAGAAGTGCCCCAACCGTTCCGACGACGAGTGCGTTGGCGAATTTTCTAGCGATCGGTATGCGCATCGGTATGCCTCCCTTCCGGCGGCCGGACGCGTGTCTCCGGCCGCGCCATGCCCGCGTGCTGTCCGGCGCCGGACGCAACCGGCGCCAGGGAAATCAAACCCGGTTTGGCGGCTTCAATCAAGCGAAATTGTCAGAACTCCACACAGTTCCACATAATTTTCTTTGAAACTCCACAGGTTCCCACTTAGACTCGGCTCCGAACCAACCACGCGGCAGCCGGCAAGGAATGCTTCGATCGGAACGCCAGGCGGCGATCCTGCGCGCCGTCACAGAGAAAGGAAGTTGCAGCGTCGCCGAGCTCGCCCGCGCGCTGGCGGTCTCGGGCGAGACGATCCGCCGCGACATCAAGGCGATGGCGCGCGAGGGCGCGGTCCGCAAGGTCCACGGCGGGGTGCGCCTGCCCGATCCGGTGCGCGAGTCGGCCTTCGACCAGCGCCTGCGCGAGAACGCCGAGGCCAAGCGGATCATCGCCGCCCGCGCCGCGCGCGAGGTCCGCGACGGCGATTCGATCATGCTGGACACCGGCAGCACGACGACCTACGTCGCCCAGGCCCTGCGCGAGCACCGCGACCTTCTGGTCGCCACCAACTCGGTCGACATCGCGCGCACGCTCGCGACCCGCAACGGCAACCGGGTCTACATGGCGGGCGGCGAGCTGCGCGCCGACGACGGGGCCGCGCTCGGCCCTTCGGCGACCACCTTCATCGGGCAGTTTCGGGTGCGGCTTGCGTTTCTCTCGATCGCCGCCATCGACGCCGACGACGGCTTCATGGACTTCCACCTCTCGGAGGCCGAGTTCTCGCGAGTCGTGATCGAACGCGCCGAGCGCACGGTCATCGTCGCCGACCGCTCGAAGTTCGGACGCCGGGCGCTGGTCCGGGTCGCAGGGCTGGACGCGGTCGACATGCTGATCACCGAGGCCGAACCGCCGCCCCCCTTCGCCCGCCTGCTCGCGGAAGCCGGCGTCGAGGTCGCGATCGCCGGTTAAGCCTCCCGTCGGTCCGCGCTCCGTTCGCGCGCGAGCACGCCGGTCAGGCACCCGACCCCGCCCGCGGCCTTGATCAGCTCGTCCGCCGGCACGCAGACGCAGTCGATCCCGTTGTCTTCGTAGAACGCCTGGGTCGTCGGGTTGCCGGCGATCATGACCACGCGCCTGGGCGCCAGGGTGACGATGTTGAGCGCGTGGTTGCGCTGGGCCTCGCCATCGTCGGGCAGAAACAGGACGCGGTAGCCGCGCTCGCGCAGCGCCGCCACCGCGGCGTGCGGCGTGCGCCGCGGCCAGGCGATGGCGAGGTCGGGGGCGACGATGCGCAGCATGCCCATCAGATGCATGGTCCCGAAGGGCAGATCGACCGGGATCGCGCGCGCGCCGATCTCGGCGAGCGTCGCGCTCACCTGTCTGATCCCGTCGTCGTTGGTGCGCAGGCCCCGGCCGATCAGAACGGTCTCGCGGTCGAGCCACAGGGCGTCGGCGCCCTCGAAGGTCGCTGTCCCGGTGAGCGTGCGCAGGATCGGCACCCCGAGGTCGGCGAGCCGGCGGGCGACCCAGCGCTCCTCTCCGGCGCGCACGGCCGAGGCCGGGCGGGCGAGGATCGCGCCTTCGGGCGTCATGAACATGAGGTCGGCGACGAACATCTGGTTGGGCGGCGGGGTCTCGGCGGGCGCGACGTAGTGGACCGCGATCCCGGCCGCCTCGTAGGCCGCGGCGAGGGCGTCGTGCTCGGCGCGGACGCGGGCGGGCTCGGGGGGCGCGATCATCTGGGCGCGATCGGCGTCGGGGCCGACCGCGAGCTCGTCGCCCGGCCGGTGGAGGAGAACCGCGCGCAAGGGGCTCCACTCGTCGGCCACCGCGGCGTCGCGCCACAGCGGCCCGATCTCGCCCGCATGATCGCGTTCGCGCGGCCGCCAGCCCGGGCCGCCATAGGCCGCGGCTTGGAAGGTGTCGCCGAGCGGATCGTCCATCCCCGTCTCCATCCTCCTTGCGATCGCCGCGGCGAGGATGGCAGAAAACGCGCGGTCGGCCAACGGCGGCGCGCGTCTTGGCCCGCGATTCGGTAATTCGTTCGTATACATACGATCTTGCCGCAAGGCGCGCGGCGGGCTATATGAGCCCCGACACTTTGCAGGGGCGCGGGGCGATGAGCGAGCTTTCCCTGGGCTTCGGCCTGGCTTTCACCGACCTTTACGAGACCGCGGGGCTGGCCCGGGTCGATGCGGCGTTTCTCGATCGGTTGAAAGAAGCGGACGCGGCGCTTCGCGCTCGGCTCGACGCCGCCCGGGCGGCGCCCGAGAGCCTTGGCGCGAAAGAGGCCGCGGACCTCATGATCGCGCTTGCGCCGCATCTCGAATCCTTCGTGGGCGCGCTGTTCGGAATCGAAGACGCGCTCGCCGACATGGCGGAGAGCCACCGCGCGCTTGGCGATCTCCACCGCTGCAAGCGCTTGTTCGTGCAGCGCCGCGCGGTCAAGGCGATCCGCGGCGACGAGGCCGAGGCGCTCGACGGCGAAGCGCTCGAGGCCGCGCTCGAGAAGGCGTTCGGCGAACCGGTGACCGAGCGCGCCTTCGCCCGCCACGTCATGGCCTGGCTCGACGACGAGGCGGCGCATGCGGAGGCGCTCGAGACCGCCAAGAAGTTCGCCGCCTGGGCGACGCTGAGCGCCGCCGGCCGGGCGCGGTTCAAGGGCGGGGTTCTGTTCAAGGTGCCGCGCAAGACCGCGCCCGAGGCGCTGATCGAGACCGTGACCGAGACCCGCGGCGGAATCCAGGCCCTGCGCCTGCCGCCCGAGCGCCGGCGTCTGCGCGACGGCTTCGGGCTCACCGATCCCGGGACCGACCTTACGGGCGCGCTCGACCAGGCGGGCTACTGCATCTTCTGCCACAACCAGGGCAAGGATTCTTGCGCCCGGGGGCTGCGCGATCGCGACGGCGGCTTTCGCAAGAGCCCCTTCGGCGTTCTGCTCGCGGGCTGCCCGCTCGAAGAGCGGATCTCGGAGATGAACCTGCTCAAGAGCGAGGGCCGCGGCGTCGCCGCGCTGGCGGCGGCCTGCGTCGACAACCCCATGCTCGCCGCGACCGGGCATCGGATCTGCAACGACTGCATGAAGGCCTGCATCTACCAGCGCCAGGAGCCGGTCGACATCCCCCAGATCGAGACCCGCGTGCTCAAGGACGTGCTCGCGCTGCCCTGGGGGTTCGAGATCTACGGCCTGCTCACGCGCTGGAACCCGCTTAACTTCGCGCGCCCCCTGCCGCGGCCCGAGACCGGACGCAAGGTGCTCGTCGTCGGCCTCGGCCCGGCGGGGTTCACGCTCGCGCATCACTTGATCAACGACGGCCATGCGGTGGTCGCGGTCGACGGCCTCAAGATCGAGCCCCTGCCGGCGTCGCTTTCCGGCGTCGACGAGACCGGCGCGCGCGTCCCCTTCGCGCCGATTCGCGACGTCAAAACGCTTTACGAGGCGCTCGATGAGCGGGTGATGGCGGGATTCGGCGGGGTCGCCGAGTACGGGATCACGGTGCGCTGGGACAAGAACTTCCTCAAGATCGTGCGCCTGCTTCTGGAGCGGCGGCGGCGCTTCGCCATGTTCGGCGGCGTGCGCTTCGGCGGCACCCTCACCATCGAGCGGGCCTTCGCGCTCGGCTTCGACCATATCGCGCTCGCCGTCGGCGCGGGCCGGCCCACCATGCTGCCGATCCCCAACGGCCTCGCCCGCGGGGTGCGCGCGGCCTCCGACTTCCTGATGGCGCTCCAGCTCACCGGCGCGGCCAAGACCTCGTCGATCGCCAACATGCAGCTCCGCTTGCCGGTGGTGGTGATCGGCGGCGGGCTCACCGCCATCGACGCCGCGACCGAGGCGCTCGCCTATTACCCGGTGCAGGTCGAGAAGTTCCTCGCCCGCTACGAGGCGCTGGCCGCCGAGCGCGGCGAAGATGCGGTGCGCGCCGGCTGGAGCGCGGAAGAGGCGGCGATCGCCGACGAGTTCCTCGCGCACGCCCGCGCGATCCGCGCCGAGCGCGCCGCCGCCGCCGCCGAGGGCCGGCCCCCGCGCCTCGGCGCGCTGCTCGACGAGTGGGGGGGCGCGACCATCGCGTACCGCAAGCGGCTGATCGATTCGCCGAGCTACACGCTGAACCACGAGGAGGTCGAGAAGGCGCTCGAGGAAGGCGTCCGCTTCGTCGAGTGCCTGGCCCCGCTCGCGGTCGACGTCGATGAATACGGCCACGCTTCGGCGCTCCGCCTCAACCGTCAGCAGCGGGTGCGCGACGCGGCGGGCTGGATCACCCTGGACACCGTCGAGACCCTGCCCGCGCGCACCATCCTGGTCGCCGCCGGCACCCAGCCCAACACCGTGCTCGGGCGCGAAGACCCCGCGCATATCGCGCTCGACGGCCGCTACTTCCGGGCGCTCGACGAGGACGGCCGCCCGGCCACGCCCGAGCGCCTCGCCAAGCCGTCCGCGCCCCGGGTGCTGACCGCGATCGAGGCGGACGGCCGCGCGATCAGCTTCTTCGGCGACGTGCACCCGTCCTACGCCGGCAACGTGGTCAAGGCGATGGCGAGCGCCAAGCAGGGCTACCCCGTGGTCTCGCGCATGCTCGCCCGACGGCCGCCGGCGCGAGAGCAAGCCTGGGAGGACTTCCGCGCCGAGCTCGCCGACCGCTTGTCCGCCCGCGTCCATCGCGTAAGCCGGCTCGCCCCGAAGATCGTCGAGGTCGTGGTGCGCGCGCCCGAGGCGGCGGCCGCCTTCCGCCCCGGGCAGTTCTACCGGCTCCAGAACTTCGAGACCCGGGCGCTGCGGGCCAACGGCACCACGCTCGCGATGGAAGGCATCGCGCTCACCGGCGCTTGGACCGACGCCGAGGCCGGGCTTCTCGGCCTGATCGTCCTCGAGATGGGCGGCTCGTCGGACCTCTGCGCATATTTGCGCGAGGGCGAGCCGGTGATCGTCATGGGGCCCACCGGCGCGCCGACCGAGATCAAAGGCGGCGAGACCGTGATGCTGGCCGGCGGCGGGCTCGGCAACGCGGTCCTGTTCTCGATCGGACGGGCGTTCCGCGAGGCCGGCAGCCGGGTGCTCTACTTCGCGGGCTATAAGACGGTGGCCGACCGCTACAAGGTGGACGAGATCGAGGCCGCGGCCGACGTGGTCGTCTGGGCCTGCGACGAGGCGCCGGGGTTCGCGCCCGGGCGGCCCCAGGACCGGGCCGTGGTCGGCAACATCGTCGAGGCGATGGCGGCCTATGGGCGCGGCGACCTCGGCGCGCCCGAAATCCCGCTCGGCGCGGTCGACCGGATCATCGCCATCGGATCGGACCGCATGATGGCCGCGGTCGCCCAGGCCCGCCACGGCGTGCTCGCATCCATGCTCAAGCCCGGCCATGCGGCGATCGGCAGCATCAACTCGCCCATGCAGTGCATGATGAAGGAGATCTGCGCCCAGTGCCTCCAGCCCCAGGTCGACCCCGAGACCGGGCGGCGCACGGTGGTGTTCTCCTGCTTCAACCAGGATCAGCCGCTCGATTGGGTGGACTTCGACGGGCTGCACGCGCGGCTCGCCCAGAACGCGGTCCAGGAGAAGCTGACCGCCCAGTGGATCGACCGCTGCCTGCGCGACCTCGGCCTGCGCGCGGCGGCCGAATAGCCGCCGCTATGAA
>CAZHDF010000131.1:0-10028 GCA_964531525.1 uncultured Alphaproteobacteria bacterium | reverse complement strand
GCTGGATGCGCTCGTAATAGCCCTTGGGCGGCGGGATCACCCCGCCCGCGCCGAGGAACGGCTCGGCGATGAAGGCGGCGACCGTCTCCGGCCCCTCGTCGTGGATCAGCTTCTCGAGGTTGTCGGCGAGCCTGGCGGCGAACGCCTCCTCCGACTCGCCCGGTTCGGCGTAGTGGTAATGATGCGGGCAATCGGTGTGGATGATGTTCTTGATCGGCACGTCGAAGGCGTTGTGGGCGTAGGTCAGGCCGGTCAGGCTCGCCGCGGCGACCGTGATCCCGTGATAGGCCCCGCGCCGGGCGATGATCTTCTTCTTCTCGGGTCGGCCGAGGATGTTGTTGTAGTACCAGACCAGCTTGACCTGGGTGTCGTTGGCTTCCGAACCCGAGTTGGTGAAGAACACCTTCGACATCGGCACCGGCGCCTTGGCGATCAGCAGATCGGCGAGCTCGATCGCCGGCTCGACCGCCTTGTGCGCGAAGTTGTGATAATAGGGCAGCGTTTCGAGCTGGCGCGTCGCCGCCTCGACCAGACGCTTCTCGCTGAAGCCGAGCGAGGCGCACCACAGCCCCGACAGACCCTCGATATAGCGCTTGCCGCCGTCGTCGTAGACATAGATCCCCTCGCCGCGCGCGAAGATATGCGGTCCCGTCTCGCCATGGCGCGCAAGGTCGGTGAACGGGTGCAGGTGATGGGCGATATCGCGGGCGTGGGGCGAATTGGCCTGGGTGGTCCCGGCGGATGCGGTCATGGCGGCCTCGATTGGTTGAACGCGAGCGGTGGATGCCGAGGCTCGGGCCAGGAAGGGCGCGCTATCCGCCGAAAACGGCGGCCACCGAGAGCAATGTCCCGGTGCCGAACGCCTCCCTCCCCGATGATCCTCGACTCTGGAATTCCGAATTACGGAATAGTATTTTACTTAACGAAAACATTGTCCTAGAATTGCCGCGATGTCAAGGGGACGGCCGTTTTCGCGCCCTCCCCGCAACCATCGTCGGGTCGGATCGGGTCGGGCCAGACCGGAAAAGAACCGCGACCAAGAAATGCAAGAAGAAGGCGGGCCCAGTCGTGAGCCGAAGCACCGGGATCCTCGATCGCTACGCCACGGTTCTCGACGCGCTCGCCGCTTCGAGCGGCGGGCTGACGCTGACCGAGATCGTACAGGCGACCGGGCTGCCCCGGGGCACCGTGCATCGCTTGATCGGCGCCCTGCGCGAGGTCGGCTACATCGAGCCCAGCGACGGCCGCAAGATCTATGTTCTCGGTTCCCGGCTCCTGCGCATGCTGCATCTCGGCACCCCCGCCGAGGTGATCGCGACCCTGGTCCGCCCGGTGCTCGACGATCTCGTCGCGCGCTTTCGCGAGACCGCCTTCGTCGCCAAGCTGATCGGTCACGAGGTTCGCTCGGTCGCCATGGCGGTGCCGGCGCGCGAGGATCAGTCCTACGTCCAACCGGGACGGTTGATGCCGATCCATGTCGCCGCCTCGGCCAAGGCGATTTTCGCCTTTCAGGACGAGGCCCTGGTCGCCGAGGTGCTGCGCGCCCCGCGTGAAAAGTTCACCGACAAGGCCCATACCGACGAGGAAGCGATCCGCGCCGAACTCGCCCGCGTGCGCGCCGACGGCTTCGCGATCTGCGACGAGGAACTCGATCCCGGCGTATTCAGCTACGCCTGTCCGGTCCATCTCCCGATCACCGGCGTCATCTACAGCGTCGGTCTCGTCGGCCTGACCCAGCGCCTGCGGCGCTTTCCCGTCGAGGAAGTGGTCGCCGACCTTCGCGACGCGGCCGAAACCATCGCCGATATCCTGACGGCGGCGTAGAAGCCCACACCTTCATCCTCGTCCCTTTACGAATGAACCGGCACCGGTCGCGCCCGCGCCGCGCGCGCGGTAACCACAAAGATTTAAGAAATCCCTGGATTTGCGAATTGGTCTCATAGCGAGATTGTAAAATGGCTGGCTTTCACATAAAGTGCTGGTAAATAAACTCTTAAATTTCAAATAAATAAGGTTAACCGGGGGGTCGATGCAGGTCAGGAAAACAGGGCGTCCGAATATGGCGGCGTGGCTGTCCGGGACGCGTCGCGAGGCGGTATCGTCGGTGCAAAATCACGCGCGCAGGCCGCCGCATCGCCGTCTCTATATCGAGCCGCTCGAGCCTCGGCTGCTGCTTTCGGCGGTCATCGACCCGGCGATCCAGCAGGCGCTCGTCGCCGGGCTCGACGCGCTCGGCGACCTCGGCGATGTTCTCGACCAGGTCGGCAATCTCGGCCAGGATCTACCGATCATCGACGACTCGGTCGGCGGGCTGCTCGACATCGGCGCGCGCTTGGACGCCGCCCTCGCCCAGCCCGCGGAGGCCAACCTGCCGGGCGCGGCCGACGGGACGACGACGGTCGACAGCGCCGCCTTCGCCGCCGCGCTGACCGATCTCAGCGACCCCGCGAACCTGATTACCGTCGTCGACGCGACCGTGGGCGCGACGCCCTCGGAGATCCTGTTCGACGCCACCATCTCGGTCGCCAAGATCGTCGAGGGCGGGTTCAATTTCGGCGCCGGCGGCGATCTTCTCGGGCTGACCGTCGATGCGACCACCGACATCTCGCTGGCGCTCGACCTCTCGCTCACCTTCGGGGTCGATCTCACCGCCGGGCTCGACCCGGCCGACGCCTTCTTCATCAACCCGATCGCCGCCGGCGATCTGGTGGCGAACACCAATGTCTCGGCCAGCCTCGACGGCGCGACGCTCAACATCGGCTTTCTCGCCGCCGAGGTGAACGGCGGGATGGTCGGCTTCGACGCCGACCTCGAAGCCACGCTCGCCGACCCCAAGACCTCGGCCGACGACGGGCGCATCACGCGCGCCGAGATCGACGCCATCCTCGGCGACGCCGACCCGGTCGGCGCGCTCGACGCGGTCACCGACTTCACCCTGACGAGCCCGGCCTCGCAGACCCTGGCGACGTTGCCCTTCACGATCACGACGTCGGTGCCGGGGCTCGACTTCGACGCCTCGGTCGCGCGCGCTGTCGAGGTCACGGGCAGCGCTTACGGCGACGCCGCCCCCGACGTGACCGCGAACCCGGCCGACGCGCTCGACCCCTTCGACGCCTTCACCAACACCTCGGCCGACGACGCGCTGACCCTTTTGCGCGGCCTCGCCGACACGCTCGGCCGGGTCGGCGCGCCGGCCTTCGACGTGCCGATCCCGTTCACCGACGGCCTGTCGCTGAGCGACGCGCTCGACATCACCCAGGCACTGACCGACGGGCTCACCGACGGCCTCGCCATGACGTCGGAGGTGATCGGCTTCCTCGACGGCGCGAGCGCCGATCCAGACCCGGGCACGGGCGTGGCCACGCTCACCGGCGACGACCTCGGCGCGGCCTTCGCGGGCGGGCTGTTCGACGAGACCCAGGTCCTGCAGATCACGATCGGCGACGACACCCCGGTCGCGGTCAGCATCGCGCCGCCGGCGGGCGGAATCTCGACCATCGGCGATCTGGTCGCGGCATTCCGGGACGCTTTGTCCGACGCCGGGCTCGCCGACCGCATCGACGTCTCGGCCACGGGCGACGCGCTGGTGCTGTCGACGGTCGGCGTCGCGGTCGGGCGCACGCTCGCGATCCGTGGCAACCCCGAGGCCCCGACCTTCCGCTCGGTCCAGGAGCTGAACGCGCGGCTGCGCGAGATCCTCGGGCTCGACGCGGCGGCGGCCGATATCGTCGCCTTCGACCCGACCACCGAGGAGCTCACCTTCGACATCGCCTTGAGCCAGTCGCTCGCGGTGATCGACGGCGCGCCCATCGGCTTCGACCTCGACCTCGGCGATCTCGCCAACATCGCGAGCGCGACCGAGGTGACGATCACCCCGTCGGTCGATCTCGCCTTCACCTTCGGCATGAGCCTCACGCCGCTCGGCGACGGCAGCGCGGTGAACGGAAGCACGCCGGTCGCCGATCTCAACGACGGGCTCGGCATCCAATTGGCGACGGCGCCCGAGGGCGACCCCGACCCGGCGGACCTTCTGATCACGCTCGCCGACGGCACCGAGATCACGGTCAACCTGCCGGGCGACGATCCGACGCTGACCATCGACGACGTGGTCGCGGCGATCCAGGGCGCCGCCGACGCGGTCTCGCCGGGCCTTCTCGACGTCGTCTTCAACGCCGATCCGGACGCGCTCAGGATCGAGCTCACCGACCTCACGGGTTCGGGCGGCGCGCTCGGCAGCCCGAGCGCGCTCGGCTTCGCCAGCACCCAGACCGCCCCCGCCAACGCGGCCACCGACATCGCGACCCTGGTCGCCGAAAGCGCCCTGCTCGCGAGCCAGGTGCCGCTGGAGGCCGGCTTCACCCTCACTCTCGACGGCATCGATCCGGTCTCGATCGCGATCCCGGCGGACAGCGCGCGGACCACCGCCCAGGACTTGGCCGACGCGATCAACGCGCGCTTCGACCTGATCCGGGTCGACGCGAGCGCGCTGGGGCTCGCCTCGAACGTCAGCCTCGGCAGCCTGATCGACGCCGGCATCGACGCCGGCGGCCGGCTGACCATCGACACCGCGCCCGCCATCGCGCTCGGCGCCAGCGCCGCATCATTGACCATCGCCGGCGACGCCAGCGGGCTGATGACGGTGACGGACCTCAACGATTCCCAGGCCGCCTTCCAGCTCGGCATCCTCGGTCCCGACATCGACGGCGACGGCCGCATCGAGGGCGCGGGTCTCCACGGCGACACGAGCGCCGATCACTTCTTCATCGAGGACGCGACGCTCGGCGGCTCGATCCGGCTCGAAGCCAGCGACATTCGCGCCTCGGCGACGCTCGGATTCCTCGGGATCGAGATCGGCCGCGCGAAAGGCGCGACCACGGGCAGCCCCGCCGACAACTCGGGCGTGCTCGACGTCGCCGCCGAGGTCGCGCTGATCGCCCCGGGCGAGGGCGGCGCCGCGCCGACCACGCGCTTTACGCTCTCGGAGCTGATCGACGCCGCCCGCTTCGGCGACACCGGCATCACCGGCGCGGCGCAGTTCACGGGCGGGCTCGCGGGCGGCGAGGTGGCCGCCTTCACCTTCTCGGACGTGCGCATCATCGGCGGCGATCTGTTCGACGCCTCGGCGTTGCCGACGCCCGGCATCGACATCGCGCTCGCCGACTTCGCCGACCCCGCCTCGGCCACGGTGACGACCACGGGCTTCGGCGACTTCGGCGACTTCCGCGACCTCAGCCTCGAGAGCGTGGTGCGCGCGCTGCGCGCCACGATCGAGGTGATCGACGGCACCGCAAACGTCGATCTCCTGAACCAGCAGATCCCGCTGATAGACCGCAGCGTCAACGACCTGATCGACGTGACCGAGCAGTTCGCCGCCAAGATCGACGCCCTGGCGAGCGATCCGACCTCGGCGGTCCAGACGCTCGAGGAAGGGATCGAGGACGCCTTCGGCATTCCCGACAACCCCGACGGCAGCGATTCGGACAGCCCGCTGATCGATCTTTCGTTCACCGACGGCGTTTTGCTGTTCGACATCACCTTCGACTTCCTGCCGGTGGACACCATCGAGCTGCCGGTCGATCTCGACATCCGGCAGCTCGTCGATCTGATGGGCGGCGACCCGCTGCTCGACGGCGTGACCAGCCTGGTCAGCTTCGGCGGCACGGGCACCATCACGATCGACCCGAGCGCGACGTTGACGCTCGAGTTCGGGATCGACTTCAACGCCCCCGCCGGCCCGGCGGAGGTGAGCGGCGCGACCGCGCTCGCCGACCTCGCGCGGCCCGTGAGCTTCGCCGAGGGGCTCGACGATCTCGAGATCACGCTTCGCAACGGCGACGTGCTGTCGGTCAACCTCGACGGCGCGGCGACCGTTCAGGACGTGGTCGACACCATCAACGGCGCGGCGGCGAGCGCCTCGGCGGCGCTCACCGTCACCTTCAATGCCGCCGAGCAACGGTTTGAGTTCGTAGACCTTTCGGTGGGCGCGCCCGACACGGGCTCGGTCTCGGCGCTGGGCTTCGCGCCGGGCGACAGCGCCGCCCCCGACCCGGCCACCGGGATCGCGACGCTGGTGGGCGCGGCGGTGCTGACGGGCGGCGGCTTCGACCCCACCCAGGCGGCGAGCCTCGAGCTCAAGATCGGCGATCTCGACGCGATCCTGATCGAGGTGCCGGCGGACGCCGCGCGCGCCGACGCGGCGGCCTTCGTGGATGCGGTCAACGCGCGGCTCGACCTCGCATTGGTCGACCGCGCCGACGTCGGCCTGCCGGGGCTGGGGCGGATCAGCCTGGGCTCGCTGGTCGACGCCGGGCTCGACGCGGGTGGACATCTCGCCTTCGCCACCGCCGAGTTCGCCCTGCTCGCGAAGCTCGACCCGGCGGCGATCGCCATCGGCGGGGCGACGCCCGGGGCCGCGACGACCTTCGACATCTTCCGCGCCAACGGCTCGGGCGCGGCCGAGGCACTCGGCATCCTGGCCAGCGACGACAACGGCGACGGCGTGATCCTGGGCGCGGCGCTTACGGTGGACAACACGCTCACCCAGGTGTTCGTCAGCGACACGACCGGGCTCGAACTCGGCCTCAAGGCGGGCATCGACCACGCGCTCGACTTCCGCACCGGGATCGGCCCCTTCACGATCGAGATCGTCGACGGCTCGCTTCTGCTGACCGACGCGGCGAGCGCCGCGGGCACGCCGCCGGCGGACGGGCCGGGACCGGCGACCTTCTCGGTGACGCTTCAGGACTTCGTCGGCCTCGACGGCGACGCGACCGACGGGCGGCTCGACATCGACGCGCTTCTCGGCCTCTCGTCCGACGGGTTCAAGCGGCTCTTCGGCGCCGAGCTCGACGCCGGGCTTCTGGTCGATCTGCCGATCTCGCTGCCCGGCGTCTTCGACCCGGCGAGCGACGTGCTCGACATTTCGATCAACGACCTCGGCGCGGTGCTCGCGGCGCTCATCGACCCGGCCGTCTCGCCGCCCTCGGGCGCGATCGAGATCTCGGCGCCCGACTTCGCCAACCTCTTGAGCAACGCCTCGCTCGCCGATCTGCTCAACAACCCGCAGGCGCTGATCGACGGGCTCGACCTGTTCCTAGGCGCGCTTCAGGATACGCTGAGCGGCGAGGTGTTCGGGGTCGAGCTGCCGCTGGTCGGCGACAAGCTCGGCGACGGCGCGACCTTCATCGCCGACATCCGCGCCGACATCATCGGCCCGCTCGGCGATCTGGTCGGCGAGGACAACCCCGACACGGGCGCGCCCTACACCACCATCGACCTGATCGAGAAGGTCATCACCGAAGAGCTGTTCGTGCCACTCGGCATCGCCGACGTCAGCACGATCGAGGGCCGGATCGAGGGCGGCGATACATTGCTGTTCGATTTCATCGTGACCGAGAACCGCGATCCCGTCGTCGCGCCGATCGACTTCGACATCGGCATTCCGGGCCTCGGGATCGAGGTCGAGCCGGGCTCGACCGTCATGCTCGACCTCGGCTACACGGCCAATCTCGGCTTCGGCTACGACGGCGACGGCTTCTTCTATCGCAACGCGGACGCCACGCCCGAGCTCAGCGTCGACGTCGGCGTCTCGATTCCCGGCCTGGTCGCGAGCGCGCAACTCGGCTTCCTGCTGGTCGACGTGATCGACCGGGGCAGCGCGCTCGACCTCAGCTTCGATATCGACCTGTTCCCCGACGCGGGCGAGGCGGTGCCCTTCAGCCAGTTGAACGACGGCCGCTTCGCCGCCTTCCAGATCGACGGCCGGCAGAGCGAGGGCAAGGGCGCCGACCTGCTGCTCGACCTCATGGTCTCGTTCCCCGACGCGGGCTCGATCACCTTCCCGAGCCTGACCTCGGGCCTGGTCGCCGAGATGGACTTCCTGGCCGATCCAACCGAGGGCTTCACCTCGCAGCTCACGACCCTGCGGTTCGACGACGTCACGCTCGACATCGGCTCGTTCTTCTCGGACTTCCTGGGGCCGATCGTCGATCCGATTTCGGACGTGCTCGGCCCGGTCAAGAGCGTGCTCGATATCCTCGATACCGACATTCCGTTCATCGGCAAGTCGGTGCTCGACCTCGCGACCGCCTCGGGGCTCGTCAGCCCGGCCTTCATCGGCGCGGTCAACTCGACCGTCACGCTCGCCGACACCATCGCCGCGATCGAATCCTCGGCCGATACGCTGACGCTCGACTTCGGCACCTTCGATCTTTCGGGCAACGACCCGCGCAACGAGCCGCTCAACCAGGTCGACGTCAACCGCGCGATCGACGACGGCGCGCTTTCCGGCGGCGAAGACACGAGCAAGTTCGCCTCGGGCGACGTGCGTTCGGCCTTCGACCAGACCATCGACAAGTCGAACGGCGGCTGGACGATCCCGCTGCTGACCGATCCGGGCACCGCGCTCAAGCTGCTGCTCGGCCAGACCGACGACATCGACCTGGTGCTGTTCGACCTGCCGGCGATCGACGCCAGCTTTTCGAGCACCATGTTCTTCGGCATTCCCGGACTGCCCAAGGCCGTGCGCGCGGTCCTCTCGAGCGTCGTCAAGCTCGAAATCAGCTACGGCTTCAACCTCAAGGCCGGGGCGGTCTTCGGCTACGATACCTTCGGGCTCGCGCAGTTCCTCGACAGCAACAACCCGCTCGACCTCGCCAACGGCTTCTTCATCGACGACGAGGTCTCGACCAAGATCGGCCCGGGCGGCGTGGTGCAGACGATCGACGCGCCGGTCGTGCATCTCGACGGCTTCATCGCCGCCGAGATCGACTTCAAGGTGGTCGGCGCGAGCGGCCGGTTGGACGGCGCCTTCAACCTCGACCTGTTCGACCCCAACGAGGACGGCAAGGTCCGCCTGGGCGAGATCACCAATTTCATCGTCGACGGCCATCCCGAGTGCATCTTCGAGTTCGACGGCGTGCTCGGCGGAAGCCTGAGCGTCTGGTGGGACATCAAGATCACCTCGGGCAGCCACACCTTCCTCGACACCAACATCATCGGGCCATTCAGCTTCTCTTGCCCGCGCGATCCGATCCTCGCGACAGAGATCGGCGGCGGCGATCTGCGGCTCAACATGGGCCGGTTCGCGGCCGAGCGCGTCAACGTCAACACCGACGACATCGCCGAGGACTTCCGCGTCGAGAGCCTGGGCGACGGCAACGACGTGCGCGTGACCTGGACCTTCGAGGGCACCGAGTACACCCAGGACTTCTCGGGCATCTCCAACGTCATCGGCTTCGGCGATCTCGAGGACGATCACGTCGATCTTTCGGACCTCAACGACCTCGTGACCTTCACGATCGAGGGCGGCGACGGCAACGACACCCTTACGGGCGGGGCCGCCGACGGCGGAATCCTGCGCGGCGACGCGGGCGCGGACATTCTGACCGCTGGCGCGGGCGCGATCACGATCGAGGGCGGCGCGGGCGCCGACGTGATCATGGGCGGCACGTCGCGCGACCTCCTGTTCGGCTTCAAGCAGGACCAGGAGGAAGACCCGACCGACGGCGGCGACCAGATCACCGGCGGCGGCGGCGACGACGAGATCCGGGGCGGCGCGGGCGACGACACCCTCGACGGCGGCGACGGCGGCGACATGCTGTTCGGCGGCAGCGGGGCCGATACGATCCTGGGCGGCCTGGGCGACGACGTGATCGACGGCGGCAAGGGCGACGACACGATCGACGCCGGCGCGGGCGCGGACTTGGCGTTCGGCGGCGCGGGCGACGATACCCTCGACGGCGGCGACGGGGCCGACATCCTGTTCGGCGACCTCGGCGAGGCGACGCCGGACGCGATCGCGAGCCTGCTTCCCGCCGTCGGCGGCGACGACCGTCTCACCGGCGGGCTCGGCGCCGATTTCCTCGTCGGCGGCTCGGGCGCGGACAACCTCGCGGGCGGCGCGGGCGACGACGTTCTCCTCGGCGACCACGGCCGCATCGCCCTCGACGGCGCGGGCGCGGTTCTGCGCGTCGAAAGCACGGACCCGCTCCAGGGCAACGACGACGTGATCGACGCCGGCGACGGCG
>CAZHDF010000130.1:0-10062 GCA_964531525.1 uncultured Alphaproteobacteria bacterium | reverse complement strand
AGCACGACAAGGTTGACGGCGAGGATACATGCGAGGGCCGCAACGGCGGCGTATATGAGAATATTGGTCAAGAATCCGTCCTCTTTGGATTTGTGTTCCCGCGCCTCATTCCTTGGCGCCCAGCCGCGGAATACGAACGGCCGGCGCGAGCTTGGCCCACAGGCCCCGCAACTCGCCCTTGATCGGATGGTTCGTGACATGAATGGCGAGCAGCCATCCCAGTCCGGCGCCCATCAAAGCCAGTGCCAGCGATAAAATCATGCCCTCTCCTTCAACGTCCAGGAACAAGATCGTCAGCACCGGCACGACGACGCTGAAGGCGGTCACAACGACGCTGGGGACAAGCGCCTTGAACAGCTTGCGCATGGGGAGCGCAATCAGGCGGCGCAGCATCCAATTATTGGCCACGCCGGCTATAAAATAGGTTCCGCAAACCGACCAGGCCACCGCTTCCAGACTGTGAAGGGACGCGAGAACCAGAAGGATAACCCGGGAAATTTGGATTACGATCTCCAGCCGGAGAATTGCGCCGACATTGCCTCGCGCCATCATCAGGCTGCCACTGAGAGAAAATGTCGTCCCGATGACGCCCGCGAGAGTCAAGATCCGGACCAAGGGGACGGCGGCGTCCCACTGATCGCCGAACATGATGCGGATCACCGGAAAGGCCATCAAGGCAAGAACCGCATAGAAGGGCCAGGCAAGGCCGGTCACGTAGGTCATCGCCCGAATATAAAACGCCTTCAAATCGTCCCCGGCGCGTGTTTTGGCCGCCAGGGCGGGGAACGCGACGCCGCGGACGGCGTCCATGATGTCGCGGTGAAACAGGAATACGACGCCTTGCGCGCGGCTGAACAGGCCGACCGGGGCGAAGCCGAGCATGCGGCCGATGATCAGGTCGTTGGCGCTCGTCCCCAGTTCGGACACGATGCCGGCGCCGCTCGCCTGGAAGCCGAACGATGCGACGCGCCGCACCTCCTTGAACGAAGGCAGCCAAAGGCGCCAAGCGGGCCGGTAAAACAGGGTCATGAGCAGCGTGGCAACCACGCCCGCCACCGATGCCCAAGCCAAGCTCATCTCCCCGAAGCCTTGCCATGCCAGCCCGACACCGGTCGTGAAACGGGCGAGATTGGCGGCCAAGTTGATCTTGAACAGGGCGGCGAAGTTCATGTCGCGCCGGAGCAGCGAGAGAGCCGGTGAGTTGAGTGGCAACAGTAGAAAGTTAATGGAAAGAATAAGCACCAATTGCTGCAACAGGGGTTCGCCGTAAAACCTGGCAATGGGTCCGCTGAGGGCGGCGAGCACCGCCGCGATGCTCCAGGCCATCAGCATGGTCACACTGACGGCGGTCCGAATTCGGTCGGTCGTCAGGTCCCGTTCCTGCACCAGATAGCTGCCGACGCCGAAATCGCGCACGACATGAGCAAGACCGACGAATGACGCCGCCACGGAATAAATGCCGATCTGCGCCGGCGACAACAGCCGCGCGAGAATGACCGTCCCGGCGACGCCGATCACGATGCCGCTATATTTCCCCGCCAACGAAAGAACAAGGGATTTTCGAATGCTGGCCACGATGGCTTTCAATCGTTGTCGGGAAGGAATTCCCCGGACCCTATAGGATGCTCATTAATCCTCGGTAAAGCATGTGATCCTGCGCCCGAGCCACTCCCTTGTCCAGGCGGCGAGTTGCTCGCGCCAGGCGGCGCGGGAGAAGGTGTGATCGGCGGGGGGCAGGGTCTTGCGGGTGAAGCGGGGGTCGGAGAGGAGGCGTTGCCAGGGTCGCGAGGCGCGCGTGGCCTCCAGGAACTCGCTGGCGGTCAGGTCGTTCCCGCTGATGACCAGGAGGACCGGCCCTCGGAACGCTTCGAGCGCCAGGCCCATGCGTTCCGGCAGGGGCCGCTCGTCGTCCGACGGCGCGGGAAGAAGCACGGTCGGCGGCGCGGCGGGGGGCGGCGTCGCCGTCGCCGTGATCGATTCGGCTCGGTATGCCTTGCCGATATGGCCCGCGAGGTCGCGCGCCGAGTGGACCGGATCGACCTTGCCGGCGAACAGCTTTCGCCAGAAGGCGGCTGATGCGAGGCGGCGGAGGTAGTAGTGCTTGAGGCGCGCTTTCGCCGCGCCCGCGACCGTCCGCACCCAGGGATTGACGAGCACGAGGCCGCGGACGCGATCGTCCCCGGCGGCGTAGAAGCAGAGCGCCGAGGCCGCGTCGCACAAACCCCAGAGAACGACGTCCTCGACTTCAGGCGCGCGTTCGAAAAAGGCGTCGATGGCGGCGCGGATATCCTGGCCGATATGCTCGAATCCCAGGAAAACGCCGCCGCTGTCGCCCATGCCGCGATAGTCCATGCGCAGCACGGGATGGCCGGCGGCGGCCAGCGCTCGAGCAAGCAACAGGAACTGCCGATGGGCGCCGACCCTGTATTGGGGCCCGCCGACCACGATGACGACGCCCCGCCGGGAAGCCTTCTGCGTGTCGCCGGCGGGCCGATGCAGGATGCCGAGAAGCTCGGCGTCGCCGCAATGGAAAACGAAGGGGGTCTCGACGCTCACGCGGTGTCACCGAGAGCGGCGCGCGCCGTCGCCTCGACAAGCGCCGGGGCGAGGGTTATTTCGCTTGTTGCCCAGAAAGCGTCGGCGACGACGGTCTCGGCGGTCACGAGGCGTCCCGAGCCCTGCCAGGCCGAGACGAGCGCGCGGCCGGCCGGGGCGGGCGCGCTGTCTTCGCTCGGCACGATATCGATCCAGTGAACGGGCGCGCCGGGCGGCGGCGGCGCGGCCTCGAGCCGCGCGCGATCGATGGCGCGCGCCAATTCGGGGGAAAGCGCATACCCCGCCACCTCGACCGTCCGCCCGGCGCTCAATTTCGCGCGCAGCGATTTGGTCGTCTCTCCCTTGCCGCCCTCGAGGTCGGCGGCCAGGCGAAGGCGCAGGAATTGGGTCAGGAAGGTCTCGCCGCGAAGAACCGGCTGCCACAGAATCGCGCCGCCATAGGCATCCGGATCGGACGTCCAGGCCGTCATCGCCAAGAGCGCCCCGAGCCGCAGGCCCACGAGCCGAACCTCGATGCCCGGATGCCTTTCCCCGAGCCAGGCGCGCGCCGTGGCCAGATCGGCGAGCCAGGTCTCCCAGCGCGCGGCGGCGAATTCGCCGCCGCTGTCGCCCGTGCCGTGAGGGTCGAGGATCAGGGCGACGCCGCCCCGGGCGGCGATCATGCGCGCCGCGTCGGCCGTGACGCGGCGGGCGCGGTTCATCTCCTCGGCGAACGCGGGGGCGAAAAGGAAGGCCCGTTCGGGGGGGGTATCCTTCGCCGGCGGGAAGCAGACGGTGAAGACGGGGCCGGCGGACCCTTCCAGAAAACGCGGTTCCATGGCGCCGAGCCGGCCTCAGCCGGCGAGCTTTTCGTCCAGGAACTCGGCGAGGCTTCCGACGGTCTCGAACACCTCGGCCGTGATATCCTCGTCGTCGACGACGATATCGAACCGCTCCTCGAGGGCCGTGATCACGGTCACGACCGCCATGGAATCGAACTCGGGAAGGCTACCGAAAAGCGGCGTGGAGGCGACAAACGCATCGGCGCGGTCGCCGAGCTGTAGCGTGTCGCGCAAGACGGTCTTGACGTGGTCGATAGTCGCCATTGGTCGTTCGTTCCGTATCGATGAAACAGGCGCCGGTGATCGCTAGGGGGATCGGCCCGACGGGGTTCCATGGCCCGGTTCCGCCGATCTCCGGCTTCATTAGGCCCATGGAACGAAAGTGTTTATAAGGGAATTCGTTGCAAAAGGCTTGAGAGGATTTTTTCATACCCGGTTTCCACGGCTTCCATGGCCGATTCGTCAGCGCGGGAACTCACGCAGGATTCTGGAAGTGTTCCGAAAAATCAAAGGCGTCTTCGACACGTTCGGTCCGATCGTCGGGTCTTTGTATGGCCTGCACCGCATTCTGGCGCGGACCGGGGGCGGCGTCGGTCTTTATTTGTACGAATTCGTCGCCCAGCCGGTGGCCGAGAAACCGCTGTTGCCGAGCCATCGTGGCCGCTCCATCGTCGTGCGTCGCGTCGATCCCCGCGCTTCCCTGTTTCATGCCCTGGAGCTTTCGGACGAGGTTTTGGCCTACCGGGCAGCCTTGGATACGGTCGCGTTCGCAGCTTTCAAGGATGACGCACCCATCGGTTGTCTTTGGGTTTGCCTCGGGCCTTACTTGGAAGATGAAGTTCGTTGTCAATTCTTTCCCGAACCGGCCAAGAAAACGGTTTGGGATTTCGGGATTTACCTCCTTCCCGAGCATCGAAACGGGCTGGCCTTCGCGCGGCTCTGGGATGCGGCCAATGCTTTCCTGCGGAAAATCGGCGCGCAATGGACCTTGAGCCGAATTTCGGCCTTCAATACGGCCTCGTTGCAGTCGCATCGACGCTTGGGAACCGTGCGACTGGGCAGGGCGGCATTCCTGCGGCTGGGAAAGGTACAGATCATGGTGTCCGGCCTACGACCTCGATTCCACCTTTCGTTCACGTATCGGGCGGTACCCTGTCTCCACTTGGTTGCGCCTCCGGGCCGCAAGGGGGCCGAAGAACCATCGATTTCCGGGGTGTCTCGGCTATCACCGCGCGCACCGCGCGCCGATTCCTAAGGTCCAAGATTGCGCCATGAGCGATTTATTGCACGAGCTGATCCGCCATCAAGCCGCCGTTCGGCCAACCTCCGAAGCTCTTACCTTCCGGGGGCGGACACTGTGCTACGGGGAACTCTGTGACCGCATGGACGGGATCGCCCGGGGGTTGGTCGGGCTGGGACTCGGTCGCGGCGAGCGCGTTGGCATCTATTTGGACAAGCGGTTCGAAACGGTCGAGGCCATGTTCGGGGCCGTGGCGGCGGGGGGCGTGTTCGTGCCCATCAATCCACTGCTCAAGGCCCGACAGGTCGGCTATATCCTGCGGGACTGCAATGTCCGGATCCTGGTGACCGCGCGTTCGCGGTTCGACATCCTCGGCGACGAGATCGCCCGGTGTCCCGATCTCCGCGCGGCCGTGCTGGTCGACGGCGCGGTCGACACGAACGTCGGCGAAGGAACCATGCCCGAACGGGTCTCTTGGGAGGAGGTTCGCGACGCGGTCGATGCGCTGCCGCATCGGGTGATCGATACGGACATGGCCGGGATTCTCTATACTTCGGGAAGCACGGGCATGCCCAAGGGCGTCGTCCTCAGCCATCGCAACATGGTTTCGGGCGCCAAGAGCGTCAGTCGGTACCTGGAGAACAACGCCGACGATGTCATCCTGTCCGTCCTTCCCTTGAGCTTCGATGCCGGGTTTTCGCAGCTCACGACGGGTTTTCACGCCGGCGCGCGCGTCGTTGTGATGAACTATTTGTTGCCTCGCGATGTAGTCAGGGCCTGCGGTCGGGAAGGCGTGACCGGCCTCACCGGCGTACCGCCTCTATGGATTCAGCTCGCCCAGCTCGAATGGCCGCCCGAGGCCGCCCGGTCGATGCGCTATTTCGCCAATACCGGCGGCCATATGCCACGGACGACGCTGGATATGATGCGACGCCATCTGCCCGCCGCGCGCCCCTATCTGATGTACGGCCTGACCGAGGCGTTTCGCTCGACCTATCTCGATCCGGACGAGGTGGACCGCCGTCCCGATTCGATCGGCAAGGCAATCCCGAACGCGGAGATTCTGGTGGTTCGGCCCGACGGCTCGCTTTGCGAGCCGGGCGAGGAAGGGGAGCTCGTTCATCGCGGCGCGTTGGTCGCGCTCGGCTATTGGAACGATCCGGAGCGGACGGCCGAGCGATTTCGTCCCGTTCCCGGCCGGCCCGATGGCATCTGCAATCCCGAGCTGGCCGTCTGGTCCGGCGATATCGTTCGGGCCGACGAGGAGGGTTTTCTCTATTTCGTCAGTCGCGGCGACGAGATGATCAAGACCTCGGGCTACCGGGTCAGCCCGACGGAGATCGAGGACTTCGCGTACGAAACCGGGCTGGTCGGCGAGGCCGTCGCGCTCGGGCTTCCCCATCCGGTGCTGGGGCACGAAATCGTCGTGGTGGCGACGGCGCGGGATGGGGAGCGCCTCGATATCGAGCGGTTCCTCGAGGCTTGTCGGGCGCAGCTTCCGCTTTACATGGTTCCCTCCCGCGTGGTCGAGGTGCCTGCCATTCCCCGCTCGCCCAACGGCAAGATGGATCGCAAGGCCCTGGCGGCCGAGTTGGCGGCCACCGTCGAGAAGGACGAGGCATGAAGGCTGTGACGGATAGGCATCCCGCGCTCGATGGGTTTACGTTCGAGGGCGGGGATCTCGTGATCGGCGGGGTGCCGCTCACGCGTCTCGTCGAGCGCATTGGGCGGACGCCTTTTTTTGTCTATGACCGGCAACGGTTGACCGCTCGCGTCGAGCATCTTCGTCGTCACTTGCCGTCCGGCCTTCGCCTGCATTACGCGGTCAAGGCGAACCCCATGCCGGCGATCGTTCAACACCTGGCCGGTCTCGTCGATGGGTTCGACGTCGCTTCGGCCGGTGAGATGAAAACCGTGCTCGACGCTCCAGTAAAGCCGTCCCAGGTGAGTTTCGCGGGTCCTGGCAAGCGGCGAAACGAGCTCCGGCGCGCGATCGCCGCCGGTATTACGATCCATATGGAATCGGATCACGAGATGCGCGTGATCGCCGAGGAGGCTGAGGATTTGGGCCTTCGCCCGCGGGTGGCGATCCGCGTCAATCCGGATTTCGAGGTCAAGGGATCGGGAATGCGCATGGGGGGCGGCGCGCAGCAGTTCGGCGTCGATGCCGAGCGCGTCCCCCGGATGCTGGGCGAGCTCGGCAAGATGGATCTCGCGTTCGTCGGTTTTCATCTTTTCGGGGGATCGCAGAATCTTCGGGCGGAGACCCTCGTCGAATCGCAGACGCGCATCATCGATCTTGCCATTGCGCTCGCCGATCACGCGCCCGCGCCGGTCCGGCACTTGAATATCGGCGGCGGTTTCGGCATCCCCTATTTCCCCAAGGATCGCCCCCTGGATCTCGCCATTGTGGGGGAGCGGCTGGCCGCCCTGGTCGACCGAGCCACGCGGGCGTTGCCCGAGGCGGAAATCATCACCGAACTCGGGCGCTACATCGTCGGGGAGGCCGGGGTTTACGTCACGCGAATCGTCGATCGCAAGGAATCGCGGGGGCAGATTTTCCTGATTACCGACGGTGGGCTCAATCACCATCTGGCGGCGTCCGGAAACTTCGGGCAGGTGATCCGCCGCAATTACCCGGTTGCGATCGGCAACCGAATGGATCTTGCGCCGACCGAAACGGCAAGCGTGGTCGGCTGCCTGTGTACGCCGCTCGATCTTCTCGCCGACAAGGCGGCGCTGGCGCCGGCTCGGATCGGCGATTTGGTCGTCGTTTTTCAGTCGGGCGCCTACGGCCCTTCGGCGAGCCCGGCGGCGTTCCTCGGCCACCCGAAGGCGGTGGAAGTTCTTGTTTAGCGACGGACGCGCGGGAGGCGAGCGAGCTTGACGGGACTTTGCGGATGGGTCGGCGCGCTCGAGGCCGAGCAATCGGCCAAGGCGAGCTTGGAAACCATGGCGGGCGGGCTGATCCGTTTCGGTCCCGCCTCGATGCAATGCCTGTTTTCTCATGTGGCTCCCGGTGGCGCTCTCCACGTCGAGGGACGCGACGGCGCGGCGTCGCTCGCCCTGGCCGAGGAGCTATGGGCCGCCATCGAGGGCGCGCCCCGATGGACCGACGAGGCGCTCGCCCGCATCGCCCGCGAGCGCGGCCATGGCGAAGCCCTCGCCGAAGCCTACCGGCGTCACGGCGAGAGCTTGCTCGATCACCTGATGGGAGGCTTTTCGCTTGCGGTCATCGATCGTGCGAACGACCGCGCGCTGCTCGCGATCGATCGCTGGGGAATCGGAACCCTGTGCTATGCGCCCGATCTTGGGGATGGCCTGGTGTTCGGCAGCACCACCGACGCGGTGAGGAAGCATCCGACGGTGGGCGGCACGGTCCTGCCCCAGCAGGTGTTCTCGTATCTCTATTTCATGGTCGTGCCTTCGCCTCATACGATCTATGCCGAGCAGAGAAAGCTTCTGCCGGCGCAGATGCTGGTCTATGAGGGCGGGCGAATCTCGTCTCGTTTCTACTGGGAGATTCCATACGAAGAACGCCGCGATCGCGCCTTCCCCGATCTCGCGGAAGAGCTCATGGCGCTTCTGCGCCAAGCCGTCTCGCGATCGGTGGAGGGGAGCGAGAGCAGTGCCCTCGGCGCCTTTCTCAGCGGTGGGCTCGACAGCTCGACGATCGTGGGCCTGCTCGGAGGCGCGGGGGCTGACCCCGTCCGCTCCTTCACGATCGGCTTCGAGGCCGACGGTTTCGACGAAATGGCCTACGCGAACATCGTCGCCGAACATTTCGGAACGGAACACCACCAATATTATCTGAAGCCCGCCGACGTGACCGAATTTCTGCCACGCATGGCCGCCGCCTATGACGAGCCGTTCGGCAACTCGTCGGCCGTTCCGGCTTATTTCTGCGCCCGCATGGCGCGCGATACGGGCGTGACGCGGATGTTGGGGGGCGACGGGGGCGACGAGATTTTCGCCGGAAACACGCGTTACGCGGGCCAGCTTGTCTATAACGCCTACGACCGCTTGCCGCGAATTCTTCGCGCCGGGCTCATCGAGCCGGTGGTGCTCGGCCTGCCCGCGCTGCGCGCGATCCCGCCGTTCCGCAAGGCCCGCAATTATGTGACGCGCGCGAAGGTGCCATTGCCCGATCGACTCGTCGTGCTCAATCCCTTCGAGCACGCGACGCTTTCGGGCGTGCTCGACGGCGAGGTCTTGGCGGAGTTGAACCGGGACCAGCCACTCGAAGGGCTCCGCGAAGCCTATGGCCGCGCGTCTTCGTCCGAGCCGCTGAAGCGCATGATGCATTTGGACATGAAGATCACGCTCGCCGACAACGATCTGCGCAAGGTCGCGCGCATGTGCGAGATGGCCGATGTGCCGGTTCGGTTTCCGTTTCTCGACGAGGACCTCGTTGCGTTCTCGGCGCGGTTGCCGTCGGACATGCTCGTGCGCGGCCACCGATTGCGGGATTTCTTCAAGCGGGCGGTAAGGGGTTTTCTCCCCGAGGCGGTGATCGCCAAGAAGAAACACGGGTTCGGGATGCCGTTCAGCGACTGGCCACGCGAGGACCCGGATCTCAAGGCGCTTGCCCGGGATTGCCTCGAGGGGCTCAAGCGGCGCGGCTATCTCGCGCCGCGCTTCATCGACAGGGCGCTCGCTCCCCGAGGGGGAAATAGCGGTGGGGAGTTCGGCGAGATGATCTGGGACCTGATGGTGCTGGAACTTTGGTTCCGCGCCCATCGTTGATCGACTTTTCCCCGCGTTCGCCCAACGACCTCTCCCCCTATCAAGCCGCAGAAAGACCCGCCCACCTGGTACTGAATCAGGTACAATTGGGCATCGCTCTGAACCGTGCAATGCGAGACTGTTGGCAATGATTAGAAGTTCGATCCTGTTCCCATGGGTATTGGTGGCGCTTATCTTCATGTCGGCTTCGCACGCTATCGCGAGCGAGGCGGTCTATGGCAAGCCGCTCTATTTCGAACCCAATGATACCTACTATGAGTTAGTTAGTATAAGGGGGCAGTATGCAAAGTTAAACGAAACACTTAAGACTGTATTTAATAATACTACTGATTGGAATACCGCAAGAAAAATCGCACGACAGCGTCTATATAAAGGCCGCCGTGGAAGACTTGCCGTCGTGAAATCCAAGGCGATTAATGATTTTCTACGCGACTCATTTAAACTCGATGTGGTCGCGTGGATTGGGCTTCGGTATATATGTAAATATAACAAATTTATGTGGGTTACGGGGGAAGTTATGAAGCCGGGTGATTATCGGAATTTTGGGAGAGTTTGGAATACTTGGGGAGCAAATGGTGATAATAAAACAACCGTTCCAAATTGGCGAAACTGCTTTGGAGGATCAATGCCCGTTCATTATTGGCCTTTGATCAAAAGTGACCAATGGGGACATCAAGGGTTTCGTTGGAATGCGAATGG
>CAZHDF010000129.1:0-10184 GCA_964531525.1 uncultured Alphaproteobacteria bacterium | reverse complement strand
AACGAGCAGGCGATCCGCCGGCCTTTCCTCCCGGACCGGGAGATGTCGAGGGCTGCGCAACCGGAAACATGGGTGACGGTTTAGCCCGGAAACATGGGTTACAGGTTTCGTGTTTTGTTCGCGGCGGCGGCGGGCCGGGACGGCCGTCCCGGCCACCCATATCCTACGATCCCGTGGGTGGCCGGGCGGGGAAGTGTGCCGGTGCCGATTCGATGCAAAAACATCATGATCTAAGGCGTGGTCGACGATCGCTCGACCTCGGACACCCTCGTGAACGGGCACCTCGTCCGCCCAAAAACGAGGTGACTTGGACCGGCCAGGTTCGGAGGCAAATTTGGATGCCAATCACCCCTCAATGGGGATCACAATTGCACGCCGTTCCACACTTCTGTTGGACAAGGCTGACCGAAACGAAGGAGGCGCCGTGAGCGCCGAAGACCTCGACAATCTTGGCGAAGTCGCCCAACGAGCGGGTCAGGCGATCGACCTTGTAGACGATCACGGCGTCGACCTTGCGGGTCTTGAGGGCCGGCCGTTCTATCGTGGCTCCGGAGATGCCGCCGTCATCGTACACCTCGGGCAGGCAGAACCAGCCCTCGTGTTTCTGGCTGAGGATATAGGCTTCGCAAGCCTCGCGGTGAGCGTCGAGAGAGGTGAAGTCCTGCACAAGCCCCTCTTCATGGGACTTGCGCGTATTGATCGCACGGGGGGGGCCGCCGCCCTCCATCAGATCAAGGATTGCCGATATCGATTTGTTCAAAGACACCCGTATCCCGATCAAGCCATTGCAACTCGGCATCGGCGATCGAGAACCATGCCCCATGAAGCGCCAGGCGGCCGTCTTCCATGGCATCGCTGATAAAGGGAAAGGTCGTAAGGTTAGACAGGGATACCTGGATAGCGATCCGTTCCAGCGCTTTCTGCCGAACCTCGGGCTCAATGTGCTCCGAGTCGAGCAATTCATCGCGCGACCCAGCGATCAAATCGACCCAGGGCTTGATGAAACGCCCGACCGCTCGCTGCTCTGCCGCCTCCAGTGCCGCGGCGATACCGCCGCACATGCCATGCCCAAGGACGAGGATGTTCTCTACGTTCAGAGACATCACGGCAAACTCTATTGCCGCGGATGTGCCGTGATAGGAACCTGTCTCCTCGAAAGGCGGCACCAAGGCGGCGATGTTGCGAACTATGAATAGCTCGCCGGGTGCGGCGGAAAAGATGGTGGCGGGATCTACGCGGCTATCGGCGCAACCGATCACCATCGTGCGAGAGTTCTGTGCTTGGGCTAGCGCGCGATAACGCCCAGCTTGGCGGGCAAAGGTTTCTTCCCGAAAGCGCCGGTAGCCGACGATCAGATCATGCGGCACATCCATCTCGGCCTCTCCTTGGCTTCTTCAATTGAGTTTGGCGATTGGAGATGCCTTCCCGGCAAAACGGCTCGTGGGCAAGGCACAGCGCAAGACGAGCGCGCCAATGATCGCGGACAATAGCGATCCCGCCAAGACGCCGATTCGGACGGCGGCGGTTTGTTCGGGATCGGAAAATGCCAGCGTTCCGATGAACAGACTCATCGTGAAGCCAATACCGGCAAGGAGCGCAACGCCATAGATTTGTAGCCACGTGACATCGTCCGGGAGACGCGCAACGCCCAGTCTGACGCCCGCCCACACGAAGCCCATGATCCCGACTTGCTTGCCGATGAAAAGCCCGACTGCGATCCCGAGCGGGATGCCCGCGAACAGATCCGAAAGCGCGAGCCCATTCAGCGCCACCCCGGCATTGGCGAAGGCGAATACGGGCAGAATCCCGAACGCCACCCATGGCTCCAGGCCATGCTCGACCTCCTTCAGAAGCGAACGGTCGTTCCCCGTTCCGGCGCGCAAGGGAATGAATAAGGCGACGATCACGCCCGCCAGCGTCGCATGGACCCCGGACTTGAGCACGGAGACCCATACGAACAGACCGATAATAAGATAGGGTGCGATGCGGGTTACGTTCCGCGCATTGAGATAGGCAAGAACGAAGATGCCGACGACGGCGATGACGAGCGCGGGCGGAGACAGTTCCGACGTGTAGAACAATGCGATAATGACGATGGCTCCGAGGTCGTCGATAATCGCCAGGGCCAGCAGGAAGACCTTCAAAGCCACCGGCACACGCGGCCCCAACAGCGCCAGAACGCCAAGCGCGAAGGCGATGTCGGTCGCGGCGGGGATGGCCCAGCCCCTGATCGCCGGGGGATCCCCGGCATTCAGGGCAAGGTAGATCACGGCGGGAACGGCCATGCCGCCGATGGCGGCGATCACCGGCAAGCCGGCCTGACGGAGGTTCGACAAGCGTCCCTCCGCCACCTCGCGCTTGATCTCCAGACCAATCAGAAAGAAGAAAACCGCCATCAGACCGTCGTTGATCCAAAGCAGCAGCGGCTTGTTCAACTCAAGCGCTCCGACCTGGATCACGACGGGTATCTGAAGAAGACCGTCATAGAGCCACGACAGCGCGGAATTATCCAGAAGCAACGCCAGGGCCGCGGCCATGATCAACACGATTCCGCCCGCCGCGGGATGGCGAAAGAACGTCCGCGCACGGCGCCCCAGGGCACATGGTCGTTTCAGTGGACCGAACAAGTCTGGATCTCCGGCAATCTAGCCGATGTCGGCTCGTCCCATGGTTGTCAAGCGGAACCGGCCGAACGACCGGCCCCTTCCCCGATCATGAATTCTCCACCGCCGGGTCCAGAACGACCGGCGTGACGAAGCCCCTCGGCTTGACGGTAAACACGCCGCAATGGACGACGCTCAGAATCGATTCCGCCGCGTTGCCGATGAGTAGACCGGCGATGCCCGTGCGGCTCACGGTTCCCATGATGATCAGATCGATGTCGTGCGTTTCGACGAGCTCAAGAATCGCCCGCTGCGGCGTCGCGCGCGGCATGTGGACGTGGTGCTCGATCGCGGCCAGCGAATATCCCGCGAGCAATTGGTCGACCCGGGCCCGATGAAGGGCTTCGTGCTTTGCCAGGATCGACTTGAGAACGGCGTCGTGAACCTCCGACCTGACGGTATCGCGATCCTTTCCCTCGACCTCCCAAGCGTGGACGATATGCAGCCTCGCGGCATTGGTCTCGGCCAGGGAGGTCGCCAAGTCCAGGATCTTCTCGTCCAGCTCGTTGCCCGATCCCTCGTTCGTTTTAGGGTCGATGCAGGCAAGAATGTTGGCATAGCGATGCGGCTGGTTCGGCTTGATGATCCAGACAGGACACGGGCACTTGCGCATCAGATGGGTCGCGGTGCTGCCGAAATAGAGACGACGCAAGGACGCGCCATCGTCCGCGCTCGCGACCACTAGATCGTGATCCGCGCTCAGAACCCGCTTGATGATCTTGAGAAAGGGGGTGCCGACGAAGACCTCGACGGCAATCTCCTCGACGCCTTCCGCTTCGATCGACGGCACGAGCCGACCAAGTCTTTTCCGACGCTCCGCGAATTCCGCGTCGGTGGCGTATTGCTCCGGCAGCGCGTCGACCAGCGTCAATCGAGCGCCGTTCGCCCGCGCCAGGGCGACCGCCCGGCTCAGCACGTCGTCGGCGCCGACATGGTCCCCATACACCGCCAGAATGTTCTTGAACCTGTGCATCGAGACACTCCGTCTGTTGCCCATGGAGCACGTGAGATAAGGCGGGAACCTCGGCCGACGATCGACGCGGCGCGTCCCTAATCGATGGGGCACGGCGACCCTTCGAACAACGCCCGTCCGGCCTTGAGATGGAGACGGGCGGCGCCCGAAACCAATCGTTTTAGGAGTCGTTTTTGATAGGTTTTTTCTATCGACTTGCTGGTCTTGATCGTGTTCCCCATATAAACTTCTACGACGCTCGCGCATCGACCGCCGTGGAAGGACCGTTTTGCCAACGCTTCGACAGCTCGAATATCTGGTGGCCATCGCCGACATGCGACACTTCCACAAGGCCGCCACGAAGGTGAACGTGAGCCAGCCGACCCTGAGCGGGCAGCTCAAGGCGCTCGAGGAGCGCCTCGACGCGCAACTGGTGGAGCGGAGCCGCGCATCGGTCGTCATGACCGAGACGGGAGAGAAAATCGTAACGATCGCGCGGCGTATGCTTCGGGACGCCGCCGAGATCCGCGAGCTGGCGGCCGGCGGCAGGGACACGCTCGGCGGTGTCGTGCGTATCGGCTTACCGCCGACGATCGGTCCCTATCTCTTGCCGAGCATTCTGCCCGACCTGCGCAAGCACTACCCGGATCTGAAGCTCTATGTTCGCGAGGACTTGCCGCAGAACCTGCCTGTTTCGCTCGGCGAGGGGCATTACGATCTCGTCATAGCGCCGTTCCCCCTGGCGTTCGACAACTTGCGCACGGTGCTGTTGTTCCGAGAGCCGCTATATCTGACCGTGCCCAGGGATCACCCCTTCGCCACCCGAAAGCGCATCCGCCGCGGCGATCTCGCCGGTCAGGACGTGCTGGCGCTCGGGTCCGGTTATCAGCTTCATACGGTCGTCGTGACGCTTTGCGAGGCCTACGGCGCCAGGGTCAGACTCGATTACGAGGGAACGAGCCTCGACATGCTGCGCGAAATGGTCGCGACCGGCCTGGGAGTCTCCTTCTTTCCCGGTCTCTACGTAAAAACCGTTCTCTCGCGCGACAAGGGTCTGCGAACGCTGCAAATGTCGGGAAAAGCATTGCAGCGATCCGTCGGGATCGCTTGGCGCAAAACCAGCGCGCGAGGCGGTCAGTACATGGAGCTCGCCGAAATGATAAAAGCGAGGGTGCGCAAGGAATTCCGCGACATCGACGTGCCATGACCGCCGTCGCGCGGAAAGCCGACGACTGCATTCGAGCGACGGGGGCGTCAACATCGGAAAACCGCCGAAATGTCATATTATTTGATGCTCGCCGTCGGGTTCGCGTTGCTCGTCGTCGGCGCCGAATCCCTGGTGAAAGGCGCCGTCGCAATCGCCGGGCACTTCGGGATGTCGCCTCTATTGATCGGACTGGTGTTGGTTGGATTCGGCACCTCGACGCCTGAACTCGTAACAAGCGTGGAGGCGGCCATGGCCGGCTCCCCCGGTATCGCCGTCGGCAACATCGTGGGCTCCAACATCTCGAATATCCTTCTGGTTCTCGGCGTTTCGGCGATCGTTGCCCCGATCGCCGTCAATCCGGAAGCATTCGCCCGCGACGGTACGCTCGTTTTTCTCGCCGCCGTTTTATTCACCGCCATCGGGGCCTATTTACCGCTCGACAGGGCGGTCGGCGCCGGGTTGGTGACCGGCCTGCTCGCCTATCTCTTCTGCGCCTACCGCCGGGAGACGACGAAGACCCGACCGCAGCGCGCAACGGTTTCCGAAAAGGCCGGGGCCCATGAGGAAGGGCATGGGCGGCCCGCCCGGACGCGAGACGCGGCGCGGCCGCCGTCGAAGCCGTCGAGGACGCGGGGCATATCGGTCCCGATCCTGTTGACCGTTGGCGGGCTGTTAATCCTGATCGCCGGCGGCAGCCTGCTGGTCGACGGGGCCATCGGCATCGCCCGCGTCGCGGGAATAAGCGAAACGGCGATCGGGCTCACGGTCGTTGCGATCGGAACCTCCCTGCCGGAATTGGCGACGTCGGCGGTCGCCGCGCTGCGCAAACACGGCGACGTCGCGCTCGGCAATGTCCTGGGGTCGAGCCTCTACAATATCCTGGGCGTGGCGGGCCTGACGGGGCTCATCTCCCCGACCGTCGTTCCACCGCATATCGCAAGGTTCGACAACCTCGTCATGGTGGCGTCCGCCGCGGTTCTGTTGCTCTTTGCGCTCGCCGGGTCGCGCATCGGGCGCGGCCGGGGCGCGCTGCTGCTGGCGAGCTACTGCGCCTATCTCTTTGTCGTTTTTCTTACATAGCGGGGCTCGCTTAATGCCCTGCGCGCGCATCGCCCAATCACGCGGGTGGCCGTCTTCGCCCCATGATCCGACGTCGGTTGAACGCCGACGCCCCGACGTTTACGCCAAGGGCGCGTCGTCGTCCGTCTTTTCCCCGATCCGCAGATCGGCGAGCGCGATCCCGTTGCGCCACAGCGTGAACACGCCGACCACGCCGATGATCGCGAGGTTCGACGCGATCACGACCGTCACCATTGCGAGCGCCTGCTCCTCGCCGACGCCGAACAGCTCGAGCGCGAAGACCGCTCCGACGAGGAAGCCGCCGGGAATGCGCGCGAGATGGGTGAGAATGATCAGAAATCCGAGGAATACGATGAGGAACAGGTAGTCGAACGGGCGCAGCACGACGTCGAACGCGAGCCCGGCCCACAGAAGATGGGTGGCGGCGATGAGTTTGACGACGGCGCTGGCCACGATCACGGCGACGCGGCGCCAAGTCTCGCGCGGCCACACGACGCCGTCGGAAAAGGAAATTAGGAGCGCCCGGCTTCGTCCGGCGAACCGCGTCGGCAGGCGGCCGGCGAGGCGGAGAACCCAGCCCGCGCCATGGGCGATCTGGTGTTTTTGGCGCCGGAGCACCCATACCAGCGGAACCAGGACGACGAGACCGCCGACGCCGCCGAGCGTCAGGCCGAGACGAATTTCGCCGTTCGGGTCCGGAAACGCGGCGAAGGGGAGCACGAGGCCGACGAGGCCGACGAAGACAATGCCGTCGATCAGCCGGTCGACGGCGATCGTCGCGAGCACGGCGGTCATCGCGAGCCCCTCGCGCCGCGCGACCAGCCAGGACCGGACGAGCGGGCTGACGCCGAAGGGCGCCAGCAGGTTGGCGAGGTGCCCGGCCATGGCCACGCCGAACAGGCGCAGGGTACCGATCTCGCGCAGCACGTCGAGCAGCCGGCCCCACTTCCACGCCCGGACGAGTTGCTCGACCAGGATGGCGAGCGGGACGAGGAACAGGAAACCGGGTTTGGCGTTGGCGAGGATTGTGCCGAGGCGGTCGTAATCGAGCCCGCGCAGAACCCACGCGAGACCGGCCAAGCCGAGCGCGCCGCCGAGCACCGACAACGCGCGTCTCCGCGAGCGCCTTGCCCTGTCGGCCGCGAGTTGCTTCGTGCGGATCGGCGCGGCGGTCATGGATCACCGAGGCTCCGGACGTTTGGGTCCGTTGGGGCGCGACGGCCCTCGAAGTCTCCCATGCTACGCCGTCTTGGCATGAACGACACGATACCCGAGCCGCGTAATCGCGGCCTCGAGCCGCTCCGGCGACGTGGCCGAGGGCGCGTAAACGATACAGACGGTCTTGGTCTTCGGATCGCCCTCGACGGTCCGAACCCCGCCCTCGGCAAGAAGCCCGGTTCTGATCGTCTCGATACAGCCCCGACAATAGATGTCGGAGACGAAAAAGCGAAGCCTGGCCTCGGCGTTGCCCAAGGACGGCACGATTTTTCCGGATGGCTCGGGCGCGGCCCGGTCGGGGCGCGCCGACCGTGCCTTCAGGACTCGCCCGCCGAACGAGTTTGCGAGCACCAGGCTCACGCTCGTGGCCATTGCCGCCATGGCCCAAGCGGGGTGGACGATGCCCGTGGCCGCGACCGGCACGCCGAGCCCGTTGAACAAAAAGGCAAGCCACAGGTTCTGGACCGTCTTGCGGTAGCTCAGCGCGCCGATGGCGATCGCCTCGGGCACGGCGCCAAGACGCTTGCCGATCAGCACCACGTCGGAAGACTCGATGGCGATGTCCGTGCCCGCGCCAATGGCGATGCCGACATGGGACTGCATCAGCGCCGGCGCGTCGTTGATCCCGTCGCCGACCATGGCGACCTTGGCGCCCTTTTTCTGCAACGCGCGAACCCGCGCCGCCTTTTCGTGCGGGACGACCTGGGCATGGATTTCCTCGATTCCGACCTGCCGCGCGATGGCCTCGGCGGTTTGCCGGTTGTCGCCGGTCAGCATGATCGGCGTGATCCGGCGGGCCTTCAACGCGGCGATGGCGTCCCTGGCATCCGGCTTGATCGCGTCGGCGATGGCGAGCACGCCGGCCGCCCTCCCGTCCACGGCGACCAGGACCGCCGTCTGCGCGCGCGCTTCCCGCGCGGCGAGCGGCGCCTCGGCGGCGGCGGTGTCGACCCCTCGCGCGCGAAGGAACCCCGGAGTCCCGACCAGCACCCGATGGCCGTCGACCACGGCTTCGACGCCCCGTCCCCCGGTCGCCAGAAAGTCCCGGCCGTCGGGAATCGGAATCGCCTCCGCTTCGGCGGCCTCGACGATGGCGCGCGCGAGCGGGTGCTCCGAAGCGGCTTCGGCGCCGGCCGCGAAGCGCAAGAGCGCCCGCCGGTCGCACGCGCCGACCGCCTCGGCCCCGACGAGTCGCGGCGCGCCTTCGGTGATGGTGCCGGTCTTGTCGAGCACGACGTGGGTGATGTCCTTGAGAATCTGGAACGCCTCGCCCGAGCGCATGAGGATGCCGCGCTCGGCGGCCATGCCGCCGCCCCGGATGAGGGCGAGCGGCGTCGCCATGCCGAGCGCGCAAGGATACCCCATCACCAGCACCGTGACGGCGGCGTAGATCGCGGTGACCCAGCGCATCTCGCCGGCCCAGGCGAGCGGCGCGAAACCCCAGAACAGGAGCGCCGCCGCCGAGATCCCGAGCACGGCCGGGACGTAGTAGAGAAGGACGCGATCCACGAGGACCACGATGCCGGGCTTCATCGCCTTCGCCTCTTCGACGTGTCGCGCGACCTGGCGCAGGAAACTATCCTCGCCGGTGCGCGTCACGCGCAACAGCAGCGTGCCGGTCTGGTTGATGCTACCGCCGATCGCCTCGTCGCCGACCGTCTTCTCCTCGGGCATCGACTCGCCGGTTACGATCGACTGGTCGACCGTACTCGCGCCGTCCTCGACCACGCCATCGACGGGGATGCGATCGCCGGGTCGGACGCGGACGAGGTCGCCGATCATGACCTCCTCGATCGCGACCTCCCGCTCTTTTCCGTCGCGGACCACCCGCGCTGTCGGCGGCTGCATATCGAGGAGCCGGCGGACGCTCTCCGAGGCCTTGGTCCGGACGACGAGCGAGACGTAGCCCGAGAGCAGGTGATAGGTGGTCAGGAAGACGACGACGGCGAAGAAGTCGACGGGCGGGAAGCCGGCGAAACCGCGCCAGCCGAGGACCGGAAGCGGCGTCCCCAGCACGCCGCCGACATAGGCGCCGATCGCGCCGACCGAAAGCAGGACGTGCTGGTTCGCGATCCCGCGCCGCGCGGCGCCCCAGGCCATGCGGATGATGCGTCGACCATTCCAAAGAAAGACGTAGGTGGCGAACGCCCAGGCGATCCAGGCCTGCCATTCCTGCATCCGCCACGGGCCCAGTCCCATCGCCGCCATGGCGAGGATCGTGACGATCGCGACGAACGCCGCGGAAACGAGGTCGTTGCGCTCCTCGCGCTTGAGCGCAATCTGCTCGTCGAAGGCGCCGACCTTGCGCGGGTCGCGCAGGATATAGCCGAGAGCGCGAAGGATATCCTTGATCCTGGTCGCGCTCGTTTCTTCCGGCCGGAAGCGGACCAGGACTTCCTCGTGGGCGAGCGAGACGTGCACCTCCTCGACGCCCTTGTCGCGTCCGAGACCGCGCTCGATCGAGTTCGCGCAAAACGAGCAGCTCATGCCGCCGATCTTGAGTTGGATGCTCTCGATCTCTCCCACCTCGTGGCGTTCCGATACCTGCGTCATCCCACGTCGACCTATTGCTTGGAGCGCCACTTCTCGATTCGGTTGTTGAGGAAATCGGCGACGAAGACCGAGCCGTCGGCGGCCACCGCGACGGCGATGGCGTGGCGGAACCGGCCGGGCCCATCGCCCTTGCCTCCGAACGCCGTCAGGAAGGTTCCGTCCGACGCGAACTTCTGGACGCGGTCGTTGTAGAAGTCGGCGACGAACACGGTTCCGTCGGGGGCGACGGTGACGTTGGTTGTCACCGCGAACCAACCGTTGAAGGGGCCGAAGATATCAAGCGCGAACGGCCCGCCCCATTTGCGCAGGAACGCGCCGTCGGCATCGAAAACCTGGATGCGGTCGTTGTAGCCGTCGGCGACGTAGAGCGTGCCGTCGGCGGCGAGCGCCACGTCGGTCGGGTAGTTGAACTCCTCCGCCCAGATGCCCTTTCTTCCGGTCGTTCCCCACTGGCGAACGAAGGTTCCGTCGGCGCGCAGGCGCTGGACGCGGTGGTTGTAGAAGTCGGCGA
>CAZHDF010000128.1:3868-10329 GCA_964531525.1 uncultured Alphaproteobacteria bacterium | reverse complement strand
ATCTCGGGCTTCCCGGTCTACAAGGCGCTTCTCTGCGACGTGGTGAAGGCCGAAGCCTAGCGGAATTACGCCACGAGGAAGTCGCGTAGCTCGTCGAGCGAGACGACGTGGCAGTAGATCATGTTGATGATCTCGAGCTCCTTGTCGTGAAGCTCGTCGGTGCCCGCCGCGCAGCAGTCCTCGACGACGATCACGTTGAAGCTCTCGTCGGCCAGGCTTCGGACGGTCGAGGAGACGCATTGATCGGTGAAGATCCCGGCGACGACCACGTTCCTGATCCCCATGTTCTGGAGGATCAGCCGCAGATTCGTGCCCGTCAGCGCGCTGTCGGTGGTCTTGCAGACGACGATCTCGTCGTCCTTCGGCGCGAGCGCGGGAACGAATTGCGATTCCTCGGTGTCCTTCGGCATGAGAAGATAGTTCCAGCCCGGCTTCTTTTGGCTGAGCGAACGATCGCGCCCGTCCTTCTTGAGGCAGGCGATGCGGGCGAACACGACCTCGACGCCGCGCTCCCGGAACAAATCGAGCAGCTTGCGCGTGTTGGGAATGACCGTTTCGTTCATGCGCGCGAGGAACGGCGCCCATCTCTCCCGCTCCGCCGGCTCCTTGGGCGGAACCAGATAGGTGTTCTGAATGTCGATGACCAGAAGCGCGGTTTCATCCTGCTTGAGAACGATATCCTCGGGCTCCGGCGCGCCCTCGTAATAGAAGGAGCGATAGTTCGTTTTCCAGGTCAAGGCCGGTCCTCTTTCATCTCGATTTCATCTCAATGCTTCGATCGATCGGTTTCGCCGTCGGTCCTCGGGCGCGGAAAAATCGCCTGAACCTGGGCAGCGCGGCAATCTCGTAATGACCGATGAGCCCGCCCGGGCGAATGATCAAAAAGCCGATCATGGCGAGGGCGAGGACCACCTCGGTCAGGCCGACGAGGGGCTTGGGGAAGATCTCGGCGACGTTGATCGCATTTTCCAGCGCGCGCAGCCCCTCGAACGCGGCGGTCACCGCGAAGGTTCCAAGAACGGCCCCGGAAACCGTGGCCGCGCCGCCGATCACGAGCATCCCGAGAATGACGAAGGTCTCGCGCAGGTAGAATGCCTGGGGCGAGAACGAGGTGATGAAATGCGCCCAGACCGCGCCGGCGATGCCCGCCATGAACGCGCTCAAAACGAAACCCTGCCAGCGCAGGCGCGAGATATTGGCGCCGATCGCGCCCGCCGCGACCTCGTCGTCGCGCACCGCGCGCAACAGGATGCCGGCGCGCGATTCCTTGTACAGCAACGCCACCACGATCATGACGGCCGCGACGGCGGCGGACGAATAGATGGTCGTCCCGCTCTGAACGCCGAAAAGGGTTCGCGGCCCGTTGGTCACCGCGTTCCAATGGACCATGATCGTGTGGAGAACGACGAGAAGCGCGAACGAGGTAATCACCGCCGCCGCGTCCGACAGCCGCATCAAGGGGTAGGAAACGACCGCCGCGACCAGCGCCGCGACGAGGCCGCCGACGAGCATCCCCTCGAAGGGCGTGATCTCGATCGCCCGAAGCACCGGGTAGAGATCGGGCAGCGCCATCGACTTCATCTGCATCGACATGGAAAGGACGCCGGAGGTATAGGCGCCGATCCCCATGAAGCCGATATGAGCGAACGACAGAATACCGGAATTGCCCATGAAGACCTGCAATCCGAGAACCAGGACCAGGTTGATGAACAGCGTCGTCGCGATCCGATCGCCCAGACGCCCGCCGAGGATATCCGCGAACCCCACGACGACCAGAACCGGCAGCATGAGGAGGATCAACGATACGAACATCTTCGAGCGGAACATTTCTCGTCGCCTTTGCTTGCGTTCGATTCTTACGTTCGATTCCTACGTTCTCTGGCCGGTCGCGGGGCCGCGCACCAGGCCCTCGGGCCGCAGCACGAGGAGCACGATGACCAGCGAGAAGGTGAACGCGTCCCTGAATTGCAGCAGGTTCTGGGGCAGCAGGTAATTGAGGGAGACGTCGATCAGCGCCAGGAGAAACCCGCCGACGACGGCGCCGACCAGGCTGCGCATGCCGCCGATCACCGTGGCGATGAAGGCGACCAGCAACGGCTCGAGACCGATGCCCGGAACCACCGACCCGATCCGCCCGAGCCAGAAGATCGCGACGATCCCGGCGAACAGGCCGCTGATCGCGAAGGCGACGCTGATGATCAGGTTGGCGGGCACCCCCAGCATCCGCGCCATGGTGAACTGCGAGGCGGCGGCGCGAAGCGCGATGCCCAGCACGGTCCGCTTCAGGACCAGCGCGAACACCGCGAGCAACAGGACGGCGCAGACGATCGTCAACAGGTTGCGAAGCGGAATGATGACCCCGGCGATCTCGACCGTGCGCGTGAAGATGTCGGGCAGCGGAACGGTCCGCGCCCGGGGCGAGATGAAAAGCAGCGCCGCGTTCTGCAGAAGCGTGCTGAAGGCGAACGACGTGATGAGAACCGCCGTGACCGACTTTTCCCGCACCGGGCGAAACGCCACCAGCTCCGTCGCCATGCCCGTCAGGATCGCCATGACGACCGCGATCGCGGCCATCACCAGCCAGGGAAACGGCGAGCCGTTCAGGAGAAAGAGCGTATAGCCCGCGACCATGATGAGCTCGCCATAGGCGAAGTTCACCATTTTCAGGATCCCGTAGACGATCACCAGCCCCAGGGCCATCAGCGCGTAAAGGCTGCCGAGGCTCAGCGCATCGATCGTGAACTGAATGACGGTCCCCAACATGTCGCCCCGCAATTCCCCCGTATTTCCAAGCCCGGCTATTTGCCGAGATAGATCGCTTCCAAGTCGGTATTCGACGCGATTTCCGACGCCGGTCCCGACGCCGCCACCTCGCCGAGCGAAAAGACATAGGCTCGGTCGGCGCATCTGAGCGCCTGCGCCGCGTTCTGCTCGACGAGGAGAATAGTCAGGCCGCGCTCGCGCAGCTTTTCGATCAGCCCGAAAATCAGCTCGACGATCGTCGGCGCGAGCCCGAGAGACGGCTCGTCGAGAAGCAGGATCTTGGGATCGGACACCAGCGCGCGGGCGATCACCAATTGCTGCTGCTCGCCGCCGGAGAGGGTTCCGGCGGCCTGGTCCGCCCGCTCCCCGAGAACCGTGAACAGGTCCATCACCTCCTCGATGGCGGCGGCGGTGCGCCGCTTGTCATGGCGATGGATGAAGGCGCCGAGGCGCAGATTCTCGGTCACCGTCAAATCGGGAAAGACGTTCCGCGTCTCGGGAACCATCGCGATCCCCTTGCGGACGATTCTCTCGGGCGTCAGCGAGGTGACGTCCTGATCCTCGAGGAAGATCCGGCCCGCGGCGGCCTTGAGCGCTCCGGCGATGGCGAGCAGGGTCGACGACTTCCCGGCCCCGTTGGCGCCCAGGACCGCCACCAATTCGCCCTTGCGGACCTCGAGATCGACGCCCTTCACGGCCGCGATCGCGCCGTAGCGGACCTGGAGATTTTCAACCCGCAGCACGATCCGCTCCCGTGCCGGCGCCCGATCCGAGATAGGCCTCGATCACGGCGGGAAGATTGCGGACGCTTTCGACGTCGCCCTCGCCGATGGTCGCGCCCGAGGCGAGGACGTGAAGACGGTCGCAAAGACGCATGATCAGCGACATATCGTGGTCGATGATCAGCATGCCGAGCCCGCGCGCCGCCGGAAGGGTCGCGAGAATCTTGAGCAGGGTCTCGCTTTCCACCTCGTTCATCCCGGCGGCGGGCTCGTCGAGCAGCAGATAGCGCGGCTCGCCGGCGAGAGCGCGCGCGATCTCGACGCGCCGCTTGTCGCCGTAGTTCAGGGTGCCGGCGAGCTCGTCGGCGAAATCCAGCAGCCCGAACTCGCCGAGCAACTCTTTCGCGCGCGCGCCGGCCTTGCGGCGCGACAGGCCATGGGTCAGCGCCGCCGTCTCGACGTTCTCGGCGACGGTCAGATTGTTGAACAGGCGGACGATCTGGAACGAGCGCGCGACGCCGCGAAGCGCGACCCGGCGCGGCGCGAGGCCGGTGATATCCTCGCCGTCACAGGTGATCCGGCCGGCGACCGGCCTAACCTGCCCGGTGATGACATTGACGAGAGTCGTCTTGCCGGAACCGTTCGGCCCGATCAGGCCGACGATCTCGCCGATCGAAATCGCGAGCGAGACATCGTCCAGCGCCCGAAGGCTGTCGAACTCGACCGACACGCCGATCGCGTTTAACGAAGAAGCCGTCATCCAAGCTACCGATCCCTGGATACAAAAACGCTCACGCAGAGGCGCAAGAATAACCGACCGGAGACGCGATCGGCGAGCGGCCGTCGCGTCTCCGGCCGGCCAGGGCCCGATATCAGGGAGCGGGCGGGTTTTTCGGCCGCCGCCAACCGAGGAACGAGGGCTTGCCCTTCGACAGCGCGACCAGCGCGGCCGCCTTGTCGGGGGCGTGTCCCTCCTTCGCCGAGCGGTACGAGAGCTTGCCGGTCAGAAGGTTGAACTCGTTGTTCTCGAGCACCTTCGCCACGGCCGCGCCGTCGGTCGTGCCGGCGATCTTGACCGCCTCCGCCATGAGCATGATCGTGTCCCAGCCCGTGGCGACGAACGAGGTGTCCGGGGCGGTGCCGTACATTTCCTTGTACAGCTTCAGGAACTTCGGCATGTCGGGATTCGCCTCGGGTCCCATCCAGGTATGGGTGACGAAGTAGATATTGTTCCCGAACTTCTCGCCGAGCGCGGCGAACAGGCCCGGATCGTCATAGGAATCGCCGCCCATGATCGGCGTGTCGATGCCGACCTCGCGCAGCGAGCGGATGATGGTTCCGAGATCCGGCATGTACGACGAGATGAAGATGACGTCGGGCTTGGTCTTGAGCGCCCGGATGCGCGCCAATTGGGCCGAGAAGTCCTGATCGCCCTGGGTGTAGGTGTCCTCGGCGATCACGTTCCCGCCGATCGCCTTGAACTGGGCGATGAAGTACTTGCTGAGGCTCTTGGTGTAGGCGATGAACTGGTCGGTGACGACATAGGCGTTCTTCCAGCCGCGCTCGTTGAACGCGTACTCGGCCGCCGTCGCGCCCATGGTCGTGTTCCACATCGACAAGGTGAACTGCTTGTCGCCGAGCGACCAGGAGCTGTAAAGCGGATCGGACGCGCAGGTGGAAATACCGACGATTCCGGCCTTCTGCGCCTCGCGGCTCGCGGGGCCGCCGAAGTCGAAATCGCAGGGCGCGACGATCAACTCGGCGCCCCGGTCGATCAGATCGACGACCACGTTTCCGACGTTGACGGGATCGCTCTTGCCGTCGAGGTTGATGAACTTGACCTTCTTGCCGAGAAGGCCGCCGGCGTCGTTGAGCGCCTTCACGGCCACCTTCGCGCCCCTGAGGCCGGGCTCGTCGAGCGGGGCCTGAACCCCGGTCAGGCTGAGCGCGCCGCCGATCAGGATTTCCTCCGCCGCGAGAGCGGGCCGGGGCGCGGCCGAGGCCCCGAGGAACAGACCCACGGCCGTCATTGCCCCGGCCGCGGCTTGGATCCATCGGACCGATTTCTGCAACATGTCAGCTCTCCCTATGATCTTGATGATCTCGTCGGTCTGCCCGAAGCCCATGGAATGTCGACGCGCGGGGGCGATGTTTCCCTGGCCCCTCCCCGATGAACCGGCAATACCGTCGATTTCATGATATCGAAAAAATTTTCGGTTTCAAAAAATTTCTGCCTCCGAGGGCGGAAACCGAAAATCCGGCGTCATGCCGGCGGCCCGCGCATTGGCTCGGGCGTTCGGTCAGGCGGGCAGCGCGGAGGAGACGGATACGAGGACCGCGTCGTCGGCGCTTTTTTTCACGAAGGCATGGCGCATGTGCGAATCGAAATAAACGCTTTCGCCGGCGCGGAGGGAAATCGGCGCGTATTCCTCGCAGTGAAACTCGATTTCGCCTTCCATCACGAAGACGAACTCCTCCCCCTCGTGCGTGCTCCAGTCCTCGAACGGAGGGACCGTCTCGGTTTTGATCCGCATCACCAGCGGAACCATTTTCTTGGAGTTCAGCGCGTGGCCGTGCACGAAGTAGTCGTAATAATCGGTCGCGTGCTCGTCGGCGCTGCCCAGCTTGTTCACGATCCGCCGGCCGTTGCGGATCGGGCGCTCATCGTCGGGGGAGATCAGAACCTCGACCAGAACGCCGAGACCGCGGGCGACCTTGTACAGGGTGTTGAACGAGCCGACCGATTGCTCGTTCTCGATCTTGCTCAGGGTCGCGATCGAAACGCCGCTCCGCTCGCTGACCTGCTTGAGCGTCATGGACTTGGCCTTGCGGATCGCCCGCGCGCGGCGACCGATATTCGGGATTCCCTCGTCGAGGCGGGGGGATCGGCGAACGCGCGCGTCAATCATGCTGCTGGCTTTCCATCTCGGGATCGGATGACAAACGGGGCGCCATGGTAATACAGCTTCGCGGGGC
>CAZHDF010000128.1:0-3768 GCA_964531525.1 uncultured Alphaproteobacteria bacterium | reverse complement strand
CCATCTCGGGATCGGATGACAAACGGGGCGCCATGGTAATACAGCTTCGCGGGGCGCACCAAAATTTATCGTTTTCGAAAACACGGGCACGGGCGCGGCTCAAGCCTCGTCGCGCCCGCGCTCATCGTCCGCGTGGTCGCCGATCCGGACGATTTCGAGCGCGGCGTCGCCCTTCGGCCGGCGCCAGCGAACCTCGTCGCCGACCTCGCTGTCGAGGAGCGCCCTGGCGAGCGGCGAGACCCAACTGATCAGCCCCCGGGCGGGGTCGGCCTCGTCCTCGCCGACGATGACGAAACGGTGGCGCGCGCCGTCCTCGTCCAGAACCTCGACCGTCGCGCCGAACCCCACCCGGTCGCGCGGCCGGTTCTCGGGCGCCTGAACGATCGCCGAATCGATGCGCTTGGTCAGGTAACGCATCCGGCGCTCGACGGACAGCAGCGCCAGCCGCGCGGCCACGGGATCGGCGGCCTCGGCGAGGGCGCGGCGACGCGCGGCCAGCGCGTCGAGTTCGGCGCGCAACAGCGCCAAGCCCCGCGGCGTCACGCGATTCGGATGGGGACTGACCGGCAGTTCGGGCGCGTCGTCGCCGACCGCATCGCCGTCCGGCTCCTTGACGAAGGCCCGGCTCATGATCGCCCTCCCCCGGCCGCCGTCGCCCCGGCTCCATTCCGGCGGCGTCCCTGCCTGGCCGCATCGTCGTATTGATAGCATGTTTTCCCCGCGCGCGGCCACGGGGAGCCCCATATGTGCTTTCGAAGGATCGCACCGACAAGGGCCCGCCCGCGCCGGAATCGAAGCCGGAATCGGCGTCGGAGCCGAAATTCCTTCGGTTTCTCTTCGGGATTCGGGATGAATTCTCTAGAATATTTTTATTAGCATAAAAAGATTATATTTTTTTGATTTCCTATAAGCTATTGGCGTTTCTTAGAATTTCACAATCACGTAATTTATTTACGGTTTGTTGATGTTATTGAAGTTTCCTATTTTCGCTCTAAGCGGCTATGGTTAACATCCAGGAAGACACGCTGCCTCTTAATCAAAAAGAATGTCTCCTTCGCGCTGGGAACGCATTATCCTCATATCTTAAAAAAAAGATCACCACGCGCAATGAAAACAAAACAGCGAGTGCTGATTATCGATGAAGACGAGATCCGTCGGGCTGGAATTGTGCACCTTCTTGAACAAATGGGGGAGACTTTTATTGTCGATGAGGTCAAGAGTTTTTCCCGGACGGTCTTCGGAGATAGAGAGAATCTGGGTGATGGAAAATTCTTGGGCACCAAAAGAAATCACAAATATGATTTACTTATTTTATCGGATACGTCAAATAACTATATGTATACATCGGATATAAAAAATATTCGAAAGGAATTTCCGGAGTCCTATATTGTATCGGCGCTTTCGTCGGGAAAAAACATATACGACATCCTAAAATTGATCGGCCTCGGTATTTCTGGAATAATAACAAGCGATTGCAGCATCACCGAGATACAGGGAATCATTCAACAGGTTCTGCTTGGGATGATCGTTTTCCCGAGCAGGATTCTCGATGCCGGCGATGGCGTCTTCGACACGGATCTCCACCTTATGGGGACGAGGAGCTTCGATGTTCCGTTCGGTCAATTGACGAAACGCCAGACGGCCGTTCTCGGATTGCTCGTTCAGGGAAAGTCGAATCACGAGATCGCCGAGAGACTGGGAATCGCCGAGAATACGGTCAGGGTTCATCTTTCGGCGATCCTGAAGACCCTCAATGCCTCGAACCGCACCCAGGCCGCCATTATCGCATCGACTTACCTGAGAGGCGTCGGGGATCCCGACGCGGAGACGTCGTGAGCCCGCCCGGCCGCTGAATTGGTACGCCGGATCAAGGTCTCGACCGGGTCCGGCTCGCGGGAAAGACGACGCGCACCGTCGTGCCGACGCCGACGTCGCTCTCGATCACGAATTGACCGCCGTGCAGATCGACCAGGGACTTGCACAGGGGAAGACCGAGCCCCGTGCCCTCGTATTTGCGCGCGAGCTTGCTGTCGACCTGGGTGAAGGGCTTCAGGACCAGGTCGATATCCTCGCGCGCGATGCCGATCCCGGTATCGGAGATCGTCGCCTCGATGCGCCGGTCGTCCCGCAACCGAATGCGTAGCGACACCCGCCCTCCCCGCTCGGTGAACTTGACCGCGTTGGACAGAAGATTGACCAGGATCTGCTTCACCTTGCACGCGTCGGCGAACAGAAGCGGCAGATCGTCCGGCAGATCGCAATCGAGAACCAGCCCGTTGTCTCGCGCCCGCTTGGCGACGAACTGAAGGCAGGCGCGCGCGATCCGGACGATATCGATTTCCTCCTCGTGAATTTTGACCTCGCCGGCCTCGATTTTCGAGATGTCGAGGATATCGTTGATGAGCTCGAGGAGATGCGCCCCCGACGAATGGATGTCCTCGGCGTATTCGACGTACTTCGGGTTGTCGATCGGACCGAACGCGCCGTCGCGGATCATCTCCGAGAAGCCGATGATCGCGTTGAGCGGCGTGCGCAGTTCGTGGCTCATATTGGCGAGAAATTCCGATTTCGCGCGGCTCGCCAGCTCGGCATGCTGACGCGCTTCGTTCAGAACCGCCTCGCGCACCTTGACGTCGGTGATATCGGCGAAGACCGAAACGATATCGCCGTTTCGGGTCCGGCGCTCGGCAATGCTGATCCAGCGCCCGTCCGAAAGCCTGATGTCCTCGCGGTTGCGGCTCGACCGGTGGCGCGCGACGCGCCCCCTCAGCCACGCCTCGGGATCGTCGCGCGCATCGACGATGCGGTGGTCCTCGACCATGGCGCGGCAGAGATCGACGAACGACGTTCCGGGCTCGGGATGGGTCAGCGAATTGGCGACGATCTCCCGGTAGTTGTGGTTGCAGTGGATCAACCGATCGTCGGTGTCGAACAAGGCGACCCCCTGGGGGATCGATTCTATCGCGTCGATCAGATGCGTTTCGGCCCGGGTTGTGCGCGCCTCGGCCTCGATCGTCTTGCGCAAAAGCCTGTCCGTGCGTCGGACCTCGCGCACCAGCATTAAAATCAGGGAGCCGCCGCCCAGCAGCATGCCGACGAAGGCGAGAGCGATGCCCAGGACCACCGAATGCACGCCCGATGAGCGATCGGAGTTCTCCCATCTGCTCTTCAACTGCGTATTGGCCACCGCTTGGCGGATCGGCGCGTCGGCGGAATCGAGCGCCGCGCGAACCCGCCGGTAGGCGGCCTCGTCGCCGGGACGGAGGCCCGCGATGAGAGAACTCGTCTCGGCGAGGGCTCGGTCGAGCGCCTCGGTCATCGCGACGACGCCATCGATCCTGCGCGCCGCGGCGCCCTCCGGGCCTCGGAGAACGATCGGCAGTCGGCGTCGCAGGGCTTCGAGCCGCGCGCGAAGCCGGGCGCGCGAAACGGCGGGATCCGAATGCTCGAACCGGTCGAGACTATCAAGCAATCTCAAATACTCGGTCTCGATCTGGGCGACCATGAAGACCGTCGTCTTGTCCTCGTCCGCGCGCCGCGCCTCGTCGTTGAGAAGCTCCACGAAAGCGATCACGAGTCCCACGATGAAAATCGTAACCACCAGCAGAATCGCCGTGAAAACACGGGAACGCTCCGGCATGTTCACTTGATGCGCGGCGCGCGGAGTTGGCATCTTCATTTCGTGCCTGATTCGGCTTGTCGAGGATCGGGATGTCGCGCCGGCGACGCTCGCCCCCGGCCGATGATCGGCCATGGGGCGAGCGCCAG
>CAZHDF010000127.1:0-10340 GCA_964531525.1 uncultured Alphaproteobacteria bacterium | reverse complement strand
GCTCCCTGGGCTCATATTATACGAACAATATTTCCCATAATATATCTTATGCGACAAACGGCGGTCACATTCCCGGCGCGTTTTCCCTTATAGAACCGCCTCATATCCCCTCCCCTTAACGTTGCCGCTCAAGGCAAGGCCCGGAACAGGCCGGTCGTAAACAGATCGTTTATAGGATTTCTCTTATAGACGATCGTCGGGGAGAAACCAAGATGCTGACACAAAATTTCATCGCCTCGCTCGATCGCGCGACAGCTATAGAACTCGCCCACTCATTCGAGGACGTCGCCCGACGTCTCCGCGCCCACGCAACCCTCTTGGAGGCGCGCGCGCAACAGCGCCGGGAAAGCCGCCATACCATCGCTAAGATCAAAGCCGGCGCCTGGCGCGCCGCGATCGCCGCCGGCGCCCTCAATCCAGAACGAAGGTTCGACGACGATGCGCTTGAGCAGGCCGCAAGACGTCTTGGCATTAGCCCGGAGGCGACCCGGTCCTATGTCGTTCAATGGCGGCGCGAAGCGGCCGATGAGGCCCGCGCCCGGCGCAACATCGAAATCATGCGCCTGGTCGCCCGAGGCTGGACCAACACACAGATTGCCGCTCGGGTCAATCTCTCGCCGTCCTATGTTGGCCGCATCGTGCGCCGCATGATCGCGCTCGGCGCTCCGCCCCGCCCGCCCCGGCCGGATCATAGATAGGCTGTTTGTTTCTCTGAAAACAAACTCAACGCCGCCGGTGATCCCGGATCACAAACACCCAGGCCGCCCGCGCTGTAGAGAAACGCTTGCACGCCCGCCTGATCCTGCACTCGCCCATCACCGCCAGACCGCAAGCGCGGCGACGAGCAACCCAAGGCCGAGCACCGCCCGGACATTGCCCGGCGCTCCCGCGCTGGCCGCATCCGCGTTCGCGATTTCGGCGGCGGCTTCGGGTTGCTCGAAGGCCTGGGCCGCAGGCGCGCCCAACTCAGCCGCGAGACCGTGGAGAAAACGTGCCACGTCAAAACCGGCCGCGGCGTCCGCACCGCCCGCGTCAGGCGGCGGAACCGACGGCGGCATATCAATCAGCCCGCCGGCGCCGGCGCCGCACAGCCCCGCCTGGGCGCCGAGCAGGCGCCTTCGCGCGCGCTTTCACAACGGCGCCGCCCTTGGTCAGCCGATAGCCCTTCCTGATCCGGCCGCTCTTGGTGCGGCCCTTCGCCTTGTTCATTTGTTTTGCCCCTTCTCTTTGATGATCGCGCCGAGGACGCCAAGCGCGGTCAGCGCGACGCCATAAAGGTTTAGCCCGCCGGTCTTGGCGACCATGCCGGCAACCTGGTTGAGACCGTCCGCGATCGCGGGCGCCTCCTTGATCTTGAACAGATCGCCAAGTCCCAACATCACCAGACCCAGGCCGCCGTAAGTGCTCGCCTCGCGAGCCCTGTTTTTCAGCCAGTCAAACATTCAAAGCCCCTTCCAGTTTGCGCGTCCTGCGTTCCAGGCCGGAAACGCGCTCGGTCAGCCCGCCTAGGCGGAAAAAGATGGCGCCCAACAGCCCCGTATTCAGAACCGCGAGCGCGATCACAACGCCGAGCAGATCGTTCATTTGACAAACTTGCGCACGACGAGAAAGCCGACGCCGGCGACCACGGCCGCCGTCCCGACAGCTGCGCCCACACTTACGCCGGCCGATGCGCCATCTGCGGCACCGCCCACCTTGAGACCGTTCCGAAAGCCGATTGCGGCGCCCACGGTCGCCGCCCCGATGATCAATAGCAAAGGCATTCACACACCCCCTAGTGCGCTGCGCGCCGCCTCCCAGCGCGCGAAATATGCGTCTGCGGCGGTCGAGCGCCAGTTGCCGGGCCCGGCGTTGTAGGCCCGGACCACGAAAGCCTCGGACGCCCGTTGCCCGTCTCGTCTCGGCTCCCAGTTGGTGAGCCAGTCGAGGTATGCCGCCGCCGCGTACATCGAGCGCTCGGGCTTCAACAGATCGCCGAGGCTCGGCCGCCCGATCCGCCCATAAGGCCGTTCAGGCGATGCGATGCTGTCGAGCCACCGCGCGGTCCCTAACAGGGTCTGCATGAGCCCCACAGACACGTCGCCGATCCAAGGCTCGAAGCGCAGCGCGCCCGGCCGGAAATCGCTCTCGATCTTGGCAATCGCAACCATCATCGCCGGGTCGAGGCCGTGGCCGGCGAAGTCGCGCGCAATCACCCGGTCGGCGAGCGCGCGGACTTGCGCCGCTGTCAGCCGCTCGCCATTGAGCGCCAGCGTCGGCCGCCCGAGCAGCAGGAGGCCGGCGCCGGCGAGCCCCAGAGCGATAAGACCGCGCCGCGTCACGCCGACGCCCTGACGCGTTTGCGGGACACTTCGCGCTCGGTCCCGTCGGCCTTGATCTCGACTTCAACAAACTCATCGCCGCGCAACTCATGGCGGCGCCCGATCACCCCGCCGGGCGGCGGCGCCGGCGGCGCCAGCTGCGCATCAACGAACGCGAGCGCGGCGTCTAGGTCGGGCGCCAGCCCCGCGGTGATCGCGAGAAGCGCGAGAGATAGCTTTTGCTCGGTCATGATCCGCCACTCACTTAGAGAAGGTCGTAGGAAATAAACATCGCGGAGCCGCTGACATTCGACATGCCATAGATGCCCACGCCGGGCGGGAGATAAATCGGCAGCTGTAGCACCATCGAGCCGTTCGCATTGAAAACCCCAATTCGCCGCCGGTTCAGATCGTTAACGCCCGTCGGCGCCACCGTATCGGCCCAAATGGTCACGAAATCCGATCCGCCGCTTGAAACCGTGACCGTCCGCAGGATCGCCCCGCGCGTATTCGACGCCGGCGAAAGCAGGGTTGCGGCCGTCGCGGCGGCCGGCGCCGCCGACGCTATGCTCGCGCCGATGCGATGCACCGGCTTTTCCTGCGAAACCCCACTCATCAGTCCATCACCTCCGCTAAGGCCAACACCACGGCGGCGCCGCCCGGGTTGTACGCCGAGATTTCGGCCGAAGTTGCGAGCGTGAGCGTGGCGCCAGGCGCAAGCGGTATCCCGTTCGCCGCGCCGACGCCGGCACCGCCGATGCGGACCGTAATCGTCGCGTCGGTGTTGGCGATGATCGCCTCGCGGCGCGCGCCCTTGGCGGCCATGATCACGGCCGAGGCGCCGGCGCCCACGGTCACGTCGGCGAGGCCGTCAAAATTCGTCGCCTTGGTCAGCGACAGACCGCCGGAAAGTACAAGACGGCTATCGGTGAAATCGCCATGCCCTATCACGATCTCGATCGTGTTCGCGGCGCCCGACGTATCCTTAAGGCGGATCAGCTTGAACTGCTCGCCCTCGGGAAGCCGCGCCTTGAGGCCGGCGAAAAAGTCGGTCGCGGGCTCCCCGTCAAGCCCGATCTGAAACGTCCCGGTCGCCGACAGGCACGCGATGTATTTCCCCGTGACATGGACAGGCAACACCCCGCCTGCCGGCACCGTGAACTTGTAAACGCGGAACTCTTTCAACGACATAACGGCCTCACTTGAGAATTTTGGGGAGCGCTTGGGCGCCGACCGCGACCACCGCCACCACCGCGCCGACCGTGAGAAGCCGCGACACCGTGCGCTCGCTTTCGCTTCGCGCCTGGGCCAGTCCCGCCTCGGCGATCTTGAACCCTCGCGCGGTCTGCTCGTCGGCAAACGCGAACGCCTCATTGATCAGCTGGTCGAACGCATCAAACGCCTGTTGCGCGGTCTCGACGGTCGCGTTAACCGCGCCGGGGTCAGTCACTTCGAGGCTCGCGCCCTGCTCCAAATTCAGGACCACCGCTTGATCGGTCGCACCAATCCGGCGGTCTGTCTGTTGCGTGCTCGTCGTCGTCGAGGACGAGGATTTGCTACTGGACATGAGCGATCACCCGCCGCATCACGATTTCCGAAGTCGCATACCCCATGCGCCCCAGCTTGCGAACCAGCCCCGGGCGCATCGTATGGACGCGCACCGTGACGCATCCCTCATCCCGCGCGAGACGCTCCAAGGCCGGCAGGATCGCGGCCGTAAGGTCGAGGCCCTCATAGCTGCCGGCGGCGGCGACGATCACAAACTCTTTCCCGAGGTCCCCGGCCTCTGTGCGCACAAGCACGGTCCCAACATGCTCGCCGTCGTCGCTTTCAGCGGTCAGCGCCTTGAGGCCGCCGGCCTCGATCTGCGCGCGAAACCAATCTGGCGATATGGTCGGGTCACACTCTGGCAGTCGCGCCATGTCGGCCGCCACGGTCGGCGACCAGCGCGTGAGGCGCAGCGTCAGCGTCGCAACAGTTTGATCGCCAACCATGCTCCCACCCCTATGACAGCGAACGGAATGACCGATCGCAGCGTGGTTTCGGTCGCATCCCTCGGCGCCCCCACAACAAACGCCGAGGCTTGCGTCGCGCTAGCCCGCGAACTCGCCGACGAGAACGCCGGCGCCGGCGTCAAGAGCGGCGAGGCGGCATCGAGAAGCGCGATCGGGTCGATGCCAGCGGCAGCGGCGCCTGCGCTCCCCGTCTCTGGTCCCAGCAGCGACGAGAAGAAGTTTTTCGGCGGGGCGGCCATGTCGCCCGCCTACTTGATCAGCTTGACCGCGACAAACCCGACCACCGCGAGCCCGATCACCAGCGGCAGCGTGCGCCGGATCGCATCGCCGCCGGGCACCGCCGGCGCCTGGCGCGCGGCCTGCTCGGCCTCGGCAGCGCGCGCCTCGTTCGCAAGCCGCAACTCGAACTTGAATTTCTCGAAGTCGATCGCGTCCTTGAAAACGCCGCGCGCGCTGTCAAACAAGTCTTTCAGCGTGAAATCGCCCATGGCGGCCCCCTTCTAGTCCCGAAGGCCGAGCACTTCCGCGAGCAAATCGAAGCTGTTGGCGGCCGTCATGTTGTAGTCCACGCGGAAGTCCCGCACGCGGTTCCCGGCCGTGTCCCGCATCGGAAGCGCATCGGCCACCCTCGCGGTCGCGGCGAAGTCGATATGAAACCACCCGCTCTGCGGCGTGAACCCCTGTTCGGCGTAGTAGGCGTTCGCGTCGTCGCCGGTCATGCGGAAGATTTCCTCCTGATCGACGAGCACCGTTGCGTCGGCGATGTCCGACGAGTTTGCGTGAAGCGCGTAGTACGCATCCTGTTTCGGAAGCGTGGTCAAGTTGACGACGCCCACCGCCGAGACGGGAACCCGGAAGTTGCGGACCTTGACGATCGGCCCCATGGGCCGGTTGCCCTTCTCCTTGATCCCGACCATGGAGAGCGACGCGCCGGCGGCGGCCGCGTCGAGGTCGATTTCGACCTGGAACGTCTCCACGTCGGCCATGCCCCAGCCGAGGCTATCCTCGCCCTGGGCCGAGCGGCGCCACGGCTCGGAGAAGTAGATCGGAAAGATCGCCGGCTTGGTCGCATCGCCGGCCGTGAACGGGATGCCGTGATAGGCGTTCAGCGCGTTCAGCTGCTTGAGCGAAAAGCGGCGCTGGACCTTGCCGTTGACCTTGACGCGGATTTGCGGGATATGCGCCTCGGCCGTCGCCCGGGTTGGCCCCCCGGCAACGGTCGTGTTGTACTTGATGCGGAGCCCGTGATAAACGTCCGTCACGGGAAGGTCGATCGCGGCCGTCTGGCCGGCGGCGACGGCGGAAAACGACGGGAGAGAAACGAGGCGGCGAGCCATAGTCTGAATGCCCCTTGTGCTGTTCTGCCCGGCTATCGACTACAGCCGATAGCCGCGTCGATCCAAAAAAAGGGGGGAGCGACAGCCGATCAGCTGTCGAACCCCTTAATCGCGTTCCCGATGAAATCGTTGTCGCGGAAAGCGTTCATGAGAACGCCCGCGAGGATGACCGCCGGAACGGTCACCAGAATCCCGGCGATGAACTGCTTGGCGGACGGCATGTTGCTTTACCCCTGGTCCTTTGTCTCGAACAACGGACGCAAGACCGTATGCCAAACGACGAGCGCCGCCAGCCCGGCCAGCGCCCCCGTCAATACCTGTCTTGCGTCTATCTTCATGCCCGACACATGGATAAAAAAAACCGCGCCGTCAACGGTAAAAACGGCGCGCCCTATAGAATAAAAATTTGCGATTTCTTATAGGGGTCTGATCCTGTTCTTCCCCGTCGTGACGGTCCCGTTTTCATACCTGAGATAGTGGTGATCCGGCAGCCGGCGCAGCTGCTCGGCGTACTCCTGGCCGATCATGCCGAGGATTTCGCGGCGGTCGTCGGCGCGCGCGAGCGGGAAAATGTACGCCTCGGAAATGTTGCCCCGGAACGTCGCCGATATCTGCGCCGGCCTCTGCGTCACCCCGATCACGTCGATCCCAACGTGTCGCCCTTGGTTGCAGACCCGCGTCATGCCCTGCATCGACGCCGGGAGAAAGCGCACGGGATAGCTGAGGTCCATTTCCTCGACGACGAGGGTTATTTTCCGGCCATCCCGGCCCTGCTCATACGGCCGTTGCGCCCGCCACAAGGCCGTCACGAGGTCGTGCAGCTGCTCGGGCTCGCGCCCAGCCTCGGGCACAAACGCAAGCCGAAAGCCCGAGGACCAGCGCCGCTTGATCGCGAGAAACATTGCTCGCAGCCGATCGAAGCGGGCAAGGCCCGCGTCGATCGCGTACTCGTCGCGCGGATCAAAGACGATCAGGCGCCGGCAAGCGCGCGTCAGCGCCTTAACCCGCGTGCTCTTGCCCGAGCCTCGCCGGCCATAAACGGCCACCAGTCGCGCATCCTTTATCATCCTGACCCCAGAACCCCGTCATATTCGCGCCCGACGATCTTGACCGGCTTTGTCTCGGGCTCAGGCGGCGCCGCATCCTCGGCGTTCGGCGCCGGCCCCCCAGCCGGCCCCGAGGCGCCCCGCGAGCGCTCGCGAGCGGCGATCTCGGCGCGGATCGCCTGATACTTGCCAAAGGCAAAGATCGCGACCACCGCCGCACGTTCCGCCCATTTGCTCTCTGGCCGGATCAGCCACTGCAACCACGGTACGTCAACGCATGTGTCATAGAGCGCATCCGAGGCCGCGCGCGCCTCGGCGTCTGTCGGGTCAATCGCGAGCGATTGGAGCGGCGGCCGGATGATGATATTTGGCGCCGCGAACAGCGCCCGGAAGGCCGTAAAGAATTGATCCTTTGAGACGCAACCCGGCGGCGTCTCCGGCTCGGGCGGCGCCGCACTCTCGGCCTCGTCGGCGACGTAGGCGCCGGCCTCGGGCGGGAGACCAGCGAGTACGTCGTCAAAATGGTCCGTATCACTCGAACCAAAGCCCGGCGCGGTCGTGCTTTCCGGCGTCTCGCTCGGCTCCGGGCTCGTTGTCGTTATCGGCTTGAAGTCGTCCATGATCGGTCCCCTTGTCGGTCGTCTCGTCGGCGCCGGCAGCGTCGGCCTTGGGCGCGTTGTCGTTCGCAGCGCGCGCGCTCATGGCGCGCTCATAGGCCGCCAGCCGCGTCTCGTTCGGCTCGCCCCTCAGGAAAGCGCGCGAGCCACACCCTCCCCCGCGCGGCGGCGACGTGCAAACGACGTAGACCTTGCCACACACGTCAACCTTCACGGCCGCCCCGTCTTGGCCGCAAAACTTGCATCGCTCATACCCGATCAGCTTTCGCTCGCCCATCAGTCGGTCCCTCCGAGCGCGCGCTTGTTAAAATCGAGATCCGCGCATTGTGCGCGGGCTTCGAGCGCTTCGAGCCTCTTTTCGTGGTCGTAGACGACGTTTCGCACCGCGACCACGGCCGCCGCCGCGTTCGCCTTGATATCAACGACGGTTGATTTCGCGAGCGTTTCGAGGCTTCGATCGAGCGCCAAAATCAGCGCCCGGGGATGATAATGTGTTGACATATGGGCAACCCCTTTCCCGCAGAATGTTCAACACACCTTGCCATCCCCCATCCTCGGCCGCATCGAGCACGGCCGATGCCAGCCGGCGGCAGACAATCCACCGCCATTGAACCCGATCAAACCCGCCTATGGCCTCAGCAACGGCGGGCTCGGCGGCGGCCTCGTCGTCGGTCACGATCTCGTCGAGGCCGAACAGCGCCCGAAGGCCGCGCGTCCATGTCAGCTGTCGCGCCCCCTTGAATGCGGCCGCGTACTCCTGAAAGAGCCGCGCCGCCGTCTCGTCGCCGGCCTCGGCGGCCGCCAACAAATCCCATGGCGAGCGTTGCCCGGTGCGGCCGGATTTGCGAACGGAAAGCGCGATTTCCGCATCGCATCCCCACTTGGAAACATACCGGCCGGCAGCCGTCCGTTCGCGCGCCCGCTCGAAAGAAAACGCCGAGCGCCAGCACGTCCCGAGCCCCATACGCTCAACGATGCGCTCCCAGCGTTCGTAAATCCGATCGGCGAGCGCGGCGGCCTCGTCGGCCGTGAGGTCGCGCGTGAACAGGAGGACGTGCAAATGCGGATGCCAGCCGTTGCGGCCATGCGTGGTTTCGAGCCCCCGGACCATGCCGACAATCCCAAAATCGCGCTTGATCCGTAACCACGGCGCCCCGGCGGCCAGCTTGCGCCATGCGGTCGCAACCTCGCTGCGCAGATGCGCCGGACTCGAAAAGGCATGGTGCGGAACGGTCATGGTCGCCATGTAGACATGCCCGCCGCGCGCGGCGTGAGCGTCTAGCGCTTCCTCGACCTCGCGGCGCCGGACCTCGCCAATACGGGCGGCGCATACCGGGCAATGCCAAACGCTCGAACAGGTCTGCAACCCGCCGTAGAACGCCCTGCCTGCCTCCCTCCGCACCGTCACAAGTGAATGCACGAGGCGCCGCCCGCATTTGGCGACACGCTCATGCCCAAGCAAGCGAGCGGCCGCATCCCGAAGCCGGTATCGCGCCGCCCGCGTTTCCCGCGCCCTTGGGGAAACTTTACTTGCCATGTTGTCAAGGGCGCCCCGGGTCATGAGGACCGGCGGCCGTCAAAGTATTTGCACGACGGCGCCCCTCCCAAAATCTCGGAAAGGCTATCCCATGGCCGGCCCAAGAGACGGGCGGCGCGGGCGCATTTCCCGCGCCCTCTCGCGTCATGAATTGTTCGGAAATGCCGACACATTCGGCACGTAGTTCCGGCCGGCCCCGTCCCGGGGAAATAGGCGAAATGCCCGAGCTTTCGATTAGAGCCCGGGCACATGCAACGATCCTGAGACCGCATGGAGTAGACCCTAGAACGGAATTTCGTCGTCAAGCGGTGCCTGGGAGGTCGCGTCAACCGAATGCGCGGCCCCGTGCCCCGCCTTGTCCGCCGCCGCCTGTCCGTTCATGCCTCGCGGATCGCCGAGAAGAACCAGCTTGGCGTCAAAATTTCGAAGTACGATTTCGGTCGAGTATCGTTCGACGCCCGATTGATCACTCCACTTCCGCGTCTCGATGCGGCCTTCGAGCAGCACCTTTGAACCCTTGCGCAAGTATTTCTCGGCCACAGGAATAAGTTGCTGGTTGTAGATCACGACGCGGTGCCATTCGACGCGCTCATATTTCGTATCGTTTTTTGTCCACGTCTCGGAGGTCGCGACGGAAAGATTGCAAACGCGATCACCATTACTCATGGCCCTGATCTCTGGGTCGCGGCCAAGATTTCCAACGATGAGGGCTTTATTCAAAGAGGACATGCTTTTTACTCCTTGCCAGAGGGTTCCGCCCCTTCGGGGCGGGGTAGCATTTTGTTTTGTGGGCTGTAGGCCTCCCGGCGCCTCTTGGGCGCCGGGATCAGCCCACAAAATCCCGGGCGGGCTACCACCTCCGACCGGGCAAAACTCGTTTCGCCCCGCCCCTGGGGGCGGACGCCCCGTTTCCGACCCCCCACTCACAATCGACCATCGGAAAGCCGGGCGCCCGCCGGGGGAGGCAAGGAGACGGCCGTAGCCATCGAATACAAACTATAGTTGATAGTTGTTAATTGCAAGCGTGGCAGCGTGGGAACAGGGTTGAGCGATAGGGCACCCTATATGGTATTGTGAAAGGTCTTTTGGGGAGACAAGGATATGACGCTGAACGAGTACTTGGACGCCGCGATTGTCGCCGGCGGGTTTGCGTCCGATAAAGCCCTTGGACGCCACTTGGGATATATCGGCGGGAGCATTTCGGCCATGAGAACCGGCCGCATGTTGCCTAGTGACGAGACGATGGTTCGGCTTGCGGTCATGGTCGGCGTCCCACCAGAGATCGCCCTTATGGACCTGAATATTTGGCGCGCCGGCGGCAATCAGTCGCGGGCCGCCTACAGGCGCATCAAGGACATTCTCAAAGCCGAACTCGGCCCCAGGATGCCCCAGAGAACGCAGCGGGAACAAGTCGCGATTTCTCGTTCTTAAACTATATCTTATGCGACTTATGGATGGGCTCGATTTGCGGCGTGGACGGCGCGAAGC
>CAZHDF010000126.1:0-10413 GCA_964531525.1 uncultured Alphaproteobacteria bacterium | reverse complement strand
CGTCGGAATCACAGCCCGAACAAGCGGATCGCGTTGCCGGCGCGCACCTTCTCGCGCTGATCGGCGGGCAACGCGTCGACGCGGGCGAGGCAGCCCGCCATGTCGCCGATGTCGTGGGGATAGTCGGAGCCGTACATCATCCGCTCCGCCCCGCCGACCCCGATGCAGAGTTCGAGCGCGTCCTGCTGGAACACCACCGCGTCGTAATAGAGCTCGCGCAGGTACGCCGACGGCGGCCGCGCGATCGCCTCGGCGCCGTCGGCGGTCATCGCCCAGGTGCGGTCCATGCGTCCGGCGAGGTAGGGAATCGCGCCGCCGCCGTGGGGCGCGATGATCCGGAGATTCGGGTAGCGGTCGAGAAAGCCGTCGAAGATCATGCGCGCGATGCACAGCGTGGTGTCGAACATGAAGCCGATGGTCGAGGCGAGGCTATAGCGCGCCATGTCCATCTCGGGCGTGCCGGGAGGCTCGGCGGGATGGACCATGACCGGCAGGCCGCGCGCGTCGATCGCCCGCCAGACCGGCGCGAAGGCCGGATCGGTGAGCGAGCGCCCCGAGATGTTGGCGAGCACCATGACGCCGACCGCGCCCAGGCCATGGGCGCGCTCCAGCTCGGCCACCGCGCGGTCGGGATACTCCCAGGGCAGCGAGGCGAGCCAGCGGATGCGGTCGGGATAGGCGGTCTGGCCCGCCGCCATGCCGTCGTTGACCAGCCTGGCGGCCTCGGCGCTGGTCGCCGCGTCGCCCCAGAACACGTTGGGGCAGGTCAGCGAGACGATCGCGAGATCGACTCCCGCCGCGTCCATGTCGCGGACCTTGAGATCGTAGTCGAAATGTCCGGGCATCGGCGTCATGAACAGGGCGCCCGCGCGATAGATGCCTTCGAGCGCCTCGGTCACCGGCCGCACCTCGTAGCGGGGCGCGCCGCGCTCGCGCAGAAGCGCCATCCACGCCGGGTCCAGCATATGGGTGTGGGTGTCGATCACCGTCATGGGCATCCCCCCTCGCCTGGCCGCCGCGCGGCTTTATTTCGTCGCCGCCGGCGGGGTAGTGTGAGCGCTCGCCGCGCCGACGACAACCACGATCGAGAGTTCGCCTCATGCCCGACTGGTCCGCCGATTTCGCGCCCCAGAACCCTGTCTGGCTCGGCACCGCGCGCCACGGCCCCTGGCCTCGCGTGGCCGAGGCGGCGGCGCGCGAGGCCTTCTCCTGGAAGAGCGAGGCCGGGCGCCTACCCGACGACGCCTTCACGACCGTGCCCGCGCGGCTCAAGGCGGCGCTCGGCCGCCTGATCGGCGTCGGGGCGGAAGAGATCGTGCTCGGCAACAGCGCGACCTACGGGCTTCACATCCTCGCCAACGGCTACCCCTTCCGCGAAGGCGACGAGGTACTGGTGGTCGACGGCGACTTCCCGGCGGTGGTTTTCCCCTGGCTGCCGCTGCGCAAGCGCGGCGTGACGGTGCGGCTCTTGCGCCCCCGGGGGGCGGTGCTCGCTCCCGACGATCTCGACGCCGCGCTCACGCCCGCGACGCGCTTCGTCGCGCTGAGCTGGGTCGATCCCTTCACCGGCCATGCGATCGACGTGGACGCCCTCGGCGCGCTGTGCCGGGCGCGCGGCATCCATCTGATCCTCGACGGCTCGCAGGCGATCGGCACGCGCCCGTTCGACGCCCCGGCGAGTCCCGCGGACGGCTTCGTGAGCTGCGGCCAGAAATGGCTTTGCGGCCCCTACGGCACCGGCTTCGCCTGGTTCCGACCGGCGCTTCTCGATCGACTCGATTACGGCCAGGCCTACTGGGCGGCGATGCAGGCGCATGGCGGCAACGGCAGCATGCGCGACTATGCGCTGCGCGATTGCCTAGGCGCCGCCGGGCTCGACGTGTTCGCGACCGGCAACTTCATGAACTTCCTGCCCTGGGCGGCTTCGGTCGAGTACCTCCTCGACCAGGGAATCGCGCGCATCAAAGCTCATAACGACGCTCTCGTCGCGCGGCTGATCGACGGTCTGGATCGGCGCGCCTATCGGCTGGCGAGTCCCGCCGAGGGCGCGGCGCGCTCGACCCTCGTGGTCCTCGGCCACCGCGAGACGGCGCGCAACGACACGATCTTCGCGCGCTTCGGCGAGGCGGGGATCGCCATCACCAAGCGCGAGGGCAATCTGCGCATCTCGCCCCATCTGTTCAACGACGCAGACGAAATCGACCGCGCGCTCGATCTGCTCGCGGCGGCCGCTTGAGGAGACCGCACATGTCCCGACGTTTCATCGACCTGAGCCACCCGATCGAGGACGGCATGAACGCCTACCCGGGCCTGCCTTCGCCGCGGATCGGCGCGCATCTCGACCATACGACCTCGCGCCCTCATTACGACGACAAGGCCGGCTTCTACATCGGTCGGGTCGAGATGGTGGGCAACGTGGGCACTTATATCGACAGCCCGTTCCACCGCTATCCCGACCGCGAGGATTTGAGCCGCCTGCCGCTCGAGCGGATCGCGGCGCTGCCGGGGCTGGTGGCCGACGCGGCGGTCGCCGCCGACCGCTCGGTGACCATCGCCCAGAACGATGCGGCGCTCGCCGGGCGCGCGGTCCTGGTGCGCAGCGGCTGGGATCGGCGCTGGGGCGGGGCGGCGTACTGGGAGCCCGGACCCTATCTCTCGGACGCCCTCGTCACCCGGCTGATCGAGGCGGGCGCGACGCTCGTCGGGGTCGATTTCTGGAACGTGGACGACACCGAAAACCCGGCGCGCCCGGCCCATACCCGGCTGCTCGACGCGGGCCTGCCGATCGTCGAGCATCTGTGCAACCTGGACGCCCTGCCCGAAAGCGGCTTCCGCTTCACCGCCGTGGCGCCGCCGATCGTGGGCGGCGCGTCGTTCCCGGTGCGCGCTTTCGCCGAGATCGAGGTGGGTTAGAGCGGGATGTGTTTAAGTCGGCGATTCGATGCAAAAACATCATGCGCTAGCGTAGGAAGCCGCCGAGGTAGGTGCGGATGGTGCGCTCGAACTCGGCGTCGAACTTCTTGGCCAGAGTCTCGGTCATTTCGAACCAGACCTTGTCGCGGTCGTTGAGCGTGATGTCCTCGGGCACCGTGCGCGAGACCTTGGCGACCGTCGAGGCGTGGCCCCGGCTGAAGCCCCGGTCGTCGAAGATCTCGATCTTGACCTCGAGCGTCGCGTCGTAGCGCCGCTCCTGCTCGTTGTAGAACGCGCCCGTGATCCCCTTGCGCGTCTTGAGCATGGTCTCGATCACCGAGGCGTCGGTCAGCGTGACCCGGGCGCGGCGGCTGGTGCCCACGGCGCGCAGGCGGTCCTTGGCCCAGCGCTTGGCAACCGCCGCCGGCCGGACCGGGAACAGGTGATCGACATTGGGCGCGGTCCGGGGCGCGATATAGGCCTCGACATAGTCGATCTCGGCGACGTCGAGCGCGAGCGGCGCCTCATGCACGAAGGTGATCTCGGGGAAAACCGGCGGCTGCGGCGACTGGCAGCCGGCGACGCCCAGGCCGACGGCGGCGAGCGCGACGGTGAGCAGGGATCGGCGGGTCAGGATCATGGCTCGACACGGATTTGCAATGGGGAGGAGGCGCAGCGTGAGCGCGGCCCCGTCATGATGACACGCTCGACGCCGCCGTCTCAAGTCTTTCGCGCCTTGCCCGCCAGGAAGCGCGCGCCGCCCTCAGTCCTTGCGGCGGATGTGGAAGGTGAACACGCCGTCCTTTTCGTCGTGGTCGAGAAGGACGTGACCGGTCACCCGGCAGAACTCGTGGAAGTCCTTGACCGCGCCCGGGTCGGTGGCCGCGACCTCGAGCACCGCGCCGGGCGCGAGCGCGCGGATCGCCTTCTTGGCCTTGAGCACCGGCAGCGGGCAGGCGAGCCCCGTGACGTCGAGGCGATGGTCGGGCGTCGTTTGCATCGGCGGCACCCTAGAGCCTTTTTTCTTTAGGCGGCTCCGGCCCGCTCCCCCGCCCGGCCACCCTACAGCGTACGATCCCGTTGGGTGGCCGGGCGGGGGAGCGGGCCGGTGCGGTTCCACGTAAGTGGAAAAGACTCTAGACGAGCCGTTCGCCGATGTGAAGACGGGGTGCCTACCGCGCGGCGATATGCGCGCCGTCGTCCCGCCAGCGGCGAAACTCGAAGACGCCCGGCGGCGGGACCGGCCGGTCCTCGCGGTCGGGGCGCGCATCGAGAAGCGCTGGCGGCGGACGGCGGCGTGGGACGGCCGTCGGGTCGACCCGCTCGCCGTCCCGCTTTTCGGCCTGTCGAAACCGGATCATCATGGCGCGCACTCCTACTCGTCGCGGGCGAATATCGCGATGCCGATTGTCGGCCCGCGAGCGTTACCGATCGCTGAACGACGCCCGGAAGTGGTGCGCGAATTTCGCAGATCCGTCCCGCGTTCCGCGCATGGCTGGAACGGGGGCGGACCCGCGAGCGGAAAAGCTATTCGATGCGGATCGTGCCGACCATGCCGGCTTCGGCGTGGCCGGGGATCGTGCATTCGAGCCGGAAGGTCCCGGCCTTCACCGGAACGAAGAACCATTCGGCCTCGCCGCCCGGCTTGACCTCGATCTCGCGCACGCTGCCCTTGATCTCGACGCCGTCGGCCTCGACCTTGCGCGTCCACACGGCGCTCGCGAACCGCAGCGCCGAGAAGTAATGCTTGGTCGGGCTCGGGTTCTCGACGACGAGCTTGTAAAGCTTGCCGGCCTGGAAGATGAGCTGGCTGGGCTCGAAAACGAGATCGCCGCCCTTCGCGCCGAGCTCGACCTTCACGACCGTCGGCGTCTGCTCGCTAAGGCCCGCCGCCATCGCGGGCGCGGCGGCGAGGGCGAGCATCGCGGCGAGCGCCGTCGTCATCGGGGTTCTTTTCATCGGTCCTCCCTTTCCTGGTTCGGGTTTATCGGGTTTGATTTATCGGGTTTATGGGCGGGCCACCGGTATCACGATCCCACCGCCTCGTAGAGACCCTCGGCGACCCCCAGAAGCACGCGGCGGTCGACGTCCCCCGAAAGCGCGTAGCCGCGCGGGCCGTCGAGCCAGTAAAGGACGTTCACGTCGCCCTCGCGGCGAACCTGGAACGCGACCTCGCCGCGATTGAGAAGATCGGCCCGCAGATACAGCGTCAGCCGGCCGCCTCTCGAATTCTCGTACATGAACAGCGCCGCCGGCCCGTCGTCGGCGGGAAGAAGGCTGCCCCCGATCAGCCGATAGTCGCCGAGCCGGGCGGGGGCGCGCACCGGCGCGCCGATCCGCCGCGTGAGCCAGTCGAACAGCCGCCGCGAGCGTTCCGCCGAGACCTCGACCGGAAAGTCGCGGTCGGGCGCGTAAAGCCGGTGCGCCGCCGCCGCCTCGCGGGCGAACTGCGCCCAGGCGGGTGTCCCGTTGCCGGAAATCCCGCCGTACAGGCCCCGCCCGTACCAGCCGCCGAACGCGCCAAGCCCCGCGGCCAGAAGCGCCACGGCGGCCACGCGGGCGAGCCGGCCGAGGGTCTCGCGGCGGGCGCCCTCCCGCGTCGCCGCGCGCAGCAGCGCCGGCGGCACCGGCTCGTCGGCGACGCCGTCGAAGCGCGCGCGCAGGAGCGCATCGATCCGGCGCAGCGCGGCGACCTCCTCGGCCGCGTCGGCGTCGGCGGCGAGATGGGCGGCGACCGCCTCGCGGCGCTCGGGATCGAGCGTCCCGTCGACGAAGCGGTCGAGGTCCTCGCGGGCGATTGGTCGCGTTTTCATCCGGTCCGATCCCGTCATGTCACGCGGCGCAGCCGGGGCGGCGCCTCCCCCTCCATCAGGTCGTGCAATCGTCGCCGCGCGCGGTGCAGGCGCGACATGACCGTGCCCGGAGGCACGTCGAGGACGCGCGCCGTCTCGGCGTAGGACAGCCCCTCGACGACGACCAGCACGAGCACGGCGCGCTGCGCGTCGGGAAGCGCGGCGAGCGCCCGGTCGAGATCGGCCATCGCGCGGTCGAGATCCTGCACCGGCGGCGTGGCGAGGCGATCGCCGGCGTCGGCGAGCGGCGCCGACGCGGGACGCCGGCGCGCGCGCCGGCGGTCGTCGATGAAGCCGTTGTGCAGGATGGCGTAGAGCCAGACCCGGAGATCGCGGTCGGGGCGGAACAGATGCGCCCGGCTCCAGGCCCGCTCGAGGCAGTCCTGCACCACGTCGTCCGCCTCGCTCGCATCGCCCGTAAGCGCCCGCGCGTAGCGGCGCAGCGCCGGAATCTCGGCAACCAGGCGGCGAGCGAAATCGGCCATCTCTCTCCCGTGGGCGCCCCGTGGCCCATCCCCGTGTGTCGGCGGGCGCGAAACCCGCCCTTTAATCCAATATACGTCGCGGCGGCGCGCTTATTCCCATCGGGGGCGCGGCGCGCTTGCGCGGGATCGAGGATTCCGGTTAAGTGTCGGGCGTGACGGTTCCCGTTCGGGATTGAAAGGGAACGGGGTGCGACGGCGCGGTTCGCCGTCCATGCCCCGGCTGTCCCCGCAACTGTAGGCGGAGAGCGCTCGCTCCGAATTGACCACTGGGAAACCGGGAAGGTCGAGCGATCGCCGCGACCCGCGAGCCAGGAGACCTGCCGTCACGGCGTCACCCACCGGTGGCCGGGGTAGCCCGCCGGTACGGTACTCCGTGAGCGGTGACGCAGGACGCTGTGTTGTTGCCGACCGGGGTTCCGCGCGTGACCAGTTCGCACCAGGACTCGCATTTCGTGTTTCCGCCGTTCATGCCCCGGGCATGGGCGCGGCGGGATTCCGCCTCCGACAACCGCATGGCTTCCGTTCGAGCTCGCGGCCCGGCCGAGTGCCGGCGCCGCGCCGTTCCCGTCACTCGATGGAGGCTTCCATGACGATCCACCCCGAAACCCGGCGCCGCCTGGCTTGCGCCGCCTCGCCCCTTGTCGCGGCGCTCCTGCTCGCCGCGTTTCTCGTCCCGACGGCGCCCGCCGCCGCCCAGACCAGTGAAGAAACCCCGGTCGCCGAGCTGCCCGAGACCGTGGTCACGGCGACCCGCCTGCCGACGCCGCTCGAACAAGTGGCGAGCTCGGTCACCGTGATCACCGCCGACGAGATCGCGCGCCGCCAGTACCGCACCCTGCCCGAGGCGCTTCGCCTCGTGCCGGGGCTCAACGTCGTCCAGTCGGGACCGACCGGGGCGGTTACCTCGGTATTCATGCGCGGCACCGAATCGAACCATACCCTGGTGCTGATCGACGGCATCGAGATCAACGACCCCTCGACCCCCGACGGGGCCTTCGACTTCGCCAACCTGCTGCTCGCCGACGTGGCGCGGATCGAGGTGCTGCGCGGCTCGCAGAGCACGATCTACGGCTCGGACGCGATCGGCGGCGTGATCAACATCATCACCAAGCGCGGCAAGGGGCCGGCGCGCTTCGACGCCGCGCTCGAGGGCGGCTCGCAGACGACCTTCAACCAGGCGGCGGGCGCGAGCGGCTCGATCGGACGTTTCGATTACCGGGTTTCGGTCGAGCATTTCGATACCAACGGCGAGAGCATCACGCCCAAGCGCAACCGACCCGCCGGCGCGTCCAACGAGAACGACGGCTTCGAAAGCGTCAAGGCCTCGACCCGGATGGGCGTCCGGCTCACCGAGGACGCGCGGATCGACCTCGTCGCCCATTACCTGTTCGCGCAAAACGATCTCGACACCTCGGCCGAGGACCCCAACGCGCGCCAGAACAACCGCCAGTTCTTCGGCCGCGCCTCGGCCCGGGTCGCGCTGTTCGACGGCCGCTTCGACAACCGCCTGGGCGTCGCCTACACCGACTTCAACCGCGACAACAGCGACCCGGCCGACAGTCTCTCGGCGGCGTTCTCGAGCTCGACCTTCCGGGGCAAGAAGCTCAAGTTCGACTGGCAGGGCGACATTTCGCTTACCGAGTCCCAGATCCTGACCCTCGGCGCCGAGACCGAGAAGGAGAAGTCCAACAGCGCGAGCGACTTCTCCTCGGGCTTCTCCTCGCGGACCAAGAACGAGGCGCGCACCAACGCGGCCTTCGCCCAGCTCCAGTCGTCGTTCGGCGACCGCTTGTTCACGACCATCGGCATTCGCGTCGACGACCACGACCGCTTCGCCAGCAAGACCACCTGGCGAATCGCGCCGACCTACATCCACCGCGAGACCGGAACCAAGATCAAGGGCTCCTACGGCACCGGCTTCAAGGCACCGTCGCTCGAACAGCTCTTCGGGGCGAGTTTCTTCGGCGGCTTCGGGATCTTCCAGGGCAACCCCGATCTCAAGCCCGAGACCAGCCGCGCCTGGGACGTCGGCTTCGAGCAGCCCCTGTTCAATGACCGGCTGCGTTTCGGCGCGACCTATTTCGACATCCGGATCGACGATCTGATCGATTTCAACGGCAGCTTTTCGACCCTGATCAACATCGGCAAGGCCAAGACCCGGGGAATCGAGGCGTTCGTCGCGCTGCGCCCCCTGTCCGATCTCTCGGTCCGCGCCGATTACACCTTCACCATCGCCGAGGACGACACCACCGGCGCCGAGCTTCTGCGCCGTCCCAAGCACAAGCTGTCGCTCGCCGCCACCTACGACGTCACCGAGAACGCCTCGGTCACGGCGACGGCGCTTTACACCGGACGGCGGGTGGACATCGATTCCAATACCTTCGCGCGGATTACGACCGGCGGCTACACGGTGGTCAACCTCGCGGGCACGTATCGGCTGAGCGACACCTGGCGCTTCTACGCCCGGGTCAACAACCTGTTCGACAAGTCCTACGAGCCGGCGGACGGCTTCCAGGCCCTCGGCATCTCGGCGCTGGTCGGCCTCAGGGCGACCTTCTAGGGAGGGCGACAGAGTGAGATGATCCGCCGTGCCCCCCGTTTCGCGACCCTTGCCGCGGCCCTCGCGGTCGCCGCCGGGGTCGCCGTGGGCGCCGCGCCCGCGCGCGCGGCGGAGACGGAGGCGAACGGGAAGGCGCGGCGGATCGTCTCGATCAACCTCTGCACCGATCAACTCGTTCTCATGCTGGCCGAGCGGCCGGCGATCGCGTCGGTCAGCTACCTCGCCCGCGACCCGTCGATCTCGCCGCTCGCCGAGGCGGCCGAGGGGATCGCCGTCAACCACGGCCGGGCCGAGGAAATCCTGGGCTTCGCGCCCGATCTGGTGCTCACCGGCCCGTTCACCGGGCGGACCACGGCGGCGCTTTTGCGCCGGCTGGGCCTGCGGGTGCTCGCGGTCGATCTCGCGCAATCCCTCGCCGACGTGCGCCGCATCACCCGCGAGGTCGGCGCCGCCATCGGCGAGCCGGCCCGCGCCGAGCGGCTGATCGCCGAGATGGACGCGGCGATCGCCGCCCTGCCCCGCCCGACGGGGCCGCGCCCGCTCGCCGCCGTGCTGCGCCCGGGCGCGGTCACCATGGGCCGGGAAACGTTGATGGACGACCTGCTGGCCGCCGTCGGCTTCGACAACCTGGCGGCGCGGCGCGGGCTCGTCGGCTACGGCTACCTGCCGCTCGAGGCGCTGCTGCTCGCCAAGCCCGACATCGTCGTCCTCGGCCCGACCGACACCCGCCGTCCGGCGCTCGCCGACAAGGTGCTGCGCCATCCCGCGCTCGCGCGCGCGGCGGCGACCTGGCGCGAGGTCGTCGTGCCCGGGCGGCTGTGGGACTGCGGCACGCCGCTGGTCGCCCGGGCGGCGGCGCTGCTCGCGGGCGCCGCGCCATGAGCCCGACGCTGCAACGCGCGGCCGCCGGAGGCACGCGCGAGGTCGGCGCGGGCGCGTTGATCCTCGCGCTCGCCCTGCTGGTCGCGGCGCTGTTCGTCGCCGCCCTGATCCTGGGCCGCGACATCCTGCCGCTCGCCGCCGCGCTCGGCGATCTCGCCGCCGACAGACCCACGGCGATCGCCGTGATCCTCGCCGAGATCCGCCTGCCGCGCGCGATCCTGGGCGTGCTGGTCGGCGCGACCCTGGGGCTGACCGGCGCGGCGCTTCAGGGGCTTTTGCGCAACCCGCTCGCCGAGCCGGGGCTGCTCGGGGTTTCGAGCGCGGCGGGGCTGGGCGCGGCGATCGTGTTCTACGCCGGCCTCGGCGCGGTGCTGCCGCTGGCGGTGCCGATCGGCGGCATGATCGGCGCGAGCGTCGCGGTCGTCGCGCTGATGGCGCTCGCCGGGCGCGATTCGAGCGTGCTGACATTGATGCTCGCCGGGGTCGCGATCGCGAGCTTCGCCTCGGCGCTCACCGCCCTGGTGCTCAACCTCGCGCCCAACCCCTTCGCGGCGCTCGAGATCGCCTTTTGGATGCTGGGCTCGCTCGCCGACCGCAGCCTCGCCGATGTGACCCTCGCCGCGCCCGTGATGCTGCTCGGCTGGGTGCTGCTGCTCGGCATCGGCCGGGCGCTGGATGCGCTGACGCTCGGCGAGGAGACGGCGCGCTCGCTCGGCGTCGA